>NZ_DAMAGC010000218.1:0-1806 GCF_031995405.1 Stenotrophomonas sp. | reverse complement strand
GCCGTGAACCCTTCTCTGGGGGCTCTGGGCGCCATCCATGGCGCCCAACGGTCCCGCCAACCCACCCCGGCCCACCCCCGACAGTTGGCAGGTGGCGGTGGGTACAAGCCGATGGCTTTGGGGGAGTTGTTGCGTGAGGGATGGCAGCGGGGCTCGACCCATGCACGGCAGGGCGGTAGGTCCCGGCCGCTGGCCGGGGCGAAAACCGGTACGTGAGGCACAGCGGGGGTCGGGCTGTCCCTCGGCGTGGCGGTTGGAATGTCGGACGGGGGCTGGCCATCGGCGTAAAATGGACCGATGAATACCCCCCAGGACTCCAGCCTCGGTCGCGAGGTCGCTTACCCGTCGCAGTACGACCCCACATTGCTGTTTCCCATTCCGCGCCGTGGCGCGCGCGAGGAGATCGGGCTGGACGAGGCGGCGCTGCCGTTCGTCGGCCACGACCGCTGGCAGGCCTATGAGCTGAGCTGGCTGGACCGGCGCGGCAAGCCGCGGGTTGCGGTGGCCACCATCAGCGTGCCGTGCACGTCGCCGAACCTGATCGAATCCAAGTCGTTCAAGCTGTATCTCAACTCGCTCAACAGCACGCGCTTCGACGATGACGAGGCGGCACGGCTGCGCATCACCGCCGATCTGTCCGGCTGCGCGGGCGCGGTGGTGACGGTGCGGTTCGGGGTGCCGGTGCTGGTGGAGGAGGCCGAGGGCGAGTCGCTGGATCAACTGGACGTGGCGATCGAACGCTACGGTCCGCCGGCGCCGGCGTTCCTGTCGGCCGATGCCTCGCAGATTGTCACCGAGACCTTGAGTTCGGCGCTGCTCAAGTCCAACTGCCCGGTCACCGGGCAGCCGGACTGGGCGAGTGTGAGCATCCGTTACCACGGGCCGCAGATCGATCGCGAGGGGTTGCTCAAGTACCTGGTGAGCTACCGCGAACATGCCGAGTTCCATGAGCAGTGCGTGGAGCGGATCTTCAGCGAGGTCAGCCAGCGCTGTGCGCCGACGTGGCTGGAAGTGGAAGCGCGCTACACCCGTCGCGGTGGCCTGGATATCAACCCGTGGCGGGCCAGCCCGGGCATCGCGCTGCCGGCCCGCACCGTGCGCGACCTGCGCCAGTAGAGCGACCCCATGGGTCGCTGCCCCCGCACCCGGCACCGGACCACGCACCGGACCCGGCACCTCACCCGTCACCGCGCGCAGCCACCCATGGGGTGGCTCTACCCCCTGGTCAATGTGACCGCCCGTCGCCGTTCCGCACGTCTTCACATCCACGCCATGCCCTATTAACACTGGCTGTGACACCGTGCCTCCCATGTCGTCAATGAAGACGGGAGTGTGTGGATGAGTACCGATAAAAAAGCCGATTTCTCCGGTGTCACCTCCAGCGTGGACAGCACGGCGCAGAAGGTGGAAAAGGCTGATTTCTCCGGCGTGACCTCATCGGTGGATACCACCGCCGAGAAGGTCGGGGGCACCTACACCGTACAGAAGGGCGACTCGCTGTCGAAGATCGCCAAACAGGAACTGGGCGATGCCAACGCCTGGAAGAAAATCTTCGAGGCCAATCGCGACGTACTGGACGACCCGGACAAGATCTTCCCGGGCCAGACGCTCAAGTTGCCGCCCAAAGGCTGAGTCGCTCCACTTGCATTCCACAGATTCCCAGGGAGGAATTCCATGAAGAAGACGTCCATCAGTACCGCCGTACTCGCTGCCTTGCTGGCCACCGTTGCGCTGGTCGGCTGCAAGAAGAAAGAAGACACCGCCGACAACAACGCACAGCCGGCCGCGGCAACCACCCCGGCGGCG
>NZ_DAMAGC010000217.1:0-1879 GCF_031995405.1 Stenotrophomonas sp. | reverse complement strand
CCTTTTTATTGGCCAAAGCGCACTCCCGTAGAGCCACCCCATGGGTGGCTGCTCTTCCTTCCGGCACCGCGCACAGCCACCCATGGGGTGGCTCTACCTCCAGCACCGCGTGCAGCCACCCATGGGGTGGCTCTACCTCCGTGCACTGCGCGCAGCCACCCATGGGGTGGCTCTACGTCCGTGCACCGCGCGCAGCCACCCATGGGGTGGCTCTACGCCCCCCGGGATGTTGCGTCGCATCTGTCCACCCGCTCCAACCTGAATACGCTCAGCCACCGTGCCTCAATACGTGCGCGCTGCGGCCGATAACAGCATTGCCGCGACACGTTCGTCGATCAAAGACCCCTGCCCATGAATCTGCTCAGCCGCTGGAACCAGTCCTTCGCCAACCTGTCGGTCCGGCGCAAGCTCAACCTGCTCACCGCCCTCATCGCCGTGGGCGTCATCGCCCTGGCCATCATCGCCGCGCGCATGCAGTACCTGGACCTGGCGGAAACCCGCAAGGACGCACTGAAGACCCAGGTCGAACTGAGCTACGGCATCCTGGACCACTACAAGCGCCTGGCCGGCACCGGCGAGCTGACCGAGGCCGCCGCCAAGGCGGCCGCCCTGCAGGCGCTGGAGGTCATGCGCGCCGACAATGACAGTGCGTACTACAACGTGCTCGACACGAAGTACGCCCTGCTGATGCACCCGTTCGCCCGCGACCGCGTCGGCAAGGTGCAGAAGGACTACACCTCCAAGGACGGTGTGCCGATCTACCTGCAGCAGGTGGACATGGCCCGGTCCGGCGGCGGCTTCACGTATTACAAGACCACCAAGCCCGGCAAGGACGACCTGATCGAAAAGGTCACCTACGCAGACATGTACGCGCCCTGGCAGTGGGTGGTCACCAGCGGCGTGTACATGGACGACGTCCAGTCCGACGCGCTGGCGTTCACCGCCGTCATGACCGTCGCGGGCGGGGTCGTGGTGCTCATCGTGCTGGCATTGAGCTGGCTGATCGGCAACCGCATCACCCTGCCCCTGCGCCAGGCCACCCACGTGGCCGAGAGCATCGCCGCCGGCAAGCTGGACAGCCGCATCGGCGCCCAGGCGCACGACGAACCCGGCCGCCTGCTCGAAAGCATGGGCCGGATGCAGAAACAGCTGCACGCGGTCATCAGCGGCCAGCGCGACATGGCCAGCCAGCACGAGGCCGGCCAGACCCGCTTCCGTATGGACGAAAGCGCCTTCCCCGGCGAATACGGCCTGATGGTGCATGAAACCAACGCGCTGGTCGGCGCGCACGTGCAGACCATGGACGATGTCCTGCAGGTGATGCAGCGCTATGCCGTCGGCGACCTGGCCGCCGACATCGCCCGCTACCCGGGCGAGAAGGCCGAGATCACCGCCACCGTCGATACCGTCAAGCGCAACCTGGGCAGCATCAACGAGGAGATCAAGCGCCTGGCCGGCGCCGCGGCTGCCGGCGATTTCAGCCAGCGCGGCGACACCGCCCGCTTCGACCACGATTTCCGCCTGATGATCGGCAACCTCAACGCGATGATGCAGGTCAGCGACGACAACCTCGGCAAGCTCTCGCAGTTGCTGTCGGGCATCGCCGAAGGCGATCTCACGGTGCGCATGCACGGCGACTTCCAGGGTGTGTTCGCCACCATGCGCGACGATGCCAACGCCACCGTCGCCCAGCTCACCCAGATCGTCGGCCAGATCCAGGGCGCTGCCGGCAGCATCACCCAGGCCGCCGGTGAGATCGCCAGCGGCAACAGCGACCTCTCGCGCCGCACCGAACAGCAGGCCGCCAACCTGGAAGAAACCGCTGCCTCGATGGAGGAACTCACCTCCACCGTGCGCCAGAACGCCGAGCATGCCCGCC
>NZ_DAMAGC010000216.1:0-1959 GCF_031995405.1 Stenotrophomonas sp. | reverse complement strand
GGCAAGACCTACAGCGGCTTCCGCTTCGACCGCAACGGCAAGTCCGAGTATTTCGACGTGAGCGGGCGGCCGCTGAAGAAGAGCTTCATCCGCATGCCGATCCCGTTCGCGCGGTTGAGCTCCAGCTTCGGCGCGCGCAAGCATCCGGTGCTGGGCAAGATGCGCATGCACAAGGGCGTGGACTACGCCGCGCGCACCGGTACCCCGATCATGGCCGCCGGCGATGCACGCGTGCAGTTCGCCGGGGTCCAGAACGGCTACGGCAACGTGGTGATCCTGGACCACGGCCGCGGCCACACCACGCTGTACGGGCACATGTCGCGCTTCGGGTCGATCAAGGTCGGCCAGCGCGTGGCGCAGGGCACGGTGATCGGCTATGTCGGCTCGACCGGCATGGCGACCGGCCCGCATCTGCACTACGAATTCCGCGTCAACGGCGAGCACCGCAATCCGCTGTCGGTGACGATGCCGCCGCCGGAGCCGCTGCGTGGCAGCGAGCTGGCCGCCTTCCGGGCGCAGACCGCGCCGGCGCTGGCGCGCATCCAGGGCATGGAGAAGCTGATCTATGCCGAGGCCAGCCCGGCCCCGCAGGTGGCCCCGGCCGACACCGAGGCGCAGACGCAGACCGCCAGCGTGGCCAAGCCGGCCAGGCGCAACCGCGGCTGATCGCGGCGGCCAGCGCGCGGCCACGTGCGCATTGACGGCGATGACAGGTTGCGCTGAAGCTGGGCGCAACCCGTTTTGACTGCCTGCCATGACCGCTGTCGTTGATCCGCATAGCCCGCTCTTCATTGGCCTGATGTCCGGCACCAGCGCCGATGGCATCGATGCCGCGCTGGTGCAGTTCCCCGCCGAGGGCGGCTGCCGCTTCGTGCACGGCCAGACCCATGCGTGGGATCCGGGGCTGCGTGCGGCGCTGATCGCACTTGGCGAAGGCGGCGATATCGCCTCGCTGGATGCGCTGGGACGGATCGATGCCGAGGTGGGGCTGTGCTTTGCCGAGGCGGCCAATGCACTGCTGCGGCTGAGCGGGGTGGATCGTGCACAGGTGCGCGCGATCGGCTCGCATGGGCAGACCGTGCGCCATCGACCGCTGGCCGATCCGGCGTTCACGATGCAGCTGGGCGATGCCAACCGGATCGCCGAGGGCACCGGGATCACCACCGTCGCCGATTTCCGCCGCCGCGATGTGGCTGCAGGCGGCCATGGGGCGCCGCTGATGCCGGCCTTCCACCTGGCAATGCTGGGCACCACCGATGAGGATCGCGCGGTCCTCAACCTGGGCGGCATCGGCAACCTGACCCTGATTCCCCGCAACGGCGTGCCGCGGGGGTTCGACACCGGGCCGGCCAATGCACTGATGGATGCGTGGTGCCAACGGCACCGGGGCGTGCCGTTCGATGCGGACGGGGCGTTCGCGGCCAGCGGGGCCTTCGACGAGGCGTTGCTGGCGCGCTGGCTGGCCGACCCGTGGTTTGCGTTGCCGCCGCCCAAGAGTACCGGGCGCGAGCAGTTCCACCTGGACTGGGCCGAGCAGGCGCTGGGCGAGGGCGAACTGGCGGCGGCCGATGTGCAGGCGACGCTGATGGAACTCACGGCCGCGACGGTGGCCAACGCGTTGCTGGCGCACCTGCCCGAGGCGAAGCGGGTGCTGGTGTGCGGCGGTGGCGTGCGTAATTCGCAGCTGCTGCGCCGGTTGGCCGCGCGGTTGCCGGGAGTGGTGATCGAATCCAGCGCGGTGCATGGCTTGGACCCGGATTACCTGGAAGCGATGGGCTTTGCGTGGTTGGCGCAGCGGACGCTGGACGGCTTGCCGGGGAATCTGCCGAGCGTGAGCGGGGCGCGGGGACCGCGGATTCTGGGGGCGATACATCCGGCGTAGGGTGAGGCCGAGGCCGAGGGCGGGGGCGGGGGCAATGGCAATGGCAATGGCAACGGCAACGGCAACGGCAACGGCAA
>NZ_DAMAGC010000215.1:0-2031 GCF_031995405.1 Stenotrophomonas sp. | reverse complement strand
CAGGCGTCCACGTAGGCGAGATACACGCCGAGCAACGATACGGGGATGCCGAGCAACAACCCGATCCCCCTCGCCCAGCGGTGGCGTCGGAAGATCACCAGCACGCCCAACACCACCACGGCCGCCATGAAGACGGGCAGCCCGAAGAACATCGTCAGCATGCCAACCGGGTCGGAAGCGAGTGCCGGTAGCGGCACGCACAGCGCGAAAGGCAGCAGCCAGCGGGCCATCGGCATTCGGGTATTGCGTCGATCATTCATCTGCTGCGCTCCCTGCAAGTGTGTCGATGATGCATCCGGCCGAATGCGTCCGGTCAGGCACCAGGGCTCATACCGCATGCAGCCGGACCACTTGGTAAATCGCCACGTTCCGCTCGGTCAACGCACGCACCACTTCCGGGATCAGCTGCATGGGCAGATCCACCTCATAGCCGTGCGCCTTGACCTCCAATGCCGCAGGCGCGAAGTCAAAGGCGGGATGATCGCGGCTACGTTCGACGAGAAAGGCGGTGATCGCATCGCGGGCGATGTCCTGCCACTCCCCCACTTCGAAATACACCCGGTAAAGGGCGTCGCTGTATTCGCGGGGCGTGCCTTGCGCGGGATCCTGTTCAGATGGGTCCATGGGCGTGTCCTGGTCGGCGACTTCCGGGCGGGGACGTTCCCGCCATCGCACCATACCCCTGCACCGGATGCCCTGGAAAACGCCCAACAAAAAAGCCGACCCAAGGGCCGGCTTCTTCATGTTGCAGCGTGGTGGGCGGTGCAGGGTTCGAACCTGCGACCCTTGCCGTGTGAAGGCAATGCTCTACCGCTGAGCTAACCGCCCGATGCTGCTGAGCCGCTCATTATAGGGCGGCAAATTTCGACGTCAACGGTTTTGCCGAAATTTCTTCACATCGTGTGCGTGGGCTTGTCCGCGGTCAGGATGCCGGCCAGCAGCGTCTCGATCCGGTGGCGCACGTTTTCCCCTTCCGCGCCTTCGGCCAGCTGCACGCCGATGCCCGCCGCGCGGTTGCCCTGGGCACCGGCGGGGGTCACCCAGATCACCTTGCCGGCCACCGGCAGGCGCTCGCTGGAGTCGGGCAGGGTCAGCAGCAGGAACACCTCATCGCCCAGGAAGTAGCGCTTGGGCGTGGGCACGAAGACCCCGCCGTTCTTCACGAACGGCATGTACGCGCTGTACAGCGCGGCCTTGTCCTTGACCGCCAGCGACAGGATGCCCTGGCGGGCGTTGGTGGCACTCATGCTCTATTCCCCTTTGCTTGCCGCTCGTTGACCTTGTTCCAGGCCAACAACAATTCCACCACCGCAAGGTCGGCGCGCACGGTGGTGCGCAGCAGATCGCGGGTACGGTTGGCGGCGTCGAACCACGCCGCCAGCTTGTGCAATCGATCCGGATCGGTCAAGCCGCCCGCGCTGGCCTGGGCCAGCGCTAGGTCGGCGGCGTGGCGCAGGCGCAGGGCGGCGTTGTCGTCCCCCGCCCAACGCTGGGCCAGCTCGACCGCACCGGTGCGGCCGGCCACCAGCGCCTCCAGATCGGTGGCCACCTGCTTGCGCAGCGCCAGGCCGTCATCGCGCAGCCATTCATCGGCCAGCCCCGGATGGCCGCGTGCGGCATCCAGCGCCTCGCGGGCAGCGGCCTCGCCATGGCCCTGGGCCTGCAGCCACGCCAGCGCTTCCTCGCGGGGCGGCAACTTGAATTCCAGGCGCTGGCAGCGGCTGCGCACGGTCGCCGGCAGGCGTGCCGGGTCGCTGCTGATCAGCCACAGGTAACGGCCCGGCTGTGGCTCTTCCAGCGTCTTGAGCAGCGCATTGCAGGCGGCACGATTGATTGCGTCGGCCGGATCGACGATCACCACCTGGGCGATGCCGTATTGCGGGGTCAGCGCCAGCTTCTGCGAGATCTCGCGGACCTGCTCGATCACGATCTCGGTACGCAGCTTGTCGCCGGACTTGTTGGGAATGAACGAGATCAGCTGCAGGTCCGGGTGGGTACCGGCGGCGATCAGCTGCGCGCTGCGCTTGGCCG
>NZ_DAMAGC010000214.1:0-2090 GCF_031995405.1 Stenotrophomonas sp. | reverse complement strand
CTCCGGCGTCGGCCTGCGGCCGCCGCCTCCCCCTTTATTTCGCCTCCAAGGGCACGGGCACCCAGCGCCCGACCCACCGACAGCCTCAGAGAAGCCCGGTTTTTACCGGCTTACCGCAAGCCGAGCGCCGTCGCGGCCGGTAGGCGCCTGGGCAAAATAAAGGAGGAGGCCGCCCGCGGCCGGGGGACATTTGCGCCAGGGGCCTACCGGCCGCGGCGGCGCCCCCACGCGCGCGCCAGACCCGATCACAGACGCCACGCGATCCCCACGCTCCATGGACTGCATGACGCGCACGCGCACCGCCGGGCACCGTCTGCCAAGGCCCTTGGAACCGGACGCTCCCCACCTTGGGAAGAAAAGCCTGATCGCTTGCTTGTTGCTGCTCCATCCCCAGAATAGGCGCACTGAACCATGTGCCGGACGGAAATCGCGGGATGAAGAACAAGCAGGAAATCGTTGAAAACTGGCTGCCGCGTTACACCGGCGTGCCCTTGGACCAGTTCGGCCAGCACATCCTGCTGACCAACTTCGCCGGCTATCTGCATACCTTTTCGCACCTTACCGGCGCGCCGGTGCAGGGCATGGACCGGCCGATGGCCAGTGTCACCAGCGACGACATCACCCTGATCAACTTCGGCATGGGCAGCCCGAACGCGGCGATCGTGATGGACCTGCTGTCGGCGGTGATGCCCAAGGCCGTGCTGTTCCTGGGCAAATGCGGTGGGCTCAAGCGCAAGAACCAGCTCGGCGACCTGGTCCTGCCGATCGCCGCGATCCGCGGCGAGGGCACCTCCAGCGACTACCTCCCGCCGGAAGTGCCGGCACTGCCGGCCTTCGCCCTGCAGCGCGCGGTGTCCACCACCATCCGCGATCTGGGCCACGATTACTGGACCGGCACGGTCTACACGACCAACCGCCGGGTCTGGGAGCATGATGAGGCCTTCAAGGAGAAGCTGCGGCTGATGCGCTGCATGGCCATCGACATGGAGACGGCCACGCTGTTCGCGGCGGGCTTTGCCAACCACATTCCGATCGGTGCATTGCTGTTGGTGTCCGATCAGCCGATGATCCCCGACGGGGTCAAGACCGAGGCATCCGATGCCAAGGTCAGCTCGCAGTTCGTCGAAAACCATATCCAGATCGGTATCGAGGCGCTTAAGCTTATACGGCGCAACGGCAAGTCGGTCCGCCACCTGCGCTTTGACGAGTGATGGATATCGCACCGGCGGGCGTCTTGGGGACGCTCCGCCATCAGGGGTAGTAAATGGACGTGGCGGCACAAGTCGTGGAATTCTGGCGCAATGCCGGTCCACAACAATGGTTCACGCGCGACGACGCATTCGATGCGCGGTTCCGCGAGGCGTTCCTGGAGGAACACTTCGCGGCGGCACGTCGTGCGCGCGAACATTGGCTGGGCAGTGCCGACGGCGCGCTGGCGCTGATGATTCTGCTCGACCAGTTTCCGCGTAACTGTTTCCGCGATACGGCCCATTCCTACGCGACCGATGGGCTGGCCCGGCACTACGCGATGCGCGCGGTGGAAGAGGGGCTGGACCTGCAGTTGGTGCCGAAGCTGCGCGCCTTCATCTATCTGCCGTTCGAGCATTCGGAAGACCCGCAGGACCAGGAGCGTTCGGTGGCGATGTTCGATGTGCTGGGCGACAAGGAATACCTGCAGTACGCCGAGTTGCATCGCGACATCATCCGCCGGTTCGGGCGTTTCCCGCACCGCAATGCGGTGCTGGGGCGGATGCCGACGCCGGAAGAACTGGATTACCTGGCCGAAGGTGGGTTTGCGGGTTGAGGTTTTGAGAGCGGCGTAGAAGCAAAAAGCGTAGAAGCAACAGCAACGGCAACAGCAACAGCGCGAGTGCGTGCCGTTGCTGGCTTGGCGGGTACGGGTGGGTTGGCGGGACACGCCGTAAATCCATCCGTGGAGGCTCGCGTGCGCCATCCATGGCGCCCGACGGTCCCGCCAACCCACCCACACCGGCCCATCGAACGTTGGCCGGTGCTTTGGGGAGGTGAGCGCAGGAGCAGCCGAGCGTGGCTCGGCTCTACCCGGGTGGCTCTGGTTTATCCGCACCGAA
>NZ_DAMAGC010000213.1:0-2131 GCF_031995405.1 Stenotrophomonas sp. | reverse complement strand
GCAGGCCAGGTCCTTCAGCTCGTCGCGGGTCATCGGGCCGGTGGTGTCCTGCGAACCCACCGAGGTCATCTTCGGTTCGCAGTAGGTGCCCGGGCGCATGCCCTGGCCTTCCGGCAGGCCACAGGCGCGGCCGACCATCTTCTGCGCCAGCGAGAAGCCCTTGCCGGTGTCCGGCGGGTCCATCGGCAGGCGGAACAGATCGGTCGGGGCCAGGCCCAGCGCTTCGCGCGCCTTGGCGGTCAGGCCGCGGCCGATGATCAGCGGAATGCGGCCACCGGCGCGCACTTCGTCGAACAGCACGTCGGACTTGACCTTGAACTCGGCGATGACCGCACCGTCCTTCAGTGCCTTGCCGTCGTACGGGCGCAGCTCGATCACATCGCCCATGTTCATCTGCGACACGTCGAGTTCGATCGGCAGCGCGCCGGCGTCTTCCATGGTGTTGTAGAAGATCGGGGCGATCTTCGACCCCAGGCACACGCCACCGAAGCGCTTGTTCGGAATGAACGGAATATCTTCGCCGGTGAACCACAGCACCGAGTTGGTGGCCGACTTGCGGCTGGAACCGGTACCGACCACGTCGCCCACGTAGGCCACCAGGTGGCCCTTGTCCTTCAGCGATTCGATGAACTTCACCGGGCCGCGCTTGCCGTCTTCTTCCGGCTCGATGCCGTCGCGCTTGTTCTTCAGCATCGCCAGCGCATGCAGCGGGATGTCCGGGCGGGTGGTGGCGTCCGGGGCCGGCGACAGGTCGTCGGTGTTGGTTTCGCCGGTCACCTTGAGCACGGTGATGGTCAGGCTTTCGGGCACCTGCGGGCGGCTGGTGAACCACTCCGCATCGGCCCAGCTCTGCAGCACGCCCTGGGCGTTGGCATTGCCGGCCTTGGCCTTTTCCTGCACGTCGTGGAAGGCATCGAATACCAGCAGGGTGTTCTTCAGCGCATCGGCGGCGATCGCACCGACGGTGGCGTCATCGAGCAACTGGACCAGCGGGGCGACGTTGTAACCGCCGAGCATGGTGCCCAGCAGTTCGGTGGCGCGCTCGCGGCTGATCAGCGCATTGACTTCGCTGCCCAGCGCGATCGCGGCCAGGTACGAGGCCTTGACCTTGGCGGCATCATCGACGCCGGCCGGCACGCGGTGGGTCAGCAGTTCCAGCAGGAACTCGGCTTCCCCGGCCGGCGGGTTCTTCAGCAGTTCGATGACGTCGGCCGTCTGCTGGGCGCTCAGCGGCAGCGGCGGGATGCCAAGCGCGGCGCGCTCGGCTACGTGGTGGCGGTAGGCTTCCAACATGACAACTCCCGGGAAATTCTTTGAAAAAACTGCGGTTGAATACAGCGGTAAACGTTGCGTGGGCTCAGGCTTGCGGCACGATCAGCTTCAGGCCCTTGAAGTAGTCGCGAAAAAACGTGTCGTTCCAGGTGATCAGCCCATCGCACTGCAACAGCGCGTGCGAGCCGACCATGAATTCGTCCAGGCCGCGCCTGCCGGCGCCGCGCTGGCGGTGGCGGCGGTGCATTTCGCCGGCACGCAGCGCGGACTTGGCTTCCAGCGGGCTGAAATGGATGCCCATTTCCTCCAGCGCTTCCTGCACCTCGGCCCCGCCGCGCAGCGATGCGCAGATCTCGGCCAGGGTCACCGCGCAGATCACCACGCGCCCGCCGACCAGGCTCTGGCGCAGGTACGCCTCCACGGCGTCGGCCTGCGGGCCGTTGCTGAGCAGTTCGATCAGGACCGGGGAATCGACAGCGATCATGCCGCGCTCATTCCTCGTCGCGGACCGCGTCGACGGCGGCCTGCGCCGAATCGAAGCCGTCCAGGGCGAATTTGCCGCGGGCGCGCGAGATCGCATCGTCCACGCTCTTGCGCAGGATGATCCGGCTGCCGTCCAGCTCGACCTTCAACTGGGTGCCCTTGGTCAGGCCCAGCGCATCGCGGACCGCCTTGGGCAAGGTGATCTGCCCGCGTTCAGCTACGGTGGCTTCCATGGGGTACGCCTCAAAAAGTATGTATGAATTGTACGTACTTGATCGATGCAGGGCAAATCGATGTTCTGTGACTGGCAACGCGGGCACGACGGCACCGTGCCGGATAGACTGAACGGCAGGCAACCCTGCCCTGGCAGCCGCAC
>NZ_DAMAGC010000212.1:0-2204 GCF_031995405.1 Stenotrophomonas sp. | reverse complement strand
CGGTGACCGGCAACGTGCTGCGCGACTACCTCACCGACCTGTTCCCGATCATGGAGCTGGGCACCAGCGCCAAGATGCTGTCGATCGTGCCGCTGATGGCCGGTGGCGGCCTGTTCGAGACCGGCGCCGGCGGTTCGGCGCCCAAGCACGTGCAGCAGTTTGTCGAAGAGGACTACCTGCGCTGGGATTCGCTGGGCGAGTTCCTCGCGCTGGCCGCCTCGCTCGAGCACCTGGGCAACCGCTACAACAATGCGGGTGCCACGGTGCTGGCCAAGACCCTGGACCAGGCCAACGGCCAGTTCCTGGACAACGACAAGTCGCCCTCGCGCAAGCTCGGTGGCATCGACAACCGCGGCAGCCACTTCTACATCGCGCTGTACTGGGCCCAGGCCCTGGCCGCGCAGGATGACGATGCCGCACTGAAGGCCCGTTTCGCCCCGCTGGCCAAGGCGCTGGCCGACAACGAACAGAAGATCGTTGAAGAACTGGCCGCGGTGCAGGGCAAGCCGGTGGACATCGGCGGTTACTACCGTCCGGACGTGGCCAAGGCGGCGGCCGCGATGCGTCCGAGCGCGACCCTCAACAGTGCGCTGGCCGCGCTGTAAGGTCGGCCTGCCGCACACGCGGTGATGCACGAAAAACCCGCGCTTCGGCGCGGGTTTTTTGTTGGGTGCCGCTATCAGGCGTCGGTAGAACCATCCCATGGATGGCCGCACGCGAGACACCCGGTGGAGCCACCCCATGGGTGGCTGCCGCATGGTCGGGTAACGTCGCAAAAAAACAGCCACGCATGGCGTGGCTCTACCGTCCAGATTGTGATGGTCATCGTACGCGGGCTCGGTCTCGATGAAGGCCGCGTCAATATTTCTGGTACAGAACTTTCCTTGCTGTTAAAGGGTTTCGACGCCCCCGCAACGTGCAAAAACTTCAATTCAATCTGTGCGATCCATCACTTATGGCCCGATAACGTTGGCATAGGCTATCGACGATCTTTACTGCAGTAAGTGTGATCTTTCACGGTGCAGGGGAAGGCGATGGCCAGGGTGCTGGTGGTGGGATCGGATATCCAGGGGGAGCACGCCTTGTTGCAGCGCCTGCGCGCGGCGGCCGCGTTGCCGGCCGATACGGTGCGCAGCTGCCACGACCTGGACGACTGCGATCTGCTGGTGATCAAGGACACCCCGGCACTGCGCAACGCCGCGTTGCGGATGGTGCGCGAGCGCCCGCGCATCCAGTTCTGGATCGAAGACCAGCAGGGACGTCTGCGTGACGGCCAGGGCGATCCGCGCAGCACTCTGGACGATCATGCGATCGAACACGCACTGCGCCAGATGCCGGCCGCACCGGCACCGATCGAGGAGCCGATCGCCGCGCGTGGGGCCAAGGCGATCACCCGCGCGCTGCGCGAAAGCCTGCAGTCGCGCCACGGGCACGCGGTGCTCGCACTGGACGGCCTGCCGGTGCTGCTGCTGGATTTCGAGCAGGACCAGATGGTGGTGCCCGACGGCAGCGGCAACGTGGAATTGGCGCAGCTGCTGTCCGATGTGTTCGAACGTCTTGCGTTGCACGGTATCGCCGGCAAACGTTACCAGCAGCTGGCCGGCGCGCTGCCACGGCAGTCGCTGCGGCCGCTGCTCTGGCAATGGGGGCAGCACCCGGCGCACTGGCAGGATCTGGACGCGCGCCTGCAGCACCACGCGCGTGTACGCCTGCTGCGCTGGCCGGATTTCCGCGTGCTCGGCCATCAGCACGACAGCTTCCGATTGTGTTCGCTGCTGCTCAAGCGCCCGTGCAGCGTGGACGAATGTGCATCGCTGTTGGAGATTCCGCGCGAGGCGGTGCGCGCGTTCGTGCATCCGGCCTACCTGTGCGGTTATGCCGCGCTGGATGCGCCGACGGGCGGCGGCGGACTGCTGCGCAGCACCGGTGATGCTGGCGGCCTGCTCGCCCGCATGTGGCGCAGCGTGCGCCAGCGTGGCGGAGGTTGAGCGTGCGCGAACACAAGATCGTGGTGCTGGGCACCATGGGGTGCGGCAAGTCGAGCTTGGTGCGGGCCATCGCCGCCGGTGCGGTGATCGACACCGACGTGCACAACAGCGACCGCCAGGGCGCGGACAAGGCGTCGACCACGGTGGCGATGGACTACGCCGACATCGACCTGCCCAACGGTGACCGCCTGCGGCTGTACGGCACGCCAGGACAGC
>NZ_DAMAGC010000211.1:0-2269 GCF_031995405.1 Stenotrophomonas sp. | reverse complement strand
GGCTTGCGTGGGTGGGTGGCATAGCACCCCAGCATGGGATCGGAGGAGAACGTGCCGGCGCCGGTGTCGGTGTTGCGGCAGGCGCTGAGCAACAGGGGCGACAGGAGTAGCAGGCTGGTGACGACGCGCATCGCGGGGCCTCCTGGTAGCGGGCAGTGCGGCATTGTGGCGCAGCAAGCGGAAGGGACCGTGCACGGCGGGCGATGGTGTACGGTTGCGTGAACCGGGGACGCTGACATGCAGGACAACACGCCACTGGATACCGCCCCGCCACACGTGTCTTCGCCACGAGCGACGACGGTGCAACGCTGGCCCTGGCTGGGTGTATGCAGCTTCCTTGGGCTCCCGTTGGGTGGCCTGGCCGGCTATCTCGTGCGGCTGGCGACCGATAGCCCCACGGTCGGCGTGGGCACGAGCGGGGCGACGGCGATCGGCGTACTGGGTGCGGCCGCCATCGGGCTGATCGCTACCGTCGGCTCGCGGGTTCGGCAGGAACGCTGGCCTTGGCTGGGCGTCGTTGGCGCCGTGCTCAGTGCCGCGCCGCTGGCCTTGTTCATCGTGGCGATGATGTTCCATCGGTGAGACGGCAAGCGGTAGGTAAGTGCTCATCGACGACCGCTTCCACCCGATGTACCTCCACCGTGATGTGCACCAGCTCCTCGTGGATGGACAAGGCTTCACGAATCGTATCTGCCGTCACCTCAGTGCCGCTCACTACGCTGGCCACCACCGCGTACTTGCCGCGACCGACCTGCCACACGTGCAGGTCCGCAAGGCGCGCTGCCCACGGGCCCTGCTCGATCACCTCACGCACTTCGGCCACGACCGGGGCGTCCATCTGCGCATCCAGCAGCACCCGGCCGGTATCGCGCAGCAGTCCCACCGCCCACACGGTGACCAGCACCGCGCCGACCAGTCCCATCACCGGGTCCAGCCACGCCGCGCCCCAAAACTTGCCGCCGACCAGTGCGGCGATGGCGAGCACCGAGGTGGCAGCGTCGGCGATCACATGCAGGTACGCCGAGCGGAGGTTGAGATCGTGCGCGGCGTGGGGGTGGCCGTGGACTCCGTCAGCGTCGCGATGCTGACGATGCTGATCAGCGGGGGGGGAGTCGTGGTCGCGCGCACCGCCGTGGCCGTGCGGATGTCCGTGACCGTGATGGTGCCCATGCTGGTGCCCGTGATCGTGCCCATGGCTGTCATGCAACCACCATGCGCACAGCAGGTTGACGCCCAACCCCACTATGGCGATGACGATGGCCTGGTCGTAGTGGATGGCACTGGGTGAAAACAGCCGCTGCGCCGATTGCACCGCCATCAGCAACGCAACGCCCAGCAGCGCGATCGCGCTGGTGTAGCCGCCGAGGATCTCGATCTTCCACGTGCCGAACGCAAAGCGGCCGTCGTGTGCGTAGCGGCGGGCACAGGCATAGGCGAACACGGCCAGGCCCAGGGCGAGTGCGTGCGAGCTCATGTGCCAGCCGTCGGCCAGTACGGCCATGGAGTTGAACCACCAGCCGCCGATGATCTCCACCACCATCATCGCCGCGGTCAGCCACAGGGCGCGCCGGGTGTTGCGCTCGGCCAGCGGATTGCCGTCGTCGAAACGGTGGCTGTGGCGGCGGGCGTCGGCGGCGGCGAGGAGGGACATGGGCGCGGACTCGATTGGAATATACCCCCACAGGGTATATGCTCCTGCCCCATGTCGCACGTCCAACACCAACGAAACGCGCTGCTGGCCCGGGTCCGTCGCATGGCCGGCCAGGTGGCCGCACTGGAAACCGCCCTGCAATCGACCGAGGCCGACTGCACCGATGTGCTGATGCAGGCCTCGGCGGTACGGGGGGCCGCGCACGGCCTGCTGATGGCGCTGCTGGACGAACATCTGCAGGCGCACGTGGTCAGCCCCAGCGATCCGGCCGAACGCGCGGCCGAGGCGCAGGTGCTGGTGAAGCTGCTGCGCGCCTACGGGAAGTAGGCGCAACGGGGACGCTTGCGTCCCCAAGGCACCTCCCTTGGCGTGAGGCGATCAGTGCCTGTGCCGACGCCAGGCATTCCACACATGGGTGGCGGCAAGCAGCAGGCTGCCGGCGACGGTCATAGGCGTTTCGGTGTCGTGGCTGGGCCACTCGGCAGCGCCGGCCAACAGCAGCAGCAACCCCAGCGCAGCGCTGGCCAAGGCCGCAGCAGGCAGGCGTTGCTGGCGGTGCGCGCGCCACAGGGCGAAGCCGGTCAGCGGCGCGGCGATGGCCACGAAGAGCAGGTGGAC
>NZ_DAMAGC010000210.1:0-2345 GCF_031995405.1 Stenotrophomonas sp. | reverse complement strand
GCTGTCGCCGCTGCCGACCAGGCTCAACGCGCGCGTGGTCGGCACGCCCAGGTGATGCATCGCTTCGCTGCACAGGAATTCGCGGATCGACGAACGCAGCACCGCGCGGCCGTCGGCGCCGCGCGAATAGGGGGTACGCCCGGCGCCCTTCAACTGCAGCTCCCAGTGCGCGCCGTCGGCAGCGACCAGTTCGCCCAGCGAAATCGCACGCCCATCGCCGAGCTGGCCGGCCCAATGGCCGAACTGGTGCCCGCCGTAGTTGGCCGCCCAGGGCTGCATGCCGGCGTACAGCGCGTTGCCGCCGAACACGCGGGCGAAGTCGGCGCTGTCGGTGAGGTCCGTGCCGATGCCCAGCAGCTCGGCCACCTCGGTCGACAACGCCAGCAGCTGCGGATCGGCCACCGGCGTGGGCATCACCGCCGACCACGCCGCACCGCGCACCTCGCGCACGCGGGGGCCGGTTTCCTCGTCGCCGGGGAGTTGCGCGATGAAACGGTTGTCGAAACGCAGCGGGTCGGTGTCCATCGCTACGAAATGGGGGCGCAGGTGCGCCCCCGCAAGCTCAGCCCGTGCCCGCGCCCAGGTCCAGCGCACCGCCTTGCCCGCTGGCGCGCTGGTAGGCCGGACGCTGCTCGATGCGCTGCAGGAAAGCCTGCAGCTTGGGGTAGTTGGCCATGCTGCCGGCGCGCGAGGCAGCGGCCTGAATCGGGAAACTCATCTGGATGTCGGCGGCGGTGAAGCGTTCGCCGGCAAACCACGGCGACTGGCCCAGCTCGCGCTCCATCCAGTCCAGGTGCAGCTTGAGCTGCGGGCCGACGAACCCCTTCATCACCTTGTCCACGATGCTGCGGGCAATCGGCCGGGCGAAGAACGGCATCGGCGCCTTGCGTACCCGCGCGAACACCAGGCTCATCAGCAGCGGCGGCATGGCCGAGCCTTCGGCGTAGTGCATCCAGTAGCGGTAGCGCAGCCGCTCGCTGGCCTGGGCCGGCAGCAGTTCGGGCGAGAGCTGGCGGCCACTGTCATAGCGGTCGGCCAGATAGTCCAGGATCGCCCCGGATTCGGCCAGCACCAGCGCGTCGTCCTGCAGCACCGGCGACTTGCCCAGCGGATGGATCCCGCGCAGCGCCTGCGGTGCCAGCCAGGTCTTCGGATCGCGCTGGTAGTTGACCACCTGGTACGGCAGGCCAAGCTCTTCGAGCATCCACAGCACGCGCAGCGAGCGCGAGTGGTCCAGATGGTGCACTTTGATCATTGCCGCGTCCGCAGGTTCAAAGCGTCATCGTAACCGTGGCGATGGATGGATGCCGTCATCGGCGACCACCGACCCGGTGGTCGGGCCCGGAACCACGCGCACAACAAAAAACGCCGGAAGCTTTCGCTTCCGGCGTTTCATTGCAACCTGACGGTAGCGGGGGGTCGATTAGACCGCCTGCACCTGGTCAGCCTGCATACCCTTCTGGCCCTGCACGGCGACGAAGGTCACCTTCTGGCCTTCCTGCAGCGACTTGAAGCCGGTGCCCTGGATGGCACGGAAGTGCACGAAGAGGTCCGGGCCGCTTTCCGGGGTGATGAAGCCGAAGCCCTTCGCATCGTTGAACCACTTGACGGTACCGCTCTGACGATCAGACATGTACAAACTCCTGAAACAATAGTTGAAATAATCGCGGCTTCCCATTGTGGGCGCCGAGACTGAGTTGCAGGCGTTGGTAAAGCGGATCGATGAGCAGATCGTGAGATCAACTGCACCAGGCCACGATTCACGGTGACCCTAGCAAACACAGTGTGGGTGACGATACTCGTGTTTTACCGAAAAAGCGATAGCTGGTTTATTCAGCCATCCCCCCGTCCCGCCTGACAGGACAAGGGATTGGCGCATCGTACACGAATTCGTCACGCCTATTCAGACTTTTCCTACCTTAAGATCAGCAAAATGCCCGATTCAAGTTCCCCGGTTTGCCGCATCTGGGTTGATGCGGATGCCTGTCCCGGCGTCATCAAGGAGATCCTGTTCCGCGCCGCCACGCGGGTGAAGATCCCGCTGGTGCTGGTGGCCAACCATTGGCTGCGGGTTCCGCCCTCCCCGCTGATCAGCTTTCTGCAGGTGCCGCCGGGGCTGGATGTGGCCGACAGCGCGATCGTTGAACGACTGGCCGCTGGCGATCTGGTGGTCACCCAGGACATCCCGCTGGCGGCCCTGGTCCTGGAAAAACGGGCCGTGGCGCTGAACCCGCGCGGCCAGCTGTACACCCCGGACAACATGGCCGAGCGATTGTCGATGCGCAATTTCATGGAGGAACTGCGCGGTGCCGGCATCCAGACCGGCGGCCCGCCCCCGCTGGGGC
>NZ_DAMAGC010000209.1:0-2636 GCF_031995405.1 Stenotrophomonas sp. | reverse complement strand
CCAGCACAGCTATTTCAGCGACAAGGCGGCCGGGGTGATCTGCGGCTTCGGCGCGGACAGCTATCGCTATGCAATGGATGCAGCACTGACCCGGCTGGCGGCCACCACCGCGTGACCATGCCGCGCGTCCTCGCCAGCGTCATGCTGTGGGGCGCCCTGTGCGGGGCGGCCCTGGCCGCCGATCGCAGCGCCGAGGGCATCGACTGCGCGCAGCCCAGCGGCACCATGGAGAGCGACCTGTGCGCCTCCGACGTGGCCAGCGAGGCCGATACCGAGCTCAACAAGGTCTACGCGCAGGCGCGCCTGCAGCTGCGCACGCAGGCCGCCGAGGGCGCCTGCACGCGCTGCGTCGATGCCGAACAGCAGCTGGTGCTGGCCCAGCGCGCATGGATCCAGCTGCGTACCCACGACTGCGACGCGGTCTATGCCTTCAATGCCGATGGCACCTCCCGCAATGGCGCGCAGATGCGCTGCCTGACCACCCACGCCAACGACCGCATCGCCCAACTGCGTAGTTTCTACGAATTGCGTTGACCCGCGCGCAACGCGCTTCCCACCACACTGACACCACGAGCTAAAGAGGCCCCTATGGATCTCCGCAAAATCAAGAAGTTGATCGACCTGCTGGAAGAGTCGAACCTCGCCGAAATCGAAATCAAGGAAGGCGAAGAGTCCGTGCGTCTGTCGCGCGCCCCCGTGTCCGGCTACGGCATGATGCAGGCCCCGCAGATGATGATGGCCCCGGCACCGGTCCAGGCCGCTGCGGCGGCCCCGGCGATGCCGATGCAGTCGCCCACCGAAGCCTCCACCGGCGGCACCGCCAAGGCCGGCAACGCGCTGCCGGAAGGCCACGTGCTGCGTGCGCCGATGGTTGGCACGTTCTATGCCTCGTCCTCGCCGGACAAGCCGGCCTTCGTGTCGGTCGGCCAGGCAGTGAAGGCCGGCGAAACGCTGGCGATCATCGAAGCGATGAAAATGTTCAACCCGATCGAGGCCGATGTCTCCGGCACCATCGTCGCCATCCTGGGCGAAAACGGCCAGCCGGTCGAATTCGACCAGCCGCTGTTCGTGATCGGCTAAGGATCCGTCCATGCTCGACAAAGTCGTTATTGCCAACCGAGGGGAGATCGCGCTGCGCATCCTGCGCGCGTGCCACACCCTGGGCATCCGCACGGTGGCCGTGCATTCCACGGTCGACCGCAACCTCAAGCACGTGGCCATGGCCGACGAGTCGGTCTGCATCGGTCCGGCGCCGTCCTCGGAGAGCTACCTCAACATCCCGGCGCTGATCGCCGCGGCCGAAGTCACCGACGCCCAGGCCATCCACCCGGGTTACGGCTTCCTGTCGGAGAACGCCGACTTCGCCGAGCGCGTGGAAGAATCCGGTTTCATCTTCATCGGCCCCAAGGCCGACACCATCCGCCTGATGGGCGACAAGGTGGAAGCGATCCGCGCGATGAAGGCCGCCGGCGTGCCATGCGTGCCCGGTTCGGGCGGCCCGCTCACCGACGACATCGTGGCCAACACCAAGATCGCCCGTGAGATCGGCTACCCGGTCATCATCAAGGCATCCGGCGGCGGTGGCGGTCGTGGCATGCGCGTGGTGCATGCCGAGGCCTCGCTGAAGGCGGCCATCGAGACCACCAAGTCCGAAGCCAAGGCTGCTTTCAGCAACGATCAGGTCTACATGGAGAAGTTCCTGGAGAATCCGCGCCACGTGGAAATCCAGGTCCTCGCCGACGGCCAGGGCAATGCCATCCATCTGGGTGAGCGCGACTGCTCGATGCAGCGCCGTCACCAGAAGGTGGTGGAAGAAGCGCCGGCACCGGGCATCAGTGCCGAGATGCGCGAGCAGATCGGCAAGGTGTGCGTGGAGGCGTGCATCCGCATCGGTTATCGCGGCGCGGGTACCTTCGAGTTCCTGTTCGAAGACGGCCGTTTCTACTTCATCGAAATGAACACCCGCGTGCAGGTGGAACATCCGGTGACGGAGATGGTGACCGGTATCGATCTGGTCTGCGAACAGCTGCGCATCGCCGCCGGCCAGAAGCTGACGATCAAGCAGAGCGATGTGGTGCTGACCGGTCACGCGATCGAGTGCCGCATCAACGCCGAAGACGCCGAGACCTTCGTGCCGAGCCCGGGCCAGATCACTGCCTTCCATCCGCCCGGTGGCCCCGGCGTGCGCGTGGATACCCACATCTACAGTGGCTACCGCGTACCGCCGAACTACGACTCGATGATCGGCAAGCTGATCGTGCACGGTCCGGACCGCGAAACTGCGATCGCGCGCATGCGCGTGGCGCTGAGCGAGATGGGGGTGGACGGGATCAAGACCAACGTCGCGCTGCAGCAGCGGATCATGCGCGACAAGGGCTTCCAGGCCGGTGGGCAGAACATCCACTATCTGGAAAAGCGCCTGGCCGAACGCAAGAACAAGTCGATTGCATTGACCTGATCGAGCGGTAGCGGTGGCACGGCAGAAAGGCGGGGATATCCCCGCCTTTTTGTTTGGTTCTTCGCGCATGTGGGGCACAGGCACGGAGCGCGCTCCAGGCTTTTTCCGCGCGGTTGTCGCTGGGTCGGGCGCTGGGCGCCCATGCCCTTTCCGGCGAATGTCCCCCGGCCGCTGCGCG
>NZ_DAMAGC010000208.1:0-2640 GCF_031995405.1 Stenotrophomonas sp. | reverse complement strand
CGGGTGCTTGCGCGCGCCAAAGGTCGAGCTCAGCCGTGCGAACGGGATCGGCATGCGGATGAAGCTCTTCTTCAGCGAACGGCCGTTGATGTCGTAGTACTCGGACTTGCCGTTGCGGTCGAAGCGGAAGCCGCTGTAGGTCTTGCCGCCGGAGGTGAAGGTGGCCGCCAGGATCTTGCTGGTATCCACCTTCTCGCCTTCGCGCCAGGTTTCATCCAGCACCACGCTGAAGCGGTCGCCCGGCTGCAGGTCCTTGGAGAAATCGATGTCGTACTTGAAGATCTCGTCGGTCATCGTGGCGATCGCCGACGGCGACAGCCCCGCCTTGCGCGCGGCGGCATACAGCGAACTGGTGATCTCGCCGCTGGCGACGATGCGGCGGGTCGACGACTCGCGCTTGATCACCTTCTCGGTGATTTGATCATCCTTCAGCGACAGCTCGACCCGGTTGTCGGCATCGCGGTCGAAGCGGATCGTGCGCAGGTCGCCGGACAGCGGCAGGTCGAAGGCGATCTCCGCACCCGGGCGCAGCCGGGTCAGCGCCTCGCGCGCACCCGGGTGCTCCAGCACCTGGTGCATCACCGTGGCCGGGATGCCGGCCTCGTCGAACAGGTTGCTCAGGGTCTGGCCGCGCTGCACCCGCAGCACCTGCCAGCTGTCACCGGGGACCTGCTTCTGCCGCTCCAGCGACAGCGGCGGCAACGGCAGCGCCAGGGTGGAGTGGCCAACGGAGTAGGGCGTTTCGATGGTATGCGAGAAGCCCGGCACGATCGTGGCCACCAGCGCACCGATGGTGGCGAACAGGCTGGCGTGCATCCAGTGCCGGCGCGTCCAGCGCTCGTTGAACGCGGCGGGAAGATGCTGCTTGAGCTTCCGATGCAGGGCGGTGTCGTGGAGGACGTGGAGACGTTCCTTGAAGCGCTGCTTGCGCGCGCGGCCTTGATCGGAGTTGAGCATCGTCGGTCTGTTCCTGACTGGCCCGGGAGCGCGGGCCCAAACGTCGGTAACATAGACAGGTATAAATACCGCGTCAAACCCTTGTGCCTGTTGGCTTTTGTGAAGCGCATGCGGTTAACTTGTACTTAACGTCATTCATGTAAATAAGGCATTGCCGGGAGTTGTCACGTGTCCTCGATTGAAGAAGCCATCGCCCTGATCGGTCGTGGCGCCGACGAAGTCCTCAAATCCGAGGAACTTCGCCAGCGCCTGGAAAGCGGCCGCCCGCTGCGCGTCAAGGCTGGTTTCGACCCCACCGCCCCGGACCTGCACCTGGGCCACACCGTGCTGCTCAACAAGCTGCGCCAGTTCCAGGACCTCGGCCACCAGGTCATCTTCCTGATCGGCGACTTCACCGGCATGATCGGCGACCCGTCCGGCAAGAACGTCACCCGCAAGCCGCTCAGCAAGGATGACGTGCTCGCCAACGCGCGTACCTATGAGGACCAGGTCTTCAAGGTGCTGGACCGGGACAAGACCGAAGTGCGCTTCAACTCGGAGTGGTTCGGCAAGATGGGCGCGGCCGACATGATCCGCCTGGCCGGCCAGCACACCGTGGCGCGCATGCTCGAGCGCGACGACTTCGCCAAGCGCTATGCCGCCCAGCAGTCGATCGCCCTGCATGAATTCCTGTACCCGCTGGTCCAGGGCTACGACTCGGTGGCCCTTGAGGCGGACGTCGAACTTGGCGGCACCGACCAGAAGTTCAACCTGCTGATGGGCCGCGGCCTGCAGGAGCATTACGGGCAGAAGCCGCAGATCGTGCTGACCATGCCGCTGCTGGAGGGCCTGGACGGCGTGGCCAAGATGTCCAAGTCGCTCAACAACTACATCGGCATCAATGAGCCGGCCATCGATATGGTCACCAAGACCATGAAGATCGGCGACGACCTGATGTGGCGCTGGATCGAGCTGCTCTCCTTTGATATCAGCCAGGCCGAGGCGGTGAGCCTGCGTGAGCAGGTCCAGGCCGGCGGCCTGAACCCGCGTGAGGTGAAGCTGCGCTTGGCGCGCGAGCTGACCACCCGCTTCCACGATGCCGCCGCGGCCGAACAGGCCATCGCCGGCTGGAACGCGGCCGTGACCGGGCAGGGCGATGTGACCCTGCTGCCGCTGCAGGAAGTGGCGATCCCCGCCGAGGGCCTGCGTATTGGTGCGTTGTTGACCGCTGCCGGGCTGACCCCGAGCAACTCCGAGGCGTCCCGCAAGCTCAAGGAGCGTGCGGTGAAGGTCGATGGCGAGGTCGTGGACGACGCCCAGCAGGTGTTCGTGCCCGGTTTTGAAGGCCTGCTGCAGGTCGGCAAGCGCACTTTCGCCCGCGTGCTGCTGGTCGCGGCCTAAGCGCCACAAGGGGTTCGGGCGGTCCCGGACCCCTTGCAGCATGAATGGGGGGGAAGCGACGTGAAAAAATGTCGTCTACCCCCTTCACAAACGCCCCGGTTGGGGACATACTTTCCCTCCCCCGACGCAGGGGCCACCGCAAGGCGGCAACCGCGAAGGATCAGGACTTCAACCACTTCGAAAGAAGGTGTTGACGGAATCGAAAAGCCTGACATAATAGGCGGCTCGCAACGACGAAAGCCTCTCGAGGCAAACGACGAAGCGGCATCGGCAACAACGGTTCACTTCGGTGAAACGGCCTTG
>NZ_DAMAGC010000207.1:0-2805 GCF_031995405.1 Stenotrophomonas sp. | reverse complement strand
GCCAGAAGGTGCTTGTGCTCCATCGTATCTCCACATTTCCTCCATCGAAACCCCATGCAGGTCGCGCAGACTTCGCCGTTCATGCTGCCGTGGCAAGGCCCCGGCGAGTTGTTGGGCACCGCCGTTGACGGGCGGACAACGGGGTACGACACGCGGGCCATCCGGTACGCGGAAGGGAATGAGATGGGCAGGACGGTAGTGGAAACCAACGTCGCGCGGGCCGAAGACGCGCTGCGGCAGTTGGTGCTGGCGCAGGACGTGGCGGGACTGCAGCCATGGTTGTCGCCGGCGTTGTTCTTCAGCGATGCAGCAGGACAGTGGCTGGGCGGGCATCCGTGCCTGGGCGAGTGGTCGGCGCGCCGCCTGCAGCTGACCGCGCTGGAGCAGGGCGCGGTGGAGATGCTGGTGTGTGGCCAACTGGTGCTGGTTTCCAGCGACGTGCGGCTCGGGTACGCAGGTGAGCAGGGCAACCAGGTCTGCGCGATGCGCCTGTTGCGGGTCTGGGCCAGTTGTTCGAGCCCGGCCGGCGTGCATTTGTTGTCGATCGGCGTGCTGCCCTGGCGGGGTGGCTGAGCGCTGTCGGCCAGCGCTGGAGTCATTGTCGCTTCACCTCCCGCTTCAGGCTGCGGGCTAGGATGGTTGGCTGATCGCAACAACCGCAAGGAGTCCCACATGCGTGCATCCCCGTGGCTTTTGAGCCTGGCCATTGCGGCCGGGCTGAGTGCCTGCCAACCCGCGCAGCAGGGTGAAGGCACCCCGCCCGCAGGTGCCGCGAGCGAGGCACCGCCGCCGCCGGCCGCCGCCACCACCGAAGAGCGCCGCTATACGTTCCAGTGCGGCGATGTGGCCGTGCAGGCGACGTACCGTGGCCAGGATTCGGCCACGGTGGTGGTGGGCGAGCGCACCTATGCGATGTCGTCGGAGGTCGCCGCTTCCGGTGCCAGATACGGCGACGGGCAGGGCAACACGTTCTGGACCAAGGGCACCACCGAAGGCACGCTCAGCCTGAAGGGTGAAGCGGACCGTACCTGCGTCGGCTCGGGCGAAGAAGGCGCGGCAGCGCCGGCGCCCGCGGCGGCAGGCATGGCGCAGGCGGGCTTCCGTGCGACCGGCAACGAGCCCGGCTGGCTGGCCGAGGTCACCGCAGGCGCAACGCCACGCCTGCGCGTGGAAACCGACTACGGACAGCGCAGCGTCGAGATTCCCACCCCCACCCAGGGCAAGGATGGCTGGTCCGGCAAGGCCGCCGACGGTACCGAAGTCAAGCTCACGTTCCAGCGCACGGTCTGCCAGGACGATATGAGCGGGAAGGCATTCGGTACTACGGCGATGCTGACCGTGGGCGCGCGGCAGTACCACGGCTGCGGGGATTTCGCCGGGGCGCCGGCGCTGGCGGCCAAGCCGTAACGGCCAGGCAGGTCAGCGCACGTCCTGGGTGCGGCAGTGGTCCGGCGCGAGGTCGGTAAACAGGTCGTAGCGGTTGCCCACGCCGATCAACGCCTCGCGCAGCATGCAGTCGTCATGATGGCGGGCGTACAGGTCGGCGAAGATCCCTTCGCGGCCCTCGCAGTACTGCTTGTCGGCGGCCTCAAGCTCGACCCGACGTTCTTCGTCGTAGGCTTCTTCGCCGGCGAAGTGCTGGCAGGTGTTCTCGCGCTCGAGGAACGCGCGGACATCGGCGGGCATCGCGCAATAGATGCGGATGTCGTCCACATCGCCGATGTCGTTGGACACCTCGCAGCCGGCGTCGGCGCGTGCGCGCTCCAGCTCGTCCAGGTCCGGCATGCCGGTGTCGGCGCCGGTCTCGATCCCGGTTCCGGTCACCGGGTTGTCCGCCGTCGGCGGTTCGGCCGCGCTGGCCGGGGCGGCGACGGCGTCCTTGCCGGCCACGGGCGGGGCGGCATCCATCCCGTCCACGCGGCCGTCTGCTGCCCGCGGCGAACACGCCGCGAGCAGGGACAGGCAGGCCAGCAGCGCGATGCGCTTAGTCGGCACGGCCGGCGAATTCACCGGTGGCGGTGTTGACCATCACGCGTTCGCCGTTGGCGATGTACTCGGGCACCATGATCTCGATGCCGGTGCTGAGCTTGGCCGGCTTCGGACGCTTGGTGGCCGTGCCACCCTTCATTTCCGGCGGGGTCTCGACCACTTCCAGCACCACGCTGGTCGGCAGCTGCACGCCCACCGGGGTTTCGTCGATCACCTGCACATAGATGCCGGTCAGGCCGTCGGTGATGTAGCCGGCGTCATCGCCCAGCACGTCGGCATCGACCATGTACGGGGTGTAGTCCTCGTCATCCAGGAACACGAACGCATCACCGTCCTTGTAGGAATAGGTGGACTGGCGGCGCAGCAGTTCGACTTCCGGCAGGTTGTCGTCGGCGTCGAAGCTGGCATCGAGCTTGTTGCCGCCCGGCACGCTGTACATGATGAAGCGGAAGCGGACATTGCCGCCGCGGCCCTGCGGCGAGCTGCGTTCGATGTCGCGGATCTGGTAGACGCCGTTGTTGTACTCGACGACGTTGCCTTTCTTGATGTCGTTGGCTTTCATGGACTGAAGGTCGGTTCGTGGGAGGTGGCGGGCACCATGCCGGGTGCCCTGCGGTGTCCGCCGCTGCGGCGGACGTGCTTACTTGGGTGCCAGGCGCACCGCACCGTCCAGGCGGATGGTCTCGCCGTTGAGGTAGGTGTTGCCAAGGATATGCCCGACCAGGCCGGCGAAATCTTCCGGCTTGCCCAGGCGCGGCGGGAACGGGATCGAGGCGGCCAGCGACTCCTGCACGGCCGGCGGCATGCCATCGACCA
>NZ_DAMAGC010000206.1:0-2826 GCF_031995405.1 Stenotrophomonas sp. | reverse complement strand
AACCGTACCCGCACCAACCCGAACCACGACCTGAGCTCCAGCTCGATCACCACCAAGAGCCGCAACTACACGGTCAACGGCAGCCAGACGCTGTTCAACTTCACCCAGTTCGCGAACCTGCGTTCGCAGCGCGACCTGAGCAAGGCAGCCGACTTCACCCTGGATTCGGCCAACGACGACCTGATCGTGCGCACCTCGGCGGCGTACTTCAACGTGCTGGTGGCGATCGAATCGCTGACCGCCGCGCAGACCAACGAAGCGGCGGCCAAGAAGCAGTTCGACTTCGCCGACAAGCGCCTGGAAGTGGGCCTGGCCCCGATCACCGACGTGCACGAAGCGCGCGCCCAGTACGACCAGGCCCGCGCCAACACCATCGTGGCGCAGAACACTCTGGCCGATGCCTACCAGGCACTGACCGAACTGACCGGCCAGCCGGTGGCCGACCTGCGCGCCCTGCCGGTCGACTTCCGTCCGGAACTGCCCGCCAAGTACGCCAGCATCGACCAGCTGGTCAACGAAGCGGTCGCGCAGAACCCGGCGCTGAAGGCGCAGGAACTGAAGGTCAGCGCCGCTGAAACCGGCGTGTCGGCCGCACGCGGCGGTCACTACCCGACCCTGTCGCTCGGCGCTACCGCCGGCAAGTCGGCCAGCTGGGGCGATGTGGTCGGCGCCGGTGACAGCTTCAGCCCGGACCGCCGCAGCAACAGCGTCGGCCTGACCCTGAGCGTGCCGATCTTCTCCGGCGGCGCCACCCAGTCCGGCGTACGCCAGGCCCTGGCCCAGCGCGACATCGCCCAGGACGGCTACGAGCAGCAGAAGCGCGCCCTCGACCGCAACACCCGCAATGCCTACCAGACCCTGGTCGCCGGCATCAGCGAAGTGGAAGCGCGTCGCCTGGCCGTGGTTTCGGCACAGAGCGCCTACGACGCTTCGCAGGTCGGCCTGGAAGTGGGTACCCGCACCGTGCTGGACGTGATCCAGAACCAGCGCATCCTGTTCTCGGCGCAGCTGGACTACGCCAACGCGCGCTACACCTTCCTGCAGAACCGCCTGCAGCTGGGCCAGGCCGTGGGCACGCTGGACATCGCCGAACTGCAGGACATCAACCGCCTGCTGACCCAGGCCGCGGCGACGCCGAGCACCCAGGTCAACTGAGTCCGGCACCTTCGCTGGAACAAAGAAACCACCCGCACGCGGGTGGTTTTTTTTTGCGCGCACGCCGCCGGTCTGCGCGTCGCGTGACTGCGTCGGTAGAGCCACTCCATGGGTGGCTGCACGCCTCGCCCGATCGAAGACAGCCACGCATGGCGTGGCTCTACCGGGGTGGCGACATTTTCCCGCGCTGCGTCGGTCAATCGCGACAGCGCGCGATGTCTGCACGCGCGCTGGATTTCAGCGCCAAATGCCTGCATCCACGGTTTCAGCGCGCGCGCCGGCATAGGCGTCCTATACGTTGGTATCGCGCCGCGAAAACCGCTTGACCACGCCAGCAACGCTCTCTACCTTGCGCCCCGCACCACCTTCCTTTTCGCCAGAGACCCCCTCCTTGGACAGTCATAGTCGATCGCGCTGCTGCGCCTGAGCCGACGGATCCACTGACCCCAAGGTCGGTTCCGTCCGCACAGGACGGGGCCTTCCGGCGCATGTCACATGCGCCTGCCTCGCTTCATCCGCACCGTTGTTCCACCGACCCCGACGAGGGTGCCGCTGGCGTTTCCGTTCGCCTGGAGATTGCCCATGCACGCTTTCCGCGTACTCGCCCCGCTGCTGTTGAGCGTGGCCCTGCTGCCGTTCAACACCCGCGCCGCCGCCAGCCTGCTGGTCGACGACGCCGGCATCACCGATGCCGGCCAGTGCCAGCTGGAAAGCTGGGTGCGCCACACCGATGCCGGCCAGGAATGGACCGCCGTGCCTGCCTGCACGTTGGCCCATACCGAATGGTCGCTGGGGCTGACCCGTGCGCCCGGCGATGCCCGCCGCCAGTACGCCCTCGGTGCCAAGCGCATCCTGGTCGAGGGTGCGCCGCGACACTGGGGTCTGGCACTCAGCGCCAGCGTCGGTGGCAACACGCAGCGTCCGCGCGCCGATGACTGGGCACTCAACGTCCCGCTGACGATTGCACCGGGTATACAGGACCGCGTGCAGGTGCACCTCAACCTGGGCTGGGCGGCACAGGGCATCGCACGCGGTCGCACCGACGGCATCGGCATGGAGATCGGACTGACGCGCGACTGGTCGCTGCTGGCCGAGACCGCACACGATGCTGCCCGCGAGCGCGGCAGCCAACTGGGTCTGCGACGCGTGCTGTGGCCCGGCGCCAACCTCGACCTGCTCGCTGGACGCATCCATCACCTACGCGACAGCCACTGGCTGACGCTCGGCTTCAATCTCGCGACGCTGCCCTGAGCGTCGGGCGGCCCCGCCCCGCGACACACCACCCCTGCCGCACGCTTCCACGGCCCCTGCGGCCGCCCGCCACTGCGCCGCGCCCTGCCCACACCGCGATCGACCATCCGCCCCTGCGCCCGCCTCGATCGAGCGGACAACGCCTTTCTTCCGACTGGAGCCCCCCATGAACCGTAATGACCTCGCGTTCTCCATCCGTACCCTGTCCCGCGGCTACGATGCCGCCGGTTTCGCCAGCATCGCCGCCACCACCCACGCCTCGGATCTGGTGGATGCGCTCGGCGTGCTCGAGACCGACGAGTGCCTGGGCCTGCTGATGCTGCTCGACCCACCGGCACGCGCCGACCTCTTCGCGCACTTTCCGTCGCCCACCCAGGACCTGCTGCTGCACGCCATGTCACCGGCGGCGAAGGTGCAGCT
>NZ_DAMAGC010000205.1:0-2970 GCF_031995405.1 Stenotrophomonas sp. | reverse complement strand
GGCCGGGTAGTACAGCGTGTTGCCACCTTCCTCGCCACCGAACATCAGGTTCTTGATGCGGATGTTGGCGAACGTGCCGCGGACCATGACGTCATCATTGCCGCGACGGCTGCCGTAGCTGTTGAAGTCGGCCGGCTGCACGCCGCGTTCCTGCAGGAAGCGTCCGGCGGGCGAATCCTTCTTGATGTTGCCCGCGGGGGAGATGTGATCGGTGGTGATCGAATCGCCGAACAGGCCCATCACCCGCGCACCGTGTACGTCCTCGATATGGCCGACCTGCATGGTCATGCCCTCGAAGTACGGCGGGTTCTTGATGTAGGTCGAGTGGCCATCCCACTCATACAGATTGCCGTCGGGCGACTTGATGTTGTTCCAGCGGGAATCGCCCTTGAACACGTCGGCGTAGTTCTGCTTGAACATCTCCGGCCCGATGGTCGCGGCGATGACGTCGCCGATTTCCTTGTTGCTCGGCCAGATGTCGCGCAGGAACACCGGCTGGCCATCGCTGCCGGTGCCGAGCGGTTCGGTGGTCAGGTCGATGTCGGTGGTACCGGCGATCGCATAGGCCACCACCAGCGGCGGGCTGGCCAGGTAATTCATTTTCACTTCCGGGTGCACGCGGCCTTCGAAGTTGCGGTTGCCCGACAGCACCGAAGTCACCACCAGGTCGCCGGCGGCGATGCCCGCGCTGACTTCGGCCGGCAGCGGGCCGGAGTTGCCGATGCAGGTGGTGCAGCCGTAACCGACCACGTAGAAGCCGATCTTTTCCAGCTCGGTGAGGACACCGGCCTTTTCAAGGTAATCGGTGACCACGCGCGAGCCCGGGCCGAGCGAGGTCTTCACCCACGGCTTGCGGTCCAGGCCCCGGGCGGCCGCGTTGCGGGCGAGCAGGCCGGCACCGATCATCACCGCCGGATTGGAGGTGTTGGTGCACGAGGTGATGGCGGCGATGACCACCGCGCCGTCCTTCAGGCGGAACTTCTGGCCGTCCAGTTCGACATCGCTGTAGCCCTTGGCCAGCTGTTCGTTGCCGACCGCCGCGCCACCGCCTTCATTGACGAACTTGGACACGTCGTCGTTGCGCTTGTCGCGGTTGGTGGTCAGCCCGACCAGGCTGTCGCGGTAGTTCTGTTTGACGTCTTCCAGCAGCACGCGGTCCTGCGGACGCTTGGGGCCGGCCAGCGACGGCTTGACCGTGCCCATGTCCAGTTCCAGGGTGACGCTGTAGCTGGCATGCGCGGTGTCGGCGTCATGCCACAGGCCCTGGGCCTTGGCATAGGCCTCGACCAGCGCGATCTGTTCCTCGCTGCGGCCGGACAGGCGCAGGTAGGTCAGCGATTCGCCGTCGATGGGGAAGATGCCGCAGGTGGCGCCGTACTCGGGTGCCATGTTGCCGATCGTGGCGCGGTCGGCCAGTGGCAGGTGTTGCAGGCCTTCGCCGAAGAACTCGACGAACTTGCCCACCACCCCGTGCTTGCGCAGCATCTGGGTGACGGTCAGCACCAGGTCGGTGGCGGTGGCGCCTTCGGGCATGCGCCCGGTCAGCTTGAAGCCGACCACCTGCGGGATCAGCATCGAGGACGGCTGGCCGAGCATGGCCGCCTCCGCTTCGATGCCACCCACGCCCCAGCCGAGCACGCCGATGCCGTTGATCATCGTGGTGTGGCTGTCGGTCCCGAACACGGTGTCCGGATACGCGATGGCCTTGCCGTCCTTGTCCGCGGTCATCACCACGCGGGCCAGGTTTTCCAGGTTGACCTGGTGGACGATGCCGGTGTTGGGCGGGACCACCTTGAAGTTGTCGAACGCTTTCTGGCCCCAGCGCAGGAAGCCGTAGCGCTCCATGTTGCGCTGGAATTCGATCTTGCCGTTGAGGTCCAGTGCTTCCGGAGTGCCGAACACATCCACCTGCACCGAGTGGTCGATCACCAGTTCGGAGGGAATCTGCGGGTTGATCTGTTCCGGGCGACCGCCGAGCTTGACCACCGCATCGCGCATCGCGGCCAGGTCGACCACGCAGGGCACGCCGGTGAAGTCCTGCAGGACCACGCGGGCGGGCATGAAGGCGATTTCAATATCCGGTTCGGCCTTGGGGTCCCACTTGGCCACGGCTTCGATGTGGTCGCGGCCGACGGTGGCGCCGCCGTCCTCGTGCCGGAGCAGGTTCTCCAGCAGGATCTTCATCGAATAGGGCAGGTGGGAGATATCGAACTGCTGTCCGAGCTTGGGCAGGCTGAAGTAGTCGTAGGTCTTGCCGCCGACGTCCAGCTGGCTGCGGGTGGAGAACGAATCGCTCATGCGGGGTGACTCCTCTTGCGGATGGCTTGCAGTGGTCCGCACGGAGCGGGCCTGCTTGCGTTTGCCGGTGGCCCTGGGGTACCGGATCGCAGCCAGTATGAGCGATCCCGTGCCACGCCATGGCCGGCCAGTGACAGGACACAAGGTTACACAGCCACATGTAGCGCCGGTGTCATCACAGCGGTGCGTCCAACGCAGACGGGGCGCCGTTGGGCGCCCCGTCGGGGAAACGTTGCTGCCGGATGCGGCTTACTTGCCGTTGGCGGCATCGATCAGCGGGTTGCCGGTCTTGCCCACCGCGTTGGACTTGGACTTGGCCGTCAGCACGCCGGTTTTGCCGAACTCGAACACGGTCGCTTCCTGGATGTTCTTGCCGAACGACTTGATCTTGACGAAGTCGTAGTACCAGACCTGGGTGTCGCCGAGCTGCTCGCGCCGGCTCGGCGCACCGAAGGCTTCGCGGATCTGCTCCTGGGTGGTCTTGCCGACCTGGGCGGCGTCCATCTGCTGCTGGGTGATTTCCTGGCCGGTGGTGTAGGCACCGAACGGGTTGGCCTGGGCCGACGCGGACGTCAGGGCCAGCGGGGCGGAAAACAGCAGGGCGAGGGTGAGGGCGGTGGCGCGCATCGTGGGAGGTCCTTTTCTGTCGATGGGGGCAGCCGGCCAAGAACG
>NZ_DAMAGC010000204.1:0-3055 GCF_031995405.1 Stenotrophomonas sp. | reverse complement strand
AGGACATCACCCTTTCACGGTGGCGACCGGGGTTCGAATCCCCGTGGGGACGCCAGCTTCAAACAAACAGCCCTGACTTCGGTCGGGGCTTTTTGTTTTCAGCGGATTACCTTGGCCATCCCCACCGACCGCGGGGCGGTTTCCACGAACCCGAACTGCGCATACAGGGCATTGGCCTGCCCATCGGCGATCAGGCTCACATACGCGCCCACCGCATTGGCCTGCAGCCACTGGTCCAACTGCCGCATCACCGCCTTGCCCAGCCCCCTGCCCTGCCATTCCGGCAGCACCGCGATATCCACCACCTGCAGGAAACACCCGCGATCGCCGACCAGCCGGCCCATCGCCAGCAGGCGCGCTCCGTCACGGATACTTACCCCGAACACCGTATTGGGCAGGCCCACGGTGGCCGCCTCCAGCGACTTCGGGCTCAGCCCGGCCAGCACCCGCAGTTCACGGTACTCGGCAACGCTCGGCGGATGGGGAAGACACTGCAGGCCGGCAGGCAGGGACATGGCGGAACTCACACCGGTGAATGGTCCATCAGCATGCCGCATCCATTTCTCATCGGGTGCGACCAACCGCCTTATCCTGTGCACATGTGCTACTCCGCCCAGATCCGCGCCGATTACACCAAGCTGGTCCGCGAGTTCGGCGCCATGATGTCGCTGGACGAATTCGCCCAGCTCTACGCGCATGACGCCGGCAAGCAGCGCCCCAAGACGCCCAAAGCCATGGACGATGGCTTTGCCGGCGCGCGCACCGCGCAGGGCCAGGACATCGTGACCAGGATCCAGCAGTGGCACGCCGAGGAGATGCAGGCCCTCGACCAGGAGATCCGCGTGCAGAGCGCGCGCCTCACCGCGGCCGAAGACGCCCTGGCCACCCGCCCGACGCAGAAGGCCCGCAACGAAGCACGCGTCGCCGGCAACCGGGTCGAGCGCGCGCAGGCACGCCTGGACGACCTGCGCCGCAGCGGGTTGCTGCCGCGCGACAGCCGCATTTTCCCCGGCGTGTACGCGCCGGTGATCGTGTCAGAACACGGCCAGCGCGTGATCAAGCCGATGCGCTACCAATGCCGGCTGCCGGACAAGCCCGCACGCAACGACGCGCTCTACCCGGGCACCTACAACGCGCGCCGCGACAGCCTGGAGTCGTACTGGAAGAGCGCCTTCGGACACCGCCACGGCGTGGTGGTGGTGCAGTCGTTTTACGAGCACGTCCCGCGCCACGCCCTGGAACAGCGCGCACTGGCGCCCGGTGAGAAGCCGGGCAACGTCGTCCTGGAATTTCGACCGCAGCCATCGCGCGATCTTTTGATCGCCTGCCTGTGGTCGGAATGGGAAGGCCCGGAAGGTCGCCTGCTGTCATTCGCCGCGATCACCGATGAACCGCCGCGCGATGTAGCTGCGGCCGGCCACGACCGCTGCATCGTGCCGATCCGGCCTGAACATCTGGATGCGTGGCTCAATCCGGATCCCCGGGACTTGGCCGCGCTTTACCGCATCCTCGACGACCGCGAACCGGTCGAACTGGCGCACACCGAAGTGGCGTGAACGCGCGGGCTCAGCTGGCCACCGACGCGCCCTGCAGCGCGCGCGCCAGGGCGGCGTTCAACTCGGCGGTCAGGTACGGCTTGCTCAACAGCACGCCGCTCCGGAACGCATCGGGCAGGTGATCCGGGGCCATGCCGGTGGCCAGCACGAAGGGAATCGCGCGCGCACTCAACGCCTCGGCGACCGCTTCACTGGTTTCATTGTTGGCCAGCCGGTAGTCCAGCAAGGCTACCTGCGGGTCGCTTTCGCCCAGCAGGCGCAATGACTCGGCAACCGAAGCGGCCAGGCCCACGACAACCGCACCGGACTGTGCCAGCTGCATCTGCAGCAGCGCCGCGCTCATCTCGTCGTTCTCCACCACCAGTACGCGCAGATCCTGCAACGTGCTCATTCCGGCTCCCTGTATCGTTCAGCGCGATGAGTATAGCGTCCCGGCCCGATGACGGCCGCGTGCGGTCTGAAGCATTCAGGTCTCCCCAGATCCCTCCAAGTTGTATACACTACGCGGCCAGCCAGCCGAAGTGGCGGAATCGGTAGACGCAGCGGACTCAAAATCCGCCGCCCTTAAAAGCGTGTGGGTTCGAGTCCCACCTTCGGCACCATGGAAATGCAAAGGCCAGATCCGTCGGATCTGGCCTTTTGCGTTCAACGCCCCCTGGGTTGCTCAGTCGCCGGGAGGCTGGCGGCGCGCGGCATGCAGCCGGAAGGGCGCGGCCGCCCCCGCTGTGGAAGGCGGGCCTCGGCGCGCCTCCGGATGGCCGGGGCGTTGGCCGAGATGGGCGCGGAAGGCACGCACAAAGGTGCCGGCATGCTTGAATCCGACGGCCACGGCAACCTCGTCCAAGGTGATCTCACCGCGACGCAATCGCCCCGCTGCGTGCGCGAGCCGCACCCGCGTGCCGAATGACTGCGGTGACTGGCCATAAGCGGCCAGGAAGGCTTCGGAAAAATACCGGGCAGGCAGGCCCACCCGCTGCGCCAGCTCGCCGGCGCGGATCGCGCGGTCGATGTTGCCGTGCATGAACAGGCACGCCTCCTGCAACTTGGCCAGCACCTGCCGCTTGCGTGCGGGCGAATGCCCCGGGCACGCGTGCGCGCGGTCGGCGATGCCGCGCTGGAGGTCGGCCATGAGCAGCAGCAGGGGCCGCGTGTCCACGGCGTGCGGCGTGCCGCTGGCCCGCTCCAGTCCAAGCCTGCGCCACAGCCGGATCGCCATCTGCACATCGGCTGGCAGCATGCGCCCGACGCCGGGATACAGCGGCGTTGCACCGGTCCCCAACGCATGCAGGGTATCGGCACTCAGGCAGATGCCGATGCAGATGCCATGACGATCGGCCTGCAGGACGGGCTGCGACTGACGACCGAGCATGATCCAGCCGCCGCGGTGCAGTACGAAGCGACCTTCGGCGCTTTCCATGGTGGTGGTGCCGCGTAGTTGCAGCCACGCCGTGGTGCTGCCGGGTGGCGTGCGGGGGAACGCCCTCGCGGAGTTACCGGCG
>NZ_DAMAGC010000203.1:0-3181 GCF_031995405.1 Stenotrophomonas sp. | reverse complement strand
CGACCAGCAACAGGCTCATCACCACGGCGAAGACCGGGCGCTGGATGGAGACGTTGGACAGCTTCATCCGGCCGGATCCGCGGGCTTGGCGGCGGGCGCGCTATCGGGGCGGTCGTCGACCTTCAGGCCCGGCCGCAGCTTGCCGGTGCCATCCACCACGATGCGGTCGCCGGCCTTGAGCCCGGCGAGGATTTCAACCACGCCGGCGCGACGCGCGCCACTGCTGACATCGCTGCGCTCGACGCTGTGGTCGGCCTTGACGCGGTAGACGAAGGAATCGCGGCCGACCTGGACCACGGCGATTTCCGGGATGACCAGCGCCTGGCGTTGCGGGCGGAACATGCGGATATCCAGCAGCATGCCCGGGCGCAGGGCGTGGTCGGCATTGATGAAGTCGGCGCGGACGGTGACCGCGCGCGTGCCGGGATCGACGCGGGTATCGATGGTGGCCACCGTGCCTTCAAAGCTGCGGCCCGGATAGGCGACGCTGCTGGCAGTGACTTTGTCACCGGTGGTGAGGCTGGCCAGTTCGGCTTCGGGCACCTGGAAGTCGACGTGCATGCGCTCGATGTCGTCCAGCGTGGCGATGGTGGTGCTGGGGGTGACCAGCGAGCCGGCGCTGACCTGGCGGATGCCGAGCACGCCGGCAAAGGGCGCGCGCACGCGGCGGTCGCCGATGTCCGACTGCATTTCGCGCACCCGGGCTTCGGCCGCATCGCGGATGGCGCGCTGGGTGTCCAGGGTGGCGCTGGCGACGAGTTGCTGGGCAGCCAGTTCGCGCTGGCGCCTGTACAGCTGGTCCGCTTCGGCAAAGGTGGCCTGGGCCTGCAGCAGGGCCGCTTCCTGGGCCTGGCCGCGCAGGGTCACCAGCGGGGTGCCGGCACTGACCTGCTGCCCGCTGTCGAAGTGGACGGTTTCGATGATTTCGCTGACCTTGGCGGTGATGGTCACCGATTCACGGGCCTTGGCGGTGCCCAGTGCCTGGAGGGTGTCGTTCCATGCCGAGGGCTGCACCACCTGGGTGGTGACCGGGACGGCGTCTGCCGGCCGGCGCGCGGCGTCGTCCTTGCTGCTGCACCCGGCCAGGAAGGCCAGAGTGAGGCCAGCGGCGATGCGCGCGGTGATGCGTCCCGACATTTGAAAAAATCCCGTTAATTCCACGACCGCCGAGTGTACGGGTCGGGGCTGACCGGGCATATGTGCCAAGCGTTTACCGGGGGCGGCACAGCGACCGGTGACGGAGGCAATGCCTTTCGTGCTGGGGGGAGCGATGGGTGTATCGGTGTGTGTCAGCGCGTGTCGATTGACGTCAGCGGCCCGCATCACGGCAGGTGTCATACGCCCGCCGCCGTAGAGCCGACCGTTGGTCGGCTACACCCCGTAGCGCCGACCGTTGGTCGGCTGCACCCCGTAAAGCCGAGCGTTGGTCGGCTACACGCAACTCCGGGCGCACGGGTGCCGCCCAACGGACGGCACCCGCCGCTGCTCAATACCGGTAATTCACCTTCATCCAAACCGTCCTGCCCGGCTCGTTGATCCGGATCGGGTCGGCCGGGAAGCCGAAGTCGGCGCTGCCGGCCAGGTTGAGGTGTTCGCTGTAGGCACGATCGAACAGGTTGTCGATGCCGGCGCTGAGCTGCAGTGCATCGCTGATGCGGTAGCCGGCGTTGAGCGCGAGGGTGGCAAAGCCGGCGCTGGGGCCGAGGTCGCGGGCCACGACATTGCCCTGGTTGGCGGCGACGCGGCGCTGGTGGGCAACGCCGCGGGCAAGTGCGCCCATGCTCCAGCGCTGGCCCTGCCAGTTGGCACTCAAGCGTGCCTCCAGCGGCGGCATCTGCGGCAGCGGCGTGCCGTCGCTGCGGTTTTCGCCCCACGCATAGGCGAGCGTGCCGCCGAGTTTCCACTGCTCGGTGAGGACGAATTCCGCGCCGGCTTCGGCGCCGGCGATGCGCGCGTCAACGTTGTCTGCCCGGGTCATGCTGCCCATCATGCCGCCCTCGAGGTAGGCGAACAGGATGTAGTCCTGCAGCCGGCCGGCGTAGGCCGATACCCAGGCGTCGAGGCGGTCACTGCGGTATTGCAGGCCAAGGTCGAGCTGGGTGGTCTGCTCCGGCTGGATACCGGCGAACGCGTTGGCTGCCCCCCTCGGGCCCATGTCGGGCGAGAACAGCTCCCAGTAGTCGGGCATGCGCTCGCTGTGGCCGATGCCGGCATACCAGGTCAGCGACGGGGCGAGATCGCGTTCGATGCGCAGGAAGCCACTGCCCAGGTGTTCGCGGCGCTGTTGGCCGGCGGTCGGATTGGGCATGGCCATCATGCCGGCGGTGCGGCGTTCATCGGTGACCTCGGCGCGGTCGATGCGCAGGCCGCCAACCCACCGCTGCGCGGTACCTTCGCCGAGGGTGATTTCGGTGAAGGCGCCCAGGTTTTCGAAGCGCGCGTCGGTGTTCCAGGGTTGCTGACGGTACGTATTGCGGCCCATGCCGCTGCGGCTGCGATGGCGGCTGTCCTGCGCATCGACGCCAGCCACGAGGGCGATGTCCTGCCAGCGCCACTCCGAGGCGATGCGGCCGCCCGTCGTACGGCGATCGACATTGGCCGCCATCGGCATCGGCATGCTGCTGTCCGGGTTGGGCGTGCGCAGGGTGTAGTTGTCCATCAGGTGGTCGGCGTCGTTGTAATAGACGTTGGCCAGCAGCTTGTCCCAGGCGCCGGGCAGATTGTCCTTCTCCAAGCGCGCCGCATAGCTGGTGCGCTTGAACGCGGCACCATCCATGCCGCGGCCGGCGTAACGGGCGATGGCATCGCCGGTACCGGCCGACAGTTCCAGCACGGTGTCGGCATCGGGGGTCCAGCCGACGGCGACGTCGCTGTTCCACTTGCGCCACCTGGACGGCACGACGTCGCCGTTGCCGTCCTTGTAATCGTCCGCTTCCGAGCGGTTGCCGTTGACCCGCACATAGCCCTGCGAGGCACCGGCGGTGAGGTCGAGCACCTGGTCGTTGCGGTTGCGCGAGCCCACCAGCGCACTGGCGTTGAGGTCGATGCCCGGGGTATCGAAGCGCGGCGTATCGCGTTCGAAGCGCACCGTGCCGGCTGACGCGCCTGCCCCCCAGCGCACGCTCTGCGGGCCCTTGATGATGGTCAACCGATCGAAGGTTTCCGGGGCGATGTAGGACAG
>NZ_DAMAGC010000202.1:0-3230 GCF_031995405.1 Stenotrophomonas sp. | reverse complement strand
CGGCTGCTCTTGCCTCGCGCAAAAAGCAGCCGAGCATGGCTCGGCTCTACCTGGCGGGGTGCCGTATCCCCGCCTGCCTCGTAACGCCGTGGATGACCGGCGCCAGTAATGAAGAACGGCCGCCGCGTGCGGCCCGTTCTCCGGTTCGCGGCGGGTCGCGACGCAGCATGGCGCATCCCCGGTAGAGCCGAGCCATGCTCGGCTGCTCTTGCCCCTCGCGAAAGGCAGCCGAGCATGGCTCGGCTCTACCTGGCTTTTTGCCGTATCCCGCCTGCCTCGTAATGCCGTGGATGCCGGCGCCAATAATGAAGAACGGCCGCCTCGTGCAGCCGTTCTCCGGTTTGCGGCGGGGCGGGGCGCAGCCCACCCCTGGTAGAGCCGAGCCATGCTCGGCTGCTCTTGCCTCGCGCAAAAAGCAGCCGAGCATGGCTCGGCTCTACCTGGCTTTTTGCCGTATCACGCCTGCCTCGTAATGTCGTGGATGAGCGGCGCCAATGATGAAGAACGGCCGCCTCGTGCGGCCGTTCTCCGGGGCAGGGCGGGGCGCAGCATGGCGCATCCCCGGTAGAGCCGAGCCATGCTCGGCTGCTCTTGTCCCGCGCGAACGGCAGCCGAGCATGGCTCGGCTCTACCCCGGGCGGGGTGCCGTATCCACGGCCTGCCTCGTAATGCCGTGGACGACCGGCGACAATATGGCCCCCAAACGTCTTTGGCAGCCACAGTCCATGTCCCGTTCGTCGCTTACCCGGTACCTGATCGAAGAGCAGCATGCCGGCCGCATCAATGCCGACCTGCGCCAGCTGATCGCCGTCGTCGCACGCGCCTGCACCAGCATCTCCATCGCCGTCAGCAAGGGCGCACTCGGCGGCGTGCTCGGCGAAGCCGGCACCGGCAACGTACAGGGCGAGGCCCAGAAGAAGCTCGACGTCATCAGCAACGAGATCCTGCTCGAGGCCAACGCCTGGGGCGGTCACCTCGCCGCCTGCGCCTCGGAAGAAATGGACCATTGCCAGCCCGTCCCGGACACCTACCCGCGCGGCGATTTCCTGCTGCTGTTCGATCCCCTCGACGGCAGCTCCAACATCGACGTCAACGTGTCCGTTGGCACCATCTTCTCCGTGCTGCGTTGCCCGCCCGGCACCGAGCAGCCCAATGACGACAGCTTCCTGCAGCCCGGCACCAGCCAGGTGGCTGCGGGCTACTGCATCTACGGCCCCAGCACGCAGATGGTGCTCACCGTCGGCCACGGCACCCATGCCTTCACCCTGGACCGCGAGAAGGGCGAGTTCGTCCTGACCACCGCAGACATGCAGATTCCCGCCGACACCCAGGAATTTGCGATCAACATGTCCAACCAGCGCCATTGGGAAACCCCGATGCAGGGCTACGTGCAGGACCTGCTGGCGGGCAAGGAAGGCGCGCGCGGCAAGAACTTCAACATGCGCTGGATCGCCAGCATGGTGGCCGACGTGCATCGCATCCTCACCCGCGGCGGCATCTTCATCTACCCCTGGGACCGGAAGGACCCCACCAAGGCCGGCAAGCTGCGCCTGATGTACGAAGCCAACCCGATGGGCCTGCTGGTCGAGCAGGCGGGCGGTGCCGCCACCACCGGGCGCGAGCGCATCCTCGACATCCAGCCCGACCACCTGCACCAGCGCGTGCCGGTGTTCCTCGGCTCGCGCAATGAAGTGGCCGAAGCCACCCGCTACCACCGCGCGCACGACGACGCGCAGGGCTGAGTGGGCAGTGCGGGACCGGTGCGATACCGGTCCCGTTTTCGGCGGGCAAATGCCTACATGGCAACGGCGTGACATCGGCCAGCGCAGCGGTCACCATCGGGGTCAGATGCCCACGGATGACCCCATGACGGCCCACGCCCCGCCCGACTTCATCGAAGTAATCCACAACGCCATCCCCGCCGACATGTGTGCCGCCATCCAGGCCAGGATGCGATCCAGTGCGCAGTTGCGGCCCGGTCAAGTGGGCAGCGGTGTGTTCCCGGAACTCAAGCACAGCAAGGATCTTCGCATCAGCGGCGATGCCGCGTGGCGCGATGTGGACATGCAGTTGCAACAGGCGGTGTTTCGCGGCGTGATGAGTTATCTACGCCGTTATCCACAGGCACTGATCTCGCCGTTGATGTTGCAGATCCAGGACAGCGACGGTAGTCCACGTCGATTGGCAGCCGATGATTTCCCAGGCATGGACGATGCAACGCTGTCCGATCTGGCCCGCACCTGCCTGCGTCCCGGTGCCATCAATCTGCAATGGTATGCCGCAGGCGAGGGCGGCTATCCCTATTGGCATTGCGAACTGTACCCGCGCGATCCCGCCGCCGAGACCCTGCATCGCCACCTGCTGTGGACGCTCTACCTCAACGATGATTTCGAGCAGGGGGAAACCGAGTTCCTGTTCCAGGACCGCAAGATCGCCCCACGCACCGGCAGCCTGCTGATCGCACCGACCGCGTTCACCCACACCCACCGCGGCAACCGTCCGCACGGCGGCGACAAGTTCATCGCCACCAGCTGGGTGCTGTTCCAGAACGCGCAGAAGCTGTTCGGCGGCAACTGACGGCGACGGCGGGCCGTATCCGCCTGCTTGAGCGGCGCCACGCACTGATCGGCACTACAACAGGCGCCCAGGTAGTGCCGGCCGCTGGCCGGCGCCCACCCACCTACCGGAAGAGGCCATCCCCCTCAGCGGGACAAGGTAATCGCCACCACGACGGCAACCGCCACCGCAACCAACACCGGCAGAATCGCCGTGACAGCGACACGTCCGCTCCTGGCCATCTTCTTCTCATACGCCAACAGCGCATCGGCATCGAGATAGCTGAGCGCATCCCCGCAGTCCTTGATGATGCCCTGCGCTCGCAGTTGATCGAGCGTGGCGTGCAACGCCGGTTCCAGCGCATCACGCGCGATCGCGCGCTCCGGCGAGAGCGCCTCGTGCGCGTTGAAGTGGGCCAGCACCTTGCGGCGCTGCTCGTGCATTACGGCGATGATCGTCGCGTTGACCGCCGTGGTAACTGCTGCAACATTCACCCGCTTTCCCCTGCGTGCCTTCGGTGCTTCCGATAGTGGCCGGCATCGGGCCCATCGTCCAGTGGCGTCAGAACAGGCTGCCCTGCGGCGAATCCAGCCGCGGCGGCGACGGTCGCAAGAATTTTTCGCAATCCAGCTTCGGCCAATGACTGTTCTGCGCATCAAAGCCCAGCCGCTTGC
>NZ_DAMAGC010000201.1:0-3243 GCF_031995405.1 Stenotrophomonas sp. | reverse complement strand
CAGGTAGAGCCGAGCCATGCTCGGCTGCTCTACGCCGCAAACTACCCCGCCGCCGTTCGACGCATCGCCTCCGGGTAGAGCCGAGCCATGCTCGGCTGCCCTACGCCGCAAACGCGGAAGGCCGGGGAAATCCCCGGCCTTCCGCTTCAAACCATTTCAACGGCACTCAGTGCATCAAAGCGCCTTCGCCGCCGCCACCACGTGCTCGGTGGTGATGTTGAAGTGCTTGTACAGCGCTTCGGCCGGGGCCGAGGCACCGAACGTGTCGATACCGACCACCGCACCGTCCAGGCCCACGTACTGGCGCCAGAAACCGGTGACGCCGGCTTCCACGGCCACGCGCTTCCGCACGGCGTTGGGCAGCACCGACTCACGGTACGCCGCATCCTGGCGCTCGAACACGTCGGTCGACGGCATGGACACCACGCGGGTCTTGATCCCGGCCGCATCCAGCTCGGCCTTGGCGGCCACGGCCAGGCCCACTTCCGAACCGGTACCGATCAGGATCACGTCCGGCACGCCGCCTTCGGCATCGGCCAGCACGTAACCACCGCGCGCGATCTGCGCGACCTGCTCGGTGCTGCGCGGCTGGTGCGGCAGATTCTGGCGACTGAAGACCAGGCAGCTCGGACCGTCGTTGCGGGTAAGCGCGGACTTCCAGCTGACCGCCGACTCGACCGCATCGCACGGGCGCCACACATCGTTGTTGGGGATGTAACGCAGCGAGGCCAGGTGCTCCACCGGCTGGTGGGTCGGGCCGTCTTCGCCCAGGCCGATCGAGTCGTGGGTGTAGACGTGGATCGCGTGCGCCGGGTTCAACGCGCTCATGCGCACCGCGTTGCGGGCGTAATCGCTGAACACCAGGAAGGTGGCGTCGAACGGAATGAACCCACCGTGCAGCGCCAGGCCATTGGCGATGGCGGTCATGCCGAACTCGCGCACGCCGTAGTACACGTAGTTGGCATTCGGATCATCGGTGGCCACCGACTTGCTCGCCTTCCAGAGGGTCAGGTTGGAGTGGGCCAGATCGGCCGAGCCGCCGATCAGTTCCGGCAGCAGCGGGGCGAACGCTTCGATCGTCAGCTGCGAGGCCTTGCGCGAGGCGATCGTCTGGCCATCGGCCTGGACCTGGGCGATGTACGCGTCGGCCTTGGCGATGAAGTCGGCCGGCAGCTCACCGTGCGAACGCCGGGTCAGTTCGTCGGCTTCGGCCGGGAACTGCTTGGCGTACTTGTCGAACTGCTGCTCCCATTCGGCCTGGCGCAGGGTACCGGTACCGCCGGCACGCCAGCCGGCGTAAATCTCTTCGGGAATCTCGAACGGGCCGTACGGCCAGTCCAGCGCCTCGCGGGTGGCGGCCAGTTCGTCCTTGCCCAGCGGTGCGCCGTGGCTGGATTCCTTGCCGGCCTTGTTCGGCGAACCAAAACCAATCGTGGTGCGGCAGCAGATCAGGGTCGGCTTGTCGAACTGCGACAGGGCGCCGTCGATGGCGGCCTTGATGCTGTCGGCATCCTGGCCATCGACGCCGCGCACCACGTTCCAGCCATAGGCTTCGAAGCGCTCGGGGGTGTTGTCGGTGAACCAGCCGGCGGTGTTGCCGTCGATGGAGATGTGGTTGTCGTCCCAGAAGCAGATCAGCTTGCCCAGGCCCCAGGTGCCGGCCAGCGACGCGGCTTCATGCGAGATGCCTTCCATCAGGCAGCCGTCGCCGAGGAACACCCAGGTACGGTGGTCGACGATCTCGTGCTCGGGGCGGTTGTAGCGCTGTGCCAGCAGCTTTTCCGCCAGCGCGAAGCCGACCGCGTTGGCCAGGCCCTGGCCGAGCGGACCGGTGGTGGTTTCCACCCCGGGGGTCTCATGGTGTTCCGGATGGCCGGCGGTCTTGCTGCCGAGCTGACGGAACTGCTTGAGCTGTTCGATCGGCAGGTCGTAGCCGCTCAGGTGCAGCAGCGCGTACTGCAGCATCGAGCCATGGCCGTTGGACAACACGAAGCGGTCGCGGTTGAACCATTTCGGATTCTTCGGGTTGTGCCGGAGATAGTCGTTCCAGAGGACCTCGGCGATATCGGCCATGCCCATCGGCATGCCGGGATGCCCGGACTTGGCGGTTTCGACCGCATCAGCGGCAAGGAAGCGGATGGCGTTGGCCAACTGGCGGCGGGTAGGCTGCGTCATGGTTCTGTCGGAGTCGGGAGGCTCCCGCGGAGCTGCGGGCAGCTCATTGTCCCACAGACCACCGATGGGGTCAGGCCGCGACCGACGGGCGGACAGCCTTGTGAAGAGCATCACTGTCCATGAACAAAAACGCCCCGCAGGTGCGGGGCGTCGGCACAACCGCCGGCGGCGGTTGCGGTAACCAGGGCGCCCAGGCTCGGTTCAAGGGCGCTCGACGTTCTCCACCGGCACAACCGGTACCACTGGACCATCGTCCACTTCGCCCTTGGCCACCAGCGTGGTCAGGGCCAGGTCGCCGGTGACGTTCAACGCGGTGCGGCACATGTCCAGGAAGTGGTTCACGCCCAGGATCAGGCCGATGCCGAGCGGGTTCACCCCGACCATCGCGCAGATCATCGCCACCACCGGCAGCGAGCCGGACGGGACACCGGCGGTGCCGATGCCACCGAGGATGCAGACCGCCATCACCATGATCTGCTGGCCGATGCTCAGGTCCACGCCGAAGAACTGCGCCAGGAAGATCACCGTGACGCCCTCGAACAGCGCGGTGCCGTTCTGGTTGGCGGTGGCACCGACGGTCAGCACGAAGCGCGAGACTTTCTGCGGCAGGCCCATCTGGTCGGCCACGCGCAGCGCGGTCGGCAGGGTGGCGTTGCTGGAGGCGGTGGAGAACGCCATCACCGTCGCTTCCTGGGTATCGCGGAAGAACGACAGCGGCGAACGCCCGGACAGCCACACCGCGGTGCCGTAGGTCACCACCATGTGCAGGCCCAGCGCCAGCACCACCACGCCCACGTACGCACCCAGCCGGATGATCAGATCGAAGCCGAACAGCGCGGCCAGGTTGAACATGAAGCAGGCCACCGCATACGGGGCCAGGCGGATGACCAGGTTGATCAGGGTCATCGAGACTTCGAACACGCCCTCGATGGCGCGGCGCAGCGGGGCGACCTTCTCTTCGGGGCTCAACACCATGCCGATGCCGAACATCAGCGCGAAGAACATCAGCGACAGGATGGCGCCGTTGTCCGATGCGGCCTGCAGCACGTTGCTGGGCACGATCGACAG
>NZ_DAMAGC010000200.1:0-3265 GCF_031995405.1 Stenotrophomonas sp. | reverse complement strand
CCACCGATGGCATCGGTCTGGTACGCGACCTCACCGACCGCCACGGGCTGGACCTGCGCGGCCGCCGCACCCTGCTGATCGGTGCTGGCGGCTCGGCCCGCAGCGTCGCCCCGGCGCTGCTGGATGCCGGCATCCTGGAACTGGTGGTGGTCAACCGCACCCCCGAACGCGCCGATGCGCTGATCGACGCCATGGGCGAGCCGGGCCGGGCGATCACCCGTTACTGGGAAGACATCCGCGAGCTGGGCGACTTCGAGCTGATCATCAACGCCACCTCGGCCGGACGCGACCGCGACGCCGAGTTCAAGCTGCCGCTGGGGCTGGTCAACAGCATGACCACGGCGGTGGACCTCAACTACGGCGAGGCGGCCATCGCCTTCATGGCGTGGGCGCGTTCGGCCGGCTGCCGCAACGTGGTGGACGGGCTGGGCATGCTGGTCGAACAGGCCGCCGAAAGCTTCCTGCAGTGGCATGCGGTGCGTCCGCAGACCGACGCGGTGTATGCCGAATTGCGCGGCGAGAATGCGCTGGCCGGCGAGGATTGAACGCATGAACCTTGAGATGATGATGTCCGTGCTGGGCATGGTCGCCACGCGCCTGCCGATCCTGATCGCCCTGGCGGTCTCGGTGGTGTGGGTGGTCGACACCCCGCGCACGGCGGTGCGCAGCGTGGCGCTGTGGGCGCTGGCGCTGCTGGCGGTGACAGCCGTGGCCGGGCTGGTGCTCAACGTGGTGCCGATGTGGCTGGTGCAGCAGGGCAATTACGAATCGGTGCAAACCCTGTCGTTGTGGCTGGGCGGGGCGCACTTCGTGCTGGGCCTGTTCGACGCGCTGGCGCTGGTGCTGCTGGTGTGGGCGATGACCCGCGCGCTGCGGACGCGAAACCAGACCCCCGCCAGCTGAACACCGGACCTGCATCGCGGATCTGAACCGGCGCGGAAATCCGCGCCGGTTCCCGCCCTCCGCTCGTGAGAAAATAGCCGCCGATCCAGGCAGGTGTCCCCCGGCGTGACCGAAAAAGTTGAAGCCCCGCGCGCGCTTAACGATGAGATGAAGGCCGCCATCCGCGATGCCTACGCCAAGCTGCAGGCCAATACCCCCGGCTTCAGTACCCGGCGTTCGCAGAGCCAGATGATCGGCGTGGTCTCGCGTGCGCTGTCGCACAGCGGTGGCGTCGGCGTGGTCGAGGCGCCCACCGGCGTCGGCAAGTCGCTGGGCTACCTCACCGCCGGCGTACCGATCGCCCTGGCCACCAAGAAGAAGCTGGTGATCAGTACCGGCACCGTGGCGCTGCAGTCGCAGCTGGTCGAGCGCGACATCCCCAACTTCCTCAAGGCCACCGGTATCGAGGCGACCGTGGCGCTGGCCAAGGGGCGCACCCGCTACCTGTGCACGCGCAATGCCGCCGAAGCGCATGGCGAAGGCGCGCAGGAAGGCATGTTCGAGGATGAGCAGCCGCTGTTCGACCGGCCGCTGGCGCCGATTGAAATGGACCTGGCGCAGAAGCTCAGCAAAGCATTCCTGGAAGGGCGCTGGAACGGTGACCTGGACAACGCCCCGGAAACCATCAGCAACACGCTGCGCTCGCGCATCACCACGCCGGCCTCGGGTTGCGCCGGCCGCAAGTGCGCCTTCTCGGCGCAGTGCGCGGTGCTGCGCTCGCGCAACACGGTGCGCGATGCGCAGATCGTGGTCACCAACCACGCGCTGCTGCTGTCGGCGCTGTCCATCGGTGAGAGCGACAACGGCCAGCCGCTGATCGCCGCACCCTCGGACATGCTGCTGGTGCTCGACGAAGGCCATCACATCGGCAGCGTGGCCATCGACCAGGGCGCGGCCAGCCTGGCCCTGGACGAGATGGCCAAGCGCACCGGACGCCTGCAGGTGCTGATCGCCGCGTCCTACCGCGCCGTGGACAAGGACAAGCTGGGCAACCTGCTGCCCAACGAGGCCATCGAGGCCGCTGCCAAGGTCAGCAAGCAGCTCAAGGCGTTCCGTGATGTCATCGACCGCAGCTGGCGGCCGGACCCCGGCGCGCAGGAGCCGATGTGGCGCGCCCCGAACGGGCGCCTGCCGGAGATCTGGATGGCCGATATCGAGGCCATCGCCGACGACACCCGCAGCCTATTCAACTGGGCCCACGCCGCGCTGGCGCAGGTGGCCAAGGGCAAGCCCGAAGATGCCGCGCGGGAGCGTCTGCAGCGCAACCTGGGGATGGCGCTGGAGATGATCGAAGGCCAGCACAACCTGTGGACCGCCTGGCGCCGCGAAGACAAGGACGGCCAGCCGCCGATGGCGCGCTGGGTGACCCTGTCGCGCGATGGCGACCTGATCCTGCACGGCTCGCCGATCTCGGCCGCGCACGTGCTGCGCAAGCTGCTGTGGGACGAAGTGGATTCGGTGGTGATGACCTCGGCCACGCTCACCGGCGGCGGCGATTTCCAGTCGCTGGCCATCGACAACGGCATTCCCGAAGACGCCGAGCTGGTCTCGCTGTCCTCGCCGTTCGATCTGCCCAACCAGGCCCAGTTGATCGTGCCGGCGTTCCCGGTCACCCCCGACGACAAGGAAGGGCACCCCAAGGAGGTGGCCAAGTACCTGGTGCGGGAGCTGGACTGGGGCAAGGGCAGCATCGTGCTGTTCACCTCGCGCTGGAAGATGGAAAAAGTGGCCGAGCTGATGCCCGCCGCGCAGCGCAAGCTGGTGCTGGTGCAGGGCGAAAGCGCCAAGCAGAAGATGATCGACGAGCACCTGCGGCGTACCGCGGCCGGGGAGGGCTCGGTGCTGTTCGGGCTGAACTCGTTCGGCGAAGGCCTGGACCTGCCCGGCGAGGCCTGCACCACGGTGGTGATCACCCAGGTCCCGTTCGCGGTGCCGACCGATCCGCAGACCTCCACGTTGAGTGAGTGGTTCGAAAGCCGTGGGTTGAATGCGTTCAACCTGATCGCGATCCCGCACGCGCTGCGCACGCTGACCCAGTTCTCCGGCCGGTTGATCCGCACCTCGACCGACACCGGCCGGGTGATCATCCTCGACTCGCGCCTGCTGACGCGCCGCTACGGCAAGCGCATCATCGATTCATTACCGCCGTTCAAGCGGGTGATCGGCTAACGGGGCGCCGTACACGCAGCGCCACGCCATGCGTAGCTGCGTGCCATCGGCGCGCGAGGCGGCGCGGCGCGCGCCGCCGCATCACAGCTGCGACAGCGGGCACGAGAAGTAGGCCAGTCCATACGGCTGGTACATGCAGCGCACCAAGGCATCG
>NZ_DAMAGC010000199.1:0-3428 GCF_031995405.1 Stenotrophomonas sp. | reverse complement strand
GTTGGCGGGACCGTCATGCGCCATGGATGGCGCATGCGAGCTTCCATGGATGGATTCACGGCGTGTCCCGCCATCCCACCCACACCGCCCCCCAACCCTCGCCAATGAGCGGTCGCGGTCGCGGTCGCGGTTGCCGTTGCCGTTGCCGTTGCCGTTGCAGTTGGAGTTGGAGTTGCAGTTGCAGCTAAACGCGCAACTGCCCGTAAAAACAAAAAGCCCCGCATTGCGGGGCTTTCTACCGTCCAGACAACGCGAACCTTACAACCGCTCGCGGATCGTCTGGCGCAGCGCTTCCAGATCCTTGGCGAACGCATCGATCCCCGTCGCCAGCTTCTCGGTCGCCATCGGATCGGCCGCCAGATCCGTCGCAAAGCGCGCCGCATCGATCGGCGTCACCGACACCGCCTCGGCCGCACCGGCCACCAGCTTGCGCGGCAGCGCGCCATGGTCGGCATCCAGCTTCTCCAGCAGATCCGGCGAAATCGTCAAACGATCGCACCCCGCCAGCGCCTCGATCTGCGCCGTCGAACGGAACGACGCCCCCATCACCACCGTCGGCGAACCACGGCGCTTGAACTCCGCGTACACCCCACGCACGAACACCACGCCCGGATCGGCATCGATATCGGCCGGCGCCTGCCCATGCGCCACGTACCAGTCCAGGATCCGCCCCACGAACGGCGAAATCAGGAATGCTCCTGCCTCGCTGCACGCCAGCGCCTGCGTCGGATTGAAAATCAACGTCAGATTGCAGTCGATACCCTCGGCCTGCAGCACCCGTGCCGCCTCCACGCCTTCCCACGTCGCCGCGATCTTGATCAGCACCTTGCTGCGCGGCACCCCGGCCGCCTCGTACATCGCAATGAACTGGCGCGCCTTGGCCACCGTCGCCGCCGTATCGTGGGCCTGATCGGCATCCACCTCCGTCGACACCCGGCCCGGCACCAGCGTGCTCAGCAGCGTACCCACGCCCACGGTCAGGCGATCGGCCACCGCGTGCACGACCGTCTCGCGCTCGCCGGACTGCTCGCGGCCCCACGCAAGTTCCTTCTCGATCAGGTCCGCATACACCGGCAGATCCAGCGCCTTCTTCACCAGGGTCGGATTGGTCGTGCAGTCGACCGGCTTCAAGCGCTTGATCGCCTCGTAATCGCCGGTATCGGCTACCACGACGGACAGATCACGCAGCTGGGCGAGTTTGGACGGAGAAACGGTGTTCATTGCGACTCCTGGTACGAAACGGGGAACCTGCGCAGCGGCAGGGAATTCAGGACTGGGGCTGGTTGTGGACCGCCGTCACGCGCAAGCGCAGCTTGCGGCCACCCGGTGCATCCCAGTCCATGGTCTGGCCGACGGCCAGGCCCAGCAGCGCGGTGCCTACCGGCGCAAGGATCGACACCTTGCCCTGCTCGACATCGGCTTCGCGCGGGTAGACCAGCGTCAGCACGTGCTTCTCGTTCTGCAGCTCATCTTCGCATTCCACCCGCGAATGCATCATGACGATGCCCTCGGGCATCTGCTCCGGCGCCACCACCGTGGCCCGGTTGAGTTCGGCGGCCAGGGCCGCCGCCGCGGGGGTCTGACTGACCGCCGGCGAGTCGAGCATGGCATCCAGCCGATCCATGTCGTGGCTGGAAACGATGATGGACGGCGGCAGCCCGCTGGAAGTGGACATGTAAAGCTCCTTGCGATTGATGATGGCCCATGCAAAAGGCGGCGCCTGCTGGCGCCGCCTGGGTTCTATTGTGCTGCCTATCGAAGGCGGAAGCGACCCGGGCCGCATCGACACCGATGCGGCCGGTTCAGCGTGTTGACCGGCGGGTGTATCAGGCGTTGCGGCGCGGTGCCGTGCCCACGTCCGAATCGGTGTTTTCCAGCGTGAACAGGCCTGCCGGCAGGCGCTTGAACTGCTGTGCCAGCTGCTGCAGGAAACCGGTCATCGCCGAACTGCGCCGCCACGCCATCGCGATGCGGCGGCTGGGGCGATCATCGCCCTGGAAATCGAGCAGCCGGATGTTTTCCGAACGCGGCACCGGCGGCTTCACCGACAGGGTGGGGAGCAGGGTGATGCCCACGTCGGCGGCGACCATCTGCCGCAACGTTTCCAGGCTGGTGGCGCGGAATTCGGATTTTTCATTGGCACCGAACAACCGACAGACCGCCAGCGCCTGGTCGCGCAGGCAATGCCCGTCCTCGAGCAGCAACAGCTTCTGCGTGGACAGTTCCTGCACGTCCAGATGATGGCGCCGCGCCAGTGGATGCTGCCCGGAGACGGCCAGCAGGAACGGTTCCTCGAACAGGAACTCGGCATGCAGCTGGTCGTCGTCCAGCGGCAGCGCCAACAGCGCCGCATCCAGTTTGCCTTCGCGCAGCCGCGCCAGCAGTTCGTCGCTCTTTTCCTCGACCAGCAACAGTTCCAGCTGCGGGAAACGTTCGCGGATGTTGGGAATCACATGCGGCAGCAGGTACGGGCCCAGCGTGGGGAAAATCCCCAGCCGCACCGTACCGGCCTCCGGGTCGCGACTGCGGCGGGCCGCTTCCTTCATCTGCTCGACCTCGGCGACGATTGTGCGCGCACGCGCCGCCGCCTCGACCCCGGCCGGGGTCAGCATCACTTTGCGTGGAGCACGTTCGACCAGCGGCAGGCCAAGCTCGTCCTCCAGCTTGCGGATCTGCGTGGACAGGGTGGGCTGGCTGACGAAGCACGCCGCCGCGGCGCGGCCGAAGTGCCGGTGGTCGGCCAGCGCCACCAGGTATTTCAGATCACGTAGGTTCATTTCCTTGGACCTCTAAGCGGTAATGGACCGGGTGACGGCGTGGCTTACCCAGCAGGTGGGTCCCGGCGAACCGGGACCCGGACGTTTCAGGCAGCTTCGGCGACAACGCCGCTGCTCTTGGGAACGGATGTACGGATCAGGTGATCGAAAGCGCTCAGTGCGGCGGTCGAACCGGCGCCCATCGCGATGACGATCTGCTTGTAGGGCACAGTAGTGCAATCGCCCGCTGCGAACACGCCCGGGACGCTGGTCTGGCCCCGGTCGTCGATGACGATTTCGCCACGCGGCGACAACGCCACCGAGCCCTTCAACCACTCGGTGTTGGGCAGCAACCCGATCTGCACGAAGATGCCTTCGAGCTCGACCCGGTGCGCATCGCCACCGACGCGGTCCTGGTAGACCAGCCCCGTCACCTTCTGGCCATCGCCCAGCACTTCCTGGGTCAGGGCGCTGGTGATGATGGTGACGTTGCCCAGGCTGCGCAGCTTTCTCTGCAGCACTTCATCGGCCCGGAGTTTGTCATCAAATTCCAGAAGGGTCACATGCGTCACGATGCCGGCCAGGTCGATCGCCGCTTCCACGCCGGAGTTGCCGCCACCGATCACCGCCACGCGCTTGCCCTTGAACAGCGGGCCGTCGCAGTGCGGGCAG
>NZ_DAMAGC010000198.1:0-3577 GCF_031995405.1 Stenotrophomonas sp. | reverse complement strand
TGTCCCCCGGCCGCGGTGCGGCCTCCTCCTTTATTTCGCCTCCAAGGGCATGGGGCCCAGCGCCCGACCCACCGACAGCCGCGCCGGAAAAGATTCAGGGCGCGCCTGGTGCTTGCCCCGCATACGGGCGAAGAACCTCTTCGCTCTCCGGCTGGTCAAGCAAAGGCCGCCTGCGCAGCGAAGCAAAGCGATCCCAATCAAAGAGACCACGGCCAACAAAAAACCCCGGCTTTCGCCGGGGTTCTTCGTTGCAGCAGCGTCACCACCCATGGCGGCGACCCGCCGGTTACTTCTTCTTCGGCATGTACAGATCGGTGATCGTGCCGTCGTAGATTTCCGCCGCCATCGCCACCGATTCGCTCAGCGTCGGATGCGCGTGGATGGTGTGGCCGATGTCTTCGGCTTCGGCACCCATCTCGATCGCCAGACCGATCTCGGCCAGCAGATCACCGGCGTGCACGCCCACGATCGCACCACCGACGATGCGATGGGTCTCCTCATCGAAGATCAGCTTGGTGAAGCCCTCGGTGCGACCGATACCGATCGCACGACCGCTGGCTGCCCACGGGAACTTGGCCACGCCCACCTTCAACCCCTTGGCCTTCGCCTCGGTCTCGGTCACGCCTACCCAGGCGATTTCCGGATTGGTGTAGGCCACCGACGGAATCACCCGCGCCACCCACTCCTTCTTCTCGCCCGAGGCCACTTCGGCCGCCAGCTTGCCCTCGTGCGTGGCCTTGTGGGCCAGCATCGGGTTGCCCACGATATCGCCGATCGCAAAGATGTGCGGCACGTTGGTGCGCATCTGCCGGTCCACCGGAATGAAGCCACGCTCGGTGACCTGCACGCCCGCCTTCTCGGCATCGATCTTCTTCCCGTTCGGCGAACGGCCCACGGCCACCAGCACACGGTCGAAGGCGCTTGCCTCCAGACCCGGCTTCTCGCCTTCCACCGCCGCCTCGAAGGACACCGTCACGCCCGACGCGTCGGCCTTGACGTCGGTCGCCTTGGTCTTCAGGTAGACCTCCACGCCCTGCTTCTTCAAGCGGTCGGCCAGCGGCTTGACCAGGTCCTTGTCGGCGCCCGGCATCAGCTGGTCCATGAACTCCACCACCGTCACCTTGCTGCCCAGCGCCGCATACACCGTCGCCATTTCCAGGCCGATGATGCCGCCGCCGACCACCAGCAGCTTGCCCGGCACATCGGCCAGTTCCAGTGCGTCGGTGGAGTCCATCACCCGCTTGTCGTCCCACGGGAAGTTCGGCAGCTTCACCGCCTGCGAACCGGCGGCGATGATGCACTGCTCAAAGCGCAGCAGCTGGGTCTTGCCGTCGTCGCCGACGATCTCCAGCTCGTTGGCCGAGACGAACCTGGCCAGGCCCTGCACCGTGCGCACCTTGCGCTGCTTGGCCATGCCGGCCAGGCCCTTGGTCAGCTGGGTGACCACCTTTTCCTTGTAGCCGCGCAGCTTGTCCAGGGTGATCGTCGGCTTGCCGAACTCGACGCCGAAATCACCGGCGTGGGCGACTTCATCGATCACCGCGGCGGCATGCAGCAGCGCCTTGGACGGAATGCAGCCCACGTTGAGGCACACGCCGCCGAGGCTGGCGTAACGCTCGACCAGCACCGTGTCCACGCCCAGATCGGCCGACCGGAAGGCGGCGGTGTAACCGCCCGGGCCTGCGCCCAGCACCACCATCCTGCATTCGATATCGGCCGGCTTGCCCGAGGACAACGCCGGCTGCGGGGCGGCCGGTTCGGCCGGGGCGCGGTGCGACGGCGTCACCGGCGGCTTGCTGGCCGGTGCCTCGGCCTTGGGCGCCTCGGCCTTGACCGGCGCAGCCGGTGCGGCGGCCTCACCTTCGGCCTCCAGCAGCAGCACCACGTCGCCTTCGGAGAGGTTGTCGCCGAGCTTGACCTTGATTTCCTTGACCACGCCGGCCGCCGAAGACGGCACTTCCAGCGTCGCCTTGTCCGATTCCAGCGTGACCAGGCCCTGGTCCTTCTTCACCGTGTCACCCACGGCGACCAGCAGTTCGATCACCGGGACACCGCTGTAATCGCCGATGTCGGGAACCTTGATTTCAATTGCGGCCATTGTTGTTCTCCTGGGGCTCAGCCGGCCTTGCCGGCGAGCAGTTGCTGCAGTTCGTCGAGCGACTCGTCCAGATCTTTCCAGCGACGGTCGAGCTTCTTTTCCTTGGTGTCGCTGGCTTCGATCAGCAGCGCCACCTGTTTCATCATCAGCTTGCCGCTGCCGCACTCCGGGCGCGGGCCGCTGTAACGCTGCCCGTCCACCTGGAAGGACAGCACCTCACCATCCAGCACCGCGGCCTTGCGATCGACCGGCACCGCCGCATCGAGCGCGGCCTGCCAGCTGTGCAGCAGGCGCTGCGCCAACGCGGCCGGAATGCTGACCTGGTACTGGTCCGGCGACTGGTCCACACGCAGTTCCAGGCCGCCACCGCGGGCGCTGTTGTTCCAGTTGTAGACGCGCTTGTCGGCGCGGCTGAAGCGCAGCGTCCATTCCTGTTCCTGGGTACCGGGCAGCAGCGCCACGCCGGTCTCGACCCCGCTCTTGGGCAGGGTCACCAGCGACAGCGCCGGCTGCGCCTTGCCCTCGAACAGGGTTTCCACCGCCTGGCCATAGTTGCCGACGGCCGGCGGCCAGCCGCGCCCCAGGCCGGACGCGCATTCCGCCGCGCCCGCCTGCGACGCCGGCAGCACCGCCAGCATCAGCATCACTGCCAGGCGCTGCCTCACAGCAGGACGCGCCGCATGTCGGCCAGCACCTGGGACAGATAGGTGGTGAAGCGCGCGGCCAGCGCGCCGTCGATGACGCGGTGGTCGTAGCTCAGCGACAGCGGCAGCATCAGCTTCGGGGCGAATTCCTTGCCGTTCCAGACCGGCTGGATCGACGACTTGGACACACCGAGGATGGCCACTTCCGGTGCATTGACGATCGGCGTGAACGCGGTGCCACCGATGCCGCCCAGCGAGCTGATCGAGAAGCAGCCGCCGCTCATGTCGGCCGGGCCGAGCTTGCCGTCGCGCGCCTTCTTGGCCAGTTCGCCCGATTCCTGCGCGATCTGCACCACGCCCTTCTTGTCGACGTCGCGGATCACCGGCACGACCAGGCCGCTCGGCGTATCGGCGGCGAAACCGATGTTGAAGTACTTCTTCAAGGTGAGGTTTTCGCCGCTGGCATCCAGCGAGGCGTTGAACTCCGGGAACTTCTTCAGCGCCGCGGCACTGGCCTTGACCAGGAAGGCGAGCATGGTCAGCTTGATGCCGGCCTTCTCGTTCTCCTTGTTCAACGCCAAGCGCAGGGCTTCCAGCTCGGTGATATCGGCCTGTTCGAACTGGGTGACGTGCGGAATCATGGCCCAGTTGCGGGCCAGGTTGGCGCCGGAGATCTTCTTGATCCGCGACAGCGGCTGCACCTCGACCTCACCGAACTTGCTGAAGTCGACCTTCGGCCAGGCCAGCAGGTTCAGGCCGCCGCCAGTGGCAACGCTGCCACCGCTCGCCGCGCCGCCACCGGTCAGGGCCGACTTGACGAACTTCTGCACGTCGC
>NZ_DAMAGC010000197.1:0-3614 GCF_031995405.1 Stenotrophomonas sp. | reverse complement strand
CCCCCGGCCGCGGTGCGGCCTCCTCCTTTATTTCGCCTCCAAGGGCATGGGGCCCTCACGCGCGCGACAGGCCCGAGCGGAGACGCAGCCCGATCCAGACGCCGTGGACACTGGCCCGTCCCACTCGTAACGGCGTCGTGTTCACTCTGGGACGACCCTTGCAGAAAGAGGCTCCCCTCAGATGGGAGAAGACCCAAAAAAAAGACCCCGCCGAAGCGGGGTCCTTTCATCCTGCATGAGCCCGGCGATTACTTGCCGAAGTCGTACTTGGCCTGCAGGTACACAGCGCGTCCATAGGGGTTGTAGATGCTGCTGTTGTACGGCGCGCCGACATTGCCGGCGTAGCTGTGGGCCTGGCCGTCGGGCATCTTGTTGAACACGTTGTTGACCATCACCGACAGCGTCAGGTCGTCCAGCGCCTGGTAGTTCACGCTCAGGTTGTAGGTGGTGTAGGAACCCCATTTGCCGGCCTTGTAGCCGGACGAGTGCACGTAGTCGTAGCCGTTGCCCAGATAGGCCATGCGGTTGGGGGTCTTGCCGATGTAGTTGAAGTACAGGGTGGTGGTCCACTTGTCCTTGGCCCAGCCCACTGAACCATCGGCACGCACCTTGGCGTACTGGTCGTAGTTCCACATCGCATACGGATCGCGCAGCAGGTCCAGGAATGCATCGCCGGGCTGCGGCTGCAGCTCGCGCTTGAGCATGTTGGTGTAGTTGCCGCCGAACTGCAGCGCACCGAAACGTCCGATGTCCTGTACGTACTTGACGCTGGCCGTCACCGCCTGGAGGTTCTGCGCGGCGACATTCAACTTCGGCGTGTAGATCTGCTCCAGGTTGCCAGCCGCGTCGCGGGTAACCCAGTCGGCGACGTTCTGGCAGCTGGCCGAGGTGTTGTTGGTCAGCCCGTTGCGGCAGTAATACTCGGCCAGCAGCAGCTGGTCCGAGGACAGGGTGTTGACCTCGTTCTTGATCTTCCAGTTGTAGTAATCCACCGACAGCGACAGGGTGTTCATCGGTGCCCACACCACGCCGGCATTCCAGACATCGGCGGTGATCGGCTCCAGGTCCGGGTTGCCGGACTGCTCGCCGAACACCGATTCGTTGTCGTAGGCGCAGCCGAGGGTGTCGGCCGGATCGTAGCCCAGCTGACCGCACCGGTAGTAGTCGGTGGAGGCATTGGCGTAGTAGCCGCTGCGGCCCTGGAACGCGTCAGACAGGCTGGGCGCCCGGAAGGCGGTGCCGTATTTGCCGCGGAACAGCAGGCTCTGGATCGGACGGAATTCCACGCCGATGCTGTAGGTCGCCTTGTCCACGGTGTTGTTGGCGATCTTGAAGGCGTCGTAGCGCCCGGAGCCGGTCACGGTGAGCGACTCCAGGAGCGGCATGCGCAATTCGGTGGTCAACGCGTAGTTGCTGCGATGACCGGCGCCGGACACCGCCGTGGTGCCCCACACCTCGCCATCGAGCAGGCGCTGGTCGGGACGGTAAGACCAGCCTTCGCTGCCGCCTTCGGCGACCACTGCGAAGCCGGCATCGCCGCCGGGCAGGGTGAACAGCGAGCCGTTGGTGATCTGCACGCGCCCCAGGTTCTGCCAGGTCTTGCTTTCGTTGTAGGTGAAGCCGGTGAAGGTCTGGAAGTCGCCAGCGGGCAGGCGCGAGTAGAACGCACCCCAGTTGGGGTTGTAGATGTTGTAACCGTCATCGGTGGTGCCCAGCACCGGACCGAGGACATGGTCTTCGAAGTAGCCGTCGATCTCGTCGGCCCAGCGCGCGAAGCTGCGCTCGGTCAGGCGGTATTCGCCGCGGCTGAAGCTGGCGCTGTAATCCCAGTTGCCGGCGCTGCCGCGGCCGCCGAGGGTGACCTGGTAGGACTTGTTGCGGTCGGTGCCGAGGATGTCGCGGTAACCGGCACCGCTGATGTCCTCCGGTGCGAAGGCACGCTGCAGGTTCATGTACTGCTGGCTGGACTGGTCGTAGAACTGGCCAAAGCCCACGTCGCTACCCCAGAACGCGTAGCTCGAGCCGGAGGTGTAGTCGACTTCTTCCAGGCTGTAGAGCGCATCGCCGAACAGCTGGAAAGTGTCGTTCACATCGAAGCTCATCGAGGTGTAGAACTGGGTACTTTCCTTGCCGTTCTTGAGCGTCTTGTAGCCGGGGCTGTAGGCCGAGCCGCAGGATTCGCCAGTCGCGCGCGTACCCAGCACGGTGGTGCCACCGAACTGGCCGGCAACCCCGGCGCACCGGCTGGGGTCCATCATCACGAAGGCGTTTTGCTGGTCCGGCAGATACACCAGGAAGTCGTTGGTGGGGACTTGCGCCGAATAGCCGACCGGGTTGTTCACCTTGGTCAGGTCGCGCTGGTAGCCCCAGATCGGGCTGCTCTTTTCATACTGCACGTTGACCAGCGCGTGGAAGCGGTCGTCGAACGCATTGAAGCCATGCGCGCCGCTGAGCCGGAAGCTGTTGCCGCCGCCCTCGGTATAGGCGCCGCCGCGCACGTTGAGCACGCCGCCATCCATGCGGTCCTTGAGGATGATGTTGACCACGCCGGCGATCGCATCGGAGCCATACAGCGAGGACTGCCCGCCGGGCAGGATCTCGATGCGCTCGACGATGTCGATCGGAATGCCGCTGAGATTGTTGAAGGTGTCGCTGCCGTTGTAGAGGGCAGGGTAGGACAGCATCGGCCGTCCGTTGATCAGGTACTTGGTGTAGCCCGGGTTGAGGCCGAACATGCCCGACGCCTCGGCGCCCTGGGTGAACGATGCCGATGTCTGCCCGCCCTGCAGGCCGCCGGTGGTCAGCGAGTTCTGCTGCAGCACTTCGGCCACGCTGCTGAAACCGCGGGTCTGGATGTCCTCGGCGGTGACGGTCAATACGGGGGTGTGGTTTTCGATCTCGGTCTGCGGGATCAGCGAGCCGGTGACGGTGACACGGCTCAGCTCGGTGGTGGCCGCATCCTGGGCCAGGGCGCTGGTACTTGCAAAGAGCAGGCCGGACAGGACGGCGGCGGTCAGAGGGTGGCGCGAGAACAGGAAGCCTTGGCGAGACATGCGGATCTCCGTGAGTGGTGATGGAGCGTTTTCCCTTACCTGGGACTTTCATATTTCGTTCAGCCGCTTTTCAGCGGTTTTTGAACGTAACACGGCCTTAACGTTAAAAACATGTCCCGGTCACAGATTTAGTTTTTTCATGATTGATATGAATGAAGTGCCATAAAAAACAGCCACTTAGGGCGTTGTGAATTTTCCATTTTAATATCCAATGAATATTTACTGAATAATAGCCTTGGTTAACAATCGAGATACTGGACGAGAAAAACGTCGCGCGCCTCAGCAGCCTGCTCGCGCGGCCTCGGCGCAAAAAAGGTTCTTCGCCCACCCGAGGAAGCCTCCTTTTACAAGGGCCGTCGCAGAGTGAACACGACGCTGTTGCGAGTGGGACGGGTAGTGTCGACGGCGTGTGTGGATCGGGCTGTGTCTCCGCTTGGCCTGTCGCGTGCGTGAGGGCCCCATAGCGGCCGGTAGGCCCCTGGCGCAAATGTCCCCCGGCCTGCGGCCTCCTCCTTGATTTTGCCCAGGAGCCTACCGGCCGCTAAGGGGCTCGGCTTGCGG
>NZ_DAMAGC010000196.1:0-4101 GCF_031995405.1 Stenotrophomonas sp. | reverse complement strand
GCTGCCGGCCCGCGCCTGGATTTCTCCGGGCGCCGGGTAGTGATTGCCGGTGGCAGCAAGGGCATCGGGCGTGCGATGGCGCTGGCGTTCGCTTCGGCGGGCGCCCGCGTTTCGGTATGTGCACGCGGTGCGCCGGGGCTTGCCGCGCTGCGCGATGACGCCCGGGCGCTCGGCCTGGAGGTGCATACCGCCACCGCCGACCTGGCCGTACTGGACGACATCGGCCGCTGGTTGGCCGATGCAGCCGGCGTGCTTGGCGGCATCGATGTCCTGGTCAACAACGCTACCGGCTATGGCATGGCCGACGGCGAGGCCGGCTGGGAAGCCAGCCTCACCGTCGACCTGATGTCGGCAGTGCGCGCTTCGCGACTGGCCCTGCCCTGGCTGCAGCAGTCCAGCGACGCCTGCATTCTCAATCTTGCCTCGATCGCGGCCCAGCAGCCGCGTCCGGGTGCCGCACCGTATGCCGCGGCCAAGGCCGCGCTGATGCACTACACCACCTCGCAGGCGCTGGCACTGGCGCCGCAGCGGATCCGCGTCAATGCCATCGCCCCGGGCTCGATCGAGTTCGAGGATGGGCTGTGGGCGCGCCGCCGCGAGCAGGATCCCGCGCTGTACCACGGCACCCTGGCGAAGATTCCGTTCGGTCGCTTCGGACAGCCCCAGGAGATCGCCAATGCCGCGCTGTTCCTGTGTTCGCCGCTGGCAGGCTGGATCACCGGCCACACCTTGAACGTGGATGGCGGCCAGGTCCTGATGGGCTGAACCGCCCGCTTCGCCACGCATGTCATCGCCATCACGGGAGATACCGGTGGGTGGGCGGGGTGCTGCTGGACGCCGCACTCCGTCGCCCGCACCGACCCGCGCAGGCGGCGCCGGTGCCCTGCGGTCGATGGGATAAACCGGCCACAGGCACTATCATGGGCGCATTGCCTTGGAGGAACCGGATGAACCAGCCACTTCGACAAACCAGCGCGTTGGCGGTCGTCAGCCTGGTCATGGGCATCGTCGGCTGGACGGTATTGCCGTTCATCGGCAGCCTGGTGGCCATCATCACCGGGCACATGGCGCGCGCGGACATCCGCCGTCAGCCGCAGGCGCTGGAAGGCGACGGGCTGGCACTCGCCGGCCTGATCCTGGGCTGGGTGGCGGTGATCGGCAGCCTGCTCGTGGTGGCCGGGTTCCTGTTGTTCTTCGGTGGACTGGCCTTGTTTGCCGCATCCCAATCGTGAGGTGTTCATGAGCGCATCGGATTCGACCGAACGCTTCAGCAACCGGGTCGCCGACTACGTCCGCTACCGTCCCGATTACCCGCCGGCCCTGCTGGACTGGCTGCATCACGACATCGGCGTGGCCACCGAAACGCTGGTCGCCGACATCGGCGCCGGCACCGGCATCTCCACCCGCCTGTTCCTGGCCAGCGGCCACCCGGTGATCGCGGTGGAGCCCAACGCGGCCATGCGCGCCGCCGCCGAGCAGTGGCTGGCCCCGGATTACCTGCGCCTGAAACTGGTCGATGGCACCGCCGAAGCGACCACGCTGGCCGATGACAGCGTCGGCCTGGTGGCTGCCGCGCAGGCCTTCCACTGGTTCGACACGACCGCGGTGCGCCGCGAATGGGCGCGCATCCTGCATCCGGGCGGCATGGCGCTGGTGTTCTGGAATTCGCGCCTGCTCGATGCCTCGCCGTTCCTGGTCGGCTACGAACAGCTGCTGCTGGAATTCGGCACCGATTACACCCAGGTCGCCGAGCGCTACCAGGACGACGATGCAATGCGCGCCTGGTTCGGCCCGGGGCTGCGCGGCATGGCCAGCTTCCCCAATGTGCAGCGCATGGATCTGGACGGCCTGCGTGGACGGCTGCTGTCGTCTTCCTACGCGCCACCGGCCGGGCATCCACGCCATGCGCCGATGCTGGAGGCCCTGCAGCAACTGTTCGACGCGCATGCCGTGGACGGCCAGGTCGCTTTTGAATACCACACCCGTGCCTTCATCGGCACGCTGGACTGATCGAACGCCATGTACTCGCTTGCCCGTCCCTTTCTCTTCACCTTCGACGCCGAGCGTGCCCACGGCCTGGGCCTGAACGCGCTGGAGCTGGCCTACCGAACCGGCACCACGCCGCTGCTGGCCGGTCGCATCGCCCCCTTGCCGACCCAGGCCTTCGGCCTGACGTTCCCCAACCCGGTCGGGCTGGCGGCCGGGCTGGACAAGAATGGCGAGCATATCGATGCGCTGTTGGCCCTGGGCTTCGGCTTCGTCGAGATCGGCACGATCACCCCGCGTCCGCAGGCCGGCAATCCCAAGCCGCGGCTGTTCCGGCTGCCGGCACACCAGGCCATCATCAACCGCATGGGGTTCAACAACCTCGGCGTGGACGCGCTGGTGCGCAACGTCGAACGCGCCAAGCGCCGCACCGGACTGCTCGGCATCAACATCGGCAAGAACAAGGACACCCCCAACGAGCAGGCGTTCGACGACTACCAGCATTGCCTGCAGAAGGTGTATCCGCTGGCCGACTACATCACCGTCAACATCTCCTCGCCCAACACCGCCGGCCTGCGTGAGCTGCAGGAAGAGAACGCGCTGCGCCAGCTGGTGTCGCAGCTGCGCGAGAGCCAGGAATCGCTGGCCGCCAAACACGGCAAGCGCGTGCCGATGCTGGTCAAGGTGGCGCCGGACCTCAGCGACCGCGACATCGATGCCGCCGCGCGCGTGCTCAGCGAACTGCAGGTCGACGGGGTGATCGCCACCAATACCACCATCGACCGCAGTGCGGTTGCAGGCGACGCGATGGCGCAGGAAGCCGGTGGCTTGTCCGGTGCGCCGCTGCTCGGCCAATCCACCCTGGTGCTGCGCCGCCTGCGCGCGCGCCTGCCCGAATCGATGCCGCTGATCGGCGTCGGCGGCATCCAGTCCGGCGCTGACGCGGTGGCCAAGATGTCCGCCGGTGCCGCGCTGGTGCAGTGCTACAGCGGCCTGATTTTCCGTGGCCCGGCCCTGGTGCAGGACTGCGTGGAAGCCATCCGCCGCCGCCGCGAAGCCCCCAGCCGCGGTGCGGTCGCCCCCCTATGAGTAACGCAATGCCCGCCTGGATCCTGACCGAAAACGCCTCGCTGAAGGCGCTCAACACCTTCCATGTCGACGCCACCGCCGCGCAGCTGCTCGAGGTGCACGACGCGGCGCTACTGCCGGAGGTGCTGGCGCTGCCGCAGGTCGCCGACCGCCCGCTGCTGGTGCTGGGCAGTGGCAGCAACGTGCTGCTGGCCGGCGATGTGGAGGGCACCGTACTGGTGTTCGCCAACCGCGACATCCAGATCCTGGAGCATCGCGCCGACCACACCGTGGTGCGCGCCGGGGCCGGGGTGAACTGGCACGGGCTGGTGATGTGGTCGCTGCAGAACGGGCTGTCCGGGTTGGAGAACCTGGCGCTGATTCCCGGCACCGCCGGCGCTTCGCCGATCCAGAACATCGGCGCCTACGGTGTGCAGGTGGACGAATTCATCCAGACCGTCGAAGCCTGGGACCGGCAGACCGGCGAGTGGGTACGGCTGGATGCCGAGGCCTGCCAGTTCGGCTACCGCGACAGCGTGTTCAAGCATGCCCCGGACCGCTATCTGATCAGCGCGATCGAATTGCGCCTGCCGCTGCTGCACGAGCTGCGCCTGGGCTATGCCGGGATCAGCGAAGAGATGCAGGCGATGGGCGTTGAACTGCCGGCGGCCACCGATGTGGCCAATGCAGTGATCAACATCCGTCGACGCAAGCTGCCCGATCCGGATGTGCTCGGCAATGCCGGCAGCTTCTTCAAGAACCCGGTGTTGCCGCTGGAGCAGGTCGAGGTGCTGCAGCAGCATTTCCCCGACCTGCCGGTGTACCCGGCCGCCGAAGAAAACCGGCGCAAGCTGTCGGCAGCGTGGATTATCGAGGCCTGCGGCTGGAAGGGCTACCGCGAAGGCGATGCCGGGGTGTCGCCGGACCACGCGCTGGTGCTGGTCAACCATGCCGCGGCCAGCGGCGACGATCTGCTCGCCCTGGCGCGGCGGATCTCGGCCTCGGTGCTGGAGAAGTTCGGCGTGCCGATCGAACCGGAGCCCCGCC
>NZ_DAMAGC010000195.1:0-4161 GCF_031995405.1 Stenotrophomonas sp. | reverse complement strand
GGGTGATCGATACCTGGCACTTCTGGCCCAGCGGCACCGAATCGGGACGGGTCCACTGCGCCTTCACCTTCTGCTGGATCGCCGCGGCGTATTTGGCCGAAAGGTCGTCGCTGGTACCGCCGGCACCGGAGGCCGGCTTGGCGGTGCCGGTGGCGCCGGCGGTGGCGGCCGTACCGCTGGCGGCACGGGCGGCGGTCACCTGGCGCAGCTTCTGCTCGGCCAGCTTGGCTTCGTTTTCGGCCTGGGCACGCTTGCGGCGGATCTCGGCCAGCTTCTTGTCCTTCTCGGCCTCGGCCTTGGCGTCATTGGCCTTCTGCTCCTGTTCGGCCAGCTTCTTCTTCTGCTCGGCCTCTTCCTGCTGCTTGGCCAGGCGCAGCTTCTGCTCGGCCTGTTCCTGGCGCTTGCGCTCGGTCAGGTCGATCTGCTCCTGGCGGCGCTTGGCTTCCTGTTCCTGCTTGGCCTTTTCGGCGGCGATCGACAGCGCGCTCACCGCGTCCTGGTCGACCGTGTCGGGCTGTGCAACACGCTCCTGGGCCTGTTGCTGCTGGGGCGTGGGCGCGTCCTGCGGACGCGGCTCCTCGATCGGCTGCGGCGGCGGCACCGTGTCTTCGGGAATCGGCTCGGGCGGCGGCACCGGCTCGGGCAGGTCCGGCAGCTTTTCCGACGCACGCAGCGCCTGGCGCGCGGCAGCCGCCTCGGAGGCGGACAACTGCATGCTGGCTTCAATCGCCGGGTCGCCGGCGGCGGCCTCGGTGGTGCGCTGTGGCGACCACAGCCACGCGCCGATGAACACCAGCGCGAGCAGCAGGTGCACCAGCAGCGCGAGGACGATCGGCAGTCCCCACTCGTTCTGCGGTTGGCGCTGCGGTGGCAGGGCTTCAGCGTGCATCGGTCGCCAGGCCCACCTTTTCGACGTTGGCGCGCTTGATCACGTCCATCGCCGCGATCACCTTTTCATACGACACGGCCTTGTCGGCGGCGACGATCACGCGCAGGTTCTTGTCCTGCGCGGCCAGCGCGCCCAGCTGCGCCTGCAGCTGGCCGGCGTCCATCAGGGCCGGCTCCTTGGCCTCGGGAACCTTGAGGCTGAGCTGCCCGTCCAGGCGCACCGACACGATGACCGGGTCCTGCTTGCTTTCCAGCGCCTTGGCCTGGGAGTTGGGCAGGTCGACATCGAAGCTCAGCGTGAGCAGCGGCGCGGTGACCATGAAGATGATCAGCAGCACCAGCATGACGTCGATGTACGGCACGACGTTGATTTCGGATTTGAGCTTGCGGCGCTTGCGGCGGCCGAGGGCAGCAGTCATGGCAGGGTCCTTGTGCTGGGGCGCTTACTCGTCGCCCGCGCTCTGGCGCTGCAGGATCGAGCTGAACTCTTCTGCGAAGGTTTCAAAACGGACCGACATGCGCTCCACGCGGGTGGTGAAGCGGTTGTAGGCCCACACGGCCGGGATCGCCACGAACAGGCCGATGGCGGTGGCGAACAGGGCTTCGGAGATGCCCGGGGCCACCGAGGCGATGCCGGCCTGCTCACCGCTGTTGATCATGTCGTGCATGGTCACCATGATGCCGAACACGGTACCGACCAGGCCCACGTAGGGCGCGGTGGAGCCGATGTTGGCCAGCAGCTCCAGGCTGCGTTCCATCTGGTCCACTTCACGGGTGTAGGTGGTGCGCATGGCGCGCTGGGCCCCTTCGAGCTGGGCACGACCGTCCAGCCGGCGCTTGTCGCGCAGGCGGGTGAACTCGCGGAAGCCGGCTTCGAAGATCGCTTCCAGACCGCCGACCTTGCGGTTGCGGTCGGTGGCCGAGCTGTACAGCTTGCCCAGGTCCGCGCCGGACCAGAAACGGCTTTCGAACTCGTCGGCCTCGCGGTTGGCGGCGTTGAACACGCGCGCCTTGCGGAAGATGATCACCCAGCTGATGAACGACCCGGCCAACAGCAGCAGCACGATGATCTTCACCGGCAGGCTGGCCTTGATCATCAGGTCCAGGTAATTGATGCCACCGCCATGCGCGGCCTGCGCGACAGTCTGCGCCGCGGCGCTGGTGACTTCCTGCGGCAGCGCTTCGGTCACCGTGGCCTGCAGGGCCAGGAGCATTGCGATCATCCGTTGTTCCTCACTGTGCGGATACTTGAAGTTCGTAGGGTTTCAACGCGGCAAGGAGAGCATCGTCCATGCCGCGTGGTTTGAAGGTGGAGGCATCCAATGCCGCGATCCTGACCTGGGCCGTCAGCAGCGTTTCATCGCCGCGACACACGCGCTGGTCGAACACCATGCTGGCGCGCTTGCACTGCACCAGCGTGGCGGTCACGTCCAGCGCATCGTCCAGCCGCGCCGGCTTGAGGAAATCCAGGGTCATCGCGCGGACCGCGAACACCATGCCATGGTCGGTGCGCGTGCGCTCCTGGCCAAAGCCGAGCGCCCGCATCCATTCGGTCCGTGCGCGTTCCATGAAGGCCACATAGCGCGCGTGGTAGACCACCCCGCCAGCGTCGGTATCTTCCCAGTAGATGCGTGTCGGCCAACTGAACCGGGGATCAACCGCCATCGATGCTCTCCGCGAACAGGTCCGCCGGCGGGTTCTTCGGCTTGAGCCCCATGTGCCGGTACGCCTTGTGCGTGCACATGCGGCCACGCGCGGTACGGATCAGGAAGCCCTGCTGGATCAGGTACGGCTCGACGACGTCTTCCAGCGTGCCGCGCTCTTCGGACAGCGCCGCCGCCAGCGATTCGATCCCGACAGGACCGCCGTCGAAGTAGTCGACCATGGTCCGCAGCATGCGCCGGTCCAGCTCGTCGAAGCCTTCCGGGTCCACCTTGAGCATCTGCATGGCCGCCTGCGCCACGTCCTGGTCGATGTGGCCGGCCGCCTTGACCTGGGCATAGTCGCGGACCCGGCGCAGCAGTCGGTTGGCGATACGCGGGGTGCCGCGCGAGCGACGCGCGATCTCGGCCGCGCCGTCGGCGGTGCAGTCGATGTTGAGGATGGCCGCCGAACGCCGCACGATCCGGGTCAGCTCTTCGGGGGTGTAGAACTCCAGCCGGTGCACGATGCCGAAACGGTCGCGCAGGGGCGCGGTCAGCAGCCCGGCACGGGTGGTGGCCCCGATCAGGGTGAACGGCGGCAGGTCGATCTTGATCGAGCGGGCCGCAGGGCCGTCGCCGATCATGATGTCGATCTGGAAGTCTTCCATCGCCGGGTACAGCACTTCTTCGACGACCGGCGAGAGGCGGTGGATCTCGTCGATGAACAGCACATCGTGCGGCTGCAGGTTGGTCAGCAGCGCGGCCAGGTCGCCGGCCTTTTCGATCACCGGGCCGGAGGTCACGCGCAGGGCCACGCCCAGCTCGTTGGCGATCACATGGCTCAAGGTGGTCTTGCCCAGCCCCGGCGGCCCGAAGATCAGCACGTGGTCGAGTGCGTCACCCCGGGCCTTGGTTGCCTCGATATAGATCGACAGCTGCTCGCGCACCGGCGCCTGGCCCAGGTAATCGGCCATGCGCTTGGGGCGGATGCTGGCGTCGGTGCCTTCGTCTTCACGGGTGGCGCCGGCACCGATGATGCGGTCGTCTGTCATTCGGCAATTATGCGGCAAAAGGAGGAGGATTCGGTTGGGCTGCGCCCGGCAGAGGCTTGGGCAACGGCAACGGCAACGGCACAGGCACAGGCAACAGCCCCTGTACTGAGGGACGGCGGGGTGGGTCCGGTTGCGGGGGACGCTGCAAGTACGTCCCTGTAAGCTCGGTCGCCGCATCCATGCGGCTCACGCCCCCGCAACCGGACCCACCCCGCCTTCGCCAACTCTCCGTGTGCCGCCAGGCAGGCAACCCCAAGGCTCTTCGTCCACAGCTCGCGCTGAGCGTCTGGAGGAGAGCCCCCTTGGTGTTCAAGGGGGCGCGCCGAAGGCGCGGGGATTAGGTGGAATGCGCGGAACGCCGGCGCCAACGGCGACTGCGTTTCAAGGGGGCGCGCCGAAGGCGCGGGGATCAGGTGGAATGCCCAGGGGCCCACGGTTTGCGTAGCAAAGCGTGGGGCGTAGCGCAGGTGGAGATTAAATCTCCACCTGCGCCCCCAGCTCCACGAGCCGGTTGCCCGGAATCCGGAAGAAGCCGGTCGCCGGGGCCGCGTTCCGGTGCATCAGCGCGAACAGCTTGT
>NZ_DAMAGC010000194.1:0-4197 GCF_031995405.1 Stenotrophomonas sp. | reverse complement strand
CAACCACGACGGTCGTGGCGTGATCGGCATCCATGCCGCCGACCAGCTGGTGCTCAAGCCCAAACTGTATTCGACCTTCCTGCTGTGGCTGCTTTCAGAACTGTTCGAAACGCTGCCGGAAGTGGGCGACCTGGACAAGCCCAAGCTGGTCTTCATCTTCGACGAGGCGCACCTGCTGTTCGACGATGCCCCGGCCGCGTTGGTGCAGCGCATCGAGCAGGTAGTGCGGCTGATCCGCTCCAAGGGCGTGGGCGTGTACTTCTGCTCGCAGTTCCCCGACGACGTGCCGGCCAACATCCTCGGCCAGCTCGGCAACCGCGTGCAGCATGCGCTGCGTGCGTTCACCCCGCGCGACCAGAAGGCAGTGAGGACCGCAGCGGAAACCTTCGTGCCCAATCCCAAGCTCGATGTCGCCGCCGTGCTGGCCAAGCTGGGCACCGGCGAGGCGCTGGTGTCCACGCTGCAGGACAAGGGCATTCCCTCGCCCGTGCAGCAGACCCAGATCGCGCCGCCGCGCTGCCGGATGGGCGCCATCACCGAGGCCGAACGCGCGCAGGTGCGCGCCGGCAGCCCGGTCGGCACCCGCTACGACACCGCGATCAACCGCGAATCGGCCGCCGAACTGCTGGCCCAGCGCGCGCAGAAGGCGGTCGCACAGGCCGATGCCCCGGCCGCACGCACGCGTCAGCAGGACGAGGCGCAGGAAGGCGGCTTCGGCCAGTCGATCAAGGATGCGATCTTCGGGACCAAGCGCCGCCAGGGCATGATCGAGACCATGGCCAAGCAGACCACGCGCACCGTGGGCACCCGGCTGGGCAACCAGATCGTGCGTGGCCTGCTCGGCGGCATTTTCGGCGGCAAACGTTGATACTGCGTGTCGCGCCGTCGGGTGCGGCACCTTACCCAGAGCACAGACAGACCTGATGTCGCGTTGGCGTCCCCCTGCGGAAAAGAGTACGGCCCTGATCACCGCACAGGGCCACCAGCGGCTGAAAGTCGAACTGGACGACCTGTGGCGCGTGCGCCGCCCGGACGTGGTCAAGGCGCTGGCCGCCGCCGCGGCCGAAGGCGACCGCTCGGAGAACGCCGAATACACCTACCGCAAGAAGCAGCTGGGCGAAATCGACCGACGCGTGCGCTACCTGACCAAGCGCCTGGACGCGCTGCGCATCGTCGACCAGCCGCCGACCGACCCGCAGGCGGTGTTCTTCGGGGCATGGGTGGAACTGGAGAATGTGGACAGCGGCGATGTGAGCCGCTATCGCATCGTAGGTCCGGACGAGACCGACGCGCCGACGGGGTTGATCAGCATCGACTCGCCGCTGGCGCGTGCGTTGTTGAAGAAGCGCGTGGATGATGAGTTCGAGGTGGAGCTGCCAAGCGGCCGCCACGGTTTTGCGATCCTGGCGGTGGAGTACCCCGGCGGCGAAGGCCGGTAGAGACGGCGATCATTGCCGCGCTGCGCGCTGCGCGCGGCCAGCCGGGCATGGGCCGGTTCTACCCGGTTGACGGCGCGGGGTAGTTCCTTCCCTCGCGCGCGGGGCGGAAATACCCGGCCTGCTGGTAAAACACGGCGTCCTGGCCTGCATGCCAGCCGGGGATGCCCATCAGCGGGAGCGGCCGCAGCGCCAGCGGATCGTTGAGGAGGCGTCCGCGCTCGATCAGGGCCGCCACCTGCGCGACAGCACGCGCGTCCTCATCGCCCTGCACCACCACGCATTTGCCCACCAGCAGCCGCCCGGGCAACAGTGCCTGTTCCATCAACGCATGGCCGATCACGGCCGCCACCGCGATGTCGCCCTCGCGCCATGCGTCTGCCCCATCGACGAACAGCGCCGACCAGTCATGCCGGTCCCACGCCTGCAGCACCGCTGGATCACGCACCCGCACGATCACGCCGGTCTCGTCGAACTGGGTCAGGGCCGCCTGCGCGCGGTTGCGCTGTCCGGAAGGCATCGCCGCGATGTGGCGGCACTGCTGCTGGTTGAGGGCCTGCTTGATGGCCGGGTAGCGCGCCCAGACCAGGGCGTTGAACAGGTCGTGCCAGTTGTCCGCACGCGTGGCGATCTGCCCGCGCTCGGCAATGCGCGTTTCGTAATGCAGCCCGTCGGCCAGCAGGGCCGCGTCCTGCGCGACCAGTTGCCGATGCGGCAGGGCAAGGCGGGCATCGAGCATCGGGATGCTCGGCCAGTCGGGCGCCGTCAGCAGATCCTGGTCCTCGCGCAGCGCCGCGTAGAGGGGCTGCGCGAAGCACATCGCGTCCACCGCACCACGCGGCGGCGCGACGAAGCGGCGACGACCGCCGGTAGCGGCGGACGCCGCAGCGGTCACAGCACCTGCAGGTCGAACGGCTTGCGCGTGGCGGCGGCGATGATCGCGTCGCCAAACAGATCGTGGTCGTCGCTCTCGGTGATCTCGACATCGACGAACTGACCCACGCGCAGCCTGGCTTCCTCGGCGTTCTGGATATGCACCAGCCCGTCGATTTCCGGCGCGTCGGCCCTGGAACGGGCGACGGCGATGCCGTCTTCGATCGCATCGACCAGACACTGCTGCACGCTGCCGATCTTGGATTCCAGGCGCGCGGCGGAGATCTCCGCCTGGCGTTCCATGAAGCGGGCCAGGCGCTCCTGCTTCACTTCCTCCGGCACCGCACCAGGCAGATCGTTGGCGGTGGCGCCGGTCACCGGCGAGTAGGCGAACGCGCCGACGCGGTCCAGCTGCGCCTCGTCCAGGAACGACAGCAGTTCCTCGAACTCGGCGTCGGTCTCGCCGGGGAAACCGACGATGAAGGTCGAGCGCACGGTGATGTCCGGGCACAACTGGCGCCAGCGCTGCACGCGCTCGAGGGTCTTGTCGACCGCACCCGGGCGTTTCATCAGCTTGAGGATGCGCGGGCTGGCGTGCTGGAACGGGATGTCCAGGTACGGCAGGATGCGGTTCTCGGCCATCAGCGGGACGATCTCGTCCACGTGCGGGTACGGGTAGACGTAATGCATGCGGGTCCAGGCATCCAGTTCGGACAGGCCTTCGCACAACGCCTTGAGCCGGGTCTGGTAGGCCTTGTCGCGCCACATGCGCTCGGCGTATTTCACATCCACGCCGTAGGCCGAGGTGTCCTGCGAGACCACCAGCAGTTCCTTCACGCCACCGCGCACCAGGCGCTCGGCTTCACGCAGCACCTCATCGACCGGGCGCGAGACCAGCTTGCCGCGCATCGAGGGAATGATGCAGAAGCTGCACTTGTGGTTGCAGCCTTCGGAAATCTTCAGGTACGCGTAATGGCGCGGGGTCAGCTTGATGCCGTAGTCGGGCACCAGGTCCACGAACGGATCATGCTTGGGCGGCAGCGCGGCGTGCACGGCCTCCATCACGCTCAGGTAGTCCTGCGGCCCGGACACGGCCAGCACGTTCGGGTAGGCCTCGCGGATCTGCTCCGGGCGCTTGCCCAGGCAGCCGGTGACGATCACCTTGCCGTTGGCGTTCATCGCCTCGCCGATCGCATCCAGCGACTCGGTCACGGCCGAATCGATGAAGCCGCAGGTGTTGACCACCACCACGTCGGCCGAATCGTAGGAAGGCACGATGTCATAGCCCTCGGACCGCAGCTGGGTGAGGATGCGCTCGGAATCGACGAGGGCCTTCGGGCAGCCAAGGCTGACGAAGCCGACTTTGGGGTTCAGCTGGGACATGGAATCGCGGGACTCTGGGGGCCTGGGCCCATGCCGGAATGGCGTGGGGACCTGGGGCCGGAAACGGCGGCAAGTATACCGGCGTTGCGGCCTGTGCCCTGAATCGCGTGCGGTCGATGCCGCCAGATCCGGCACCGCCCCTGACATCACGCTAACCGGCTGCCGCCGGATAATGAACGCCTGAACCAACAGGAGTCACGCATCATGGGTGAGTGGGTCACGCTCGATACGCATCACGGTCCGGTCCGCGCCTGGCAGGCCACCCCGGCGGGCAAGCCCCGCGCCGGGCTGGTGGTCATCCAGGAGATTTTCGGGGTCAACCCGCACGTGCGCGAGGTCGCCGAAGGCTTTGCCGCCGCAGGCTATGCGGTGCTGGCGCCGTCGTTCTTCGATCTCATCGACGGCGTGGAATCCGATCCGGACGCCCTGCCCTACGATCCGGGGGGGGTGGAGCAGGGGCTGGAGCGGGTCAATGCGCTGGGGGTGGAGAAGGCGCTGGAGATCG
>NZ_DAMAGC010000193.1:0-4393 GCF_031995405.1 Stenotrophomonas sp. | reverse complement strand
CGAGCTTGGCCGCCAGGCGCACCGCGCGCAGCATCCGCACCGGGTCTTCCTGGTAGCGCTTCTCGGGATCGCCGATGAGTTTCATCAGGCGCGCCTGCACGTCTTCGAAACCGCCGGTGTAGTCGCGCACCGAGAAGTCCTCGATGGCGTAGTACAGCGCGTTGCAGGTGAAGTCGCGGCGGATCGCGTCGTCCTCGATGCTGCCGTAGACGTTGTCGCGGACCAGCATGCCGTTTTCCATCTCGCGGTCGCCGCTGCCGTCATCGATGTTGGCGCGGAAGGTGGCCACCTCGATGATCTCGCGACCGAACACGACGTGGGCCAGACGGAAGCGGCGGCCGATCAGGCGGCAGTTGCGGAACAGCGCCTTGACCTGCTCGGGCGTGGCATCGGTGGCCACGTCGAAGTCCTTGGGGTTGCCACCGACCAGCAGGTCGCGCACGGCGCCACCCACGAGGTAGCCGGCGAACCCGGAATCACGCAGCCGGTACAGCACGCGCAACGCGTTCGGGCTGATGTCCTTGCGGGAGATGGTGTGCTGATCGCGCGGAATCACGCGCAGGCTGAACGGTGATGTAGCAGAAGAATTGATGTTGGCGCTTCCGGTTGAGTTTTCGGGATTGCCCAATGGCATCTAGGTCCATATACTAGCGCGCTGCGCAGTTCGCGACAAAGTCTGCTCCCTTCGTCTAGAGGTTAGGACGTGGCCCTCTCAAGGCTAAAACAGGGGTTCGAGTCCCCTAGGGAGCACCAGTCGCGGTGCAGAACGACCAGAAACCCCGCCCCGGCGGGGTTTTTGCGTTGCAGGGCCGGCCGCCAGGCTCAGCCCTCCATCTGCTCCAGCTCCTTGCCCTTGGTCTCGCGCACGTAGCGCAGCACGAAGAAGATCGACAGCACCGCGGCCAGCGTATAGATGCCGTAGGCACCGGCCAGGCCGATCCCGGTCAGCAGCACCGGGAAGCTGACGGTAATGGCGAAGTTGGCGCTCCATTGCGCCGCACCGGCCACCGCCAGCCCCGAGCCGCGGATCTGGTTGGGGAACATCTCGCCCAGCATCACCCACATCACCGGTCCCCAGGACATGTTGAAGAACACCACGTAGACGTTGGCCGCGACCAGCGCCAGCCGCCCCATGCCGTCGGACAGCCGCAGCTGGCCACCGTCCAGGGTGCCGCTGGCAAACGCCACGGTGACCAGCGCCAGCGACACCGCCATGCCCAGCGAGCCGATCCACAGCAGCGGGCGCCGCCCGATCCGGTCGATCAGCACGATGGTCAGCAGACAGGCGCCGATGCTGAGCGCACCGGAGAGCACGTTGATCAGCAGCGCGTCGTTCTCGGAGAAGCCCACCGCCTGCCACAGCACCGCGCCGTAATAGAAGACCACGTTGATGCCGACCAGCTGCTGGAACACGGCCAGGCCGATGCCGATCCAGACGATTCGGCGCAGCCCACCGGCGCGCTTGTCGATCAGGTCCGACAGCCGCGGCCGGTGCGGGTCGCCGGCCAGCGAACCTTCGATCTCGGCGACCTTGACCCGCGCTTCCTCCGCGCCGTAGAGCCGGGTCAACACCGCCAGCGCCTGCGCGTGCCGGCCCTTGACCACCAGGTAGCGCGGGCTTTCAGGGATACGCAGCAACAGCAGCAGGAACAGCGCCGATGGCAATGCCTGCATCCAGAACATCCAGCGCCAAGCCTCCTGTCCCAGCCACAACGGCTCGGTCGAGGCCCCGGCAGCGCGCGCCAGCAGGTAGTTGCTGAGGAACGCGCAGAACAGCCCGGTGATGATCGCCATCTGCTGCACCGTCGCCAGCCGGCCGCGATAGCGCGCCGACGCCACCTCGGCGATGTAGGCCGGCGACATCACGCTGGCCGCACCCACCGCGAAGCCGCCAACCACCCGCGCGAGCACGAACAGCGCCGAGCTGCGCGCTGCACCGGCACCCAGCGCCGACAGCAGGAACATCGCCGCGGCGATGATCAGCACGCCGCGCCGGCCGAGCCGATCGCCGAGCCGGCCGGCGAAGAACGCACCGATCGCGCAGCCCAGCAGCATCGAGGCCACCTCGAAGCCGATGCCGGCCTGGCTGGACTGGAAGGTCTGTTTCAGCCCATCGACGGTGCCGTTGATGACGCCGCTGTCGAAGCCGAACAGGAAGCCACCGATGGTGGCCACGCAGCTGATCAGGACGATGAACGCGGTGTTCTCGCTGCTGGCGTTGGATCGGGGAAGCGGTGTGGACATGGACGCACCTGGCCGGAGGAAAGGACGGCCGCCCAACCGCGCGACCACGGGGATGGCCGCAGCGTCGCACAGGTCCGGGCAGCGACACCATGCCTGCGGTCGGGATCGGCCCGGGAGCGGCACGCCCTGTCGCGCACGCCGCCGATGCCCACGGTCCGTTGCCCTTGGCGATGGCAAAATGCCCGGCCCTGCCACGATCCCCCTGCCCTGATGCCCCCTGCCGACACCGCCACCCCCGCCCTGCTGATCGACAGCCGCTGCACCCACGGCGAAGGCGCGCTGTGGTCAACGCGTCGGCAGTGTCTGTTCTGGGTGGATATCAGCGCGCGGCAGCTGTGGCAGTACGACGCGTCCACCGGCACGTCCCGCCACTGGCCCCTGCCCGACCGCCCCGCCTGCCTGGCCGAAGGCGAGGATGGCCAGTTGCTGCTCGCCCTGGCCGGCTCCCTGCAGCGGGTCGATATCGATGCGCCCGATGGCGCGCTGCGCCTGCAGTGGCTGGCCGACGTGCAACCGGAGCAACCCACCACCCGCAGCAACGACGGGCGCACCGATCGTGCCGGCAACCTCGTGTTCGGCACCATGAACGAGGACCCTGCGCGCGAACCGCTCGGCCGCTTCTACCAGTACAGCGCGCGCCACGGCTTGCGCCCTCTGGACCTGCCTGGCGTGGTGATCCCCAACGCGATCTGCTTCAGCGCGGACGGCGCCACGATGTACTACTGCGATTCGGTGCGGCCGGAACTGTGGTGCTGCGACTACGATGCCGAACGTGCCCAATGCAGCCATCCCCGCCGGTTCGCCCGGCTGGAGGACCCGGCGTGGGAGCCGGACGGGGCGATCATCGATGCCGACGGCGGTTTGTGGAATGCGCAGTGGCGTGCCTCGCGGGTGGTCCGTTACCTGCCCGACGGACGGATCGACCGGGTCGTGCCGATGCCGGTCCGCAACCCCACCTGCGTTGCGCTGGGTGGAACGGGGCTGAGCCAGCTGATGGTCACCAGCTCGCGCCTGGACCACAGCCCCGAAGCGCTCGCCGCCGCCCCGCACGCCGGCAGCGTATTCGTCGTGGAAACCGGCATCGCCGGGCTGCCCGATGCCACGTTCCGCTGGTGAGCCGACCCTGCAGCGGGCCCGGTTGCAGCGACAAGTGAGATCCAATCCCGCGCCAGCGGCCAACCTGTTCTAGAATTGTCCGGCTTACTGTCGGATCCAGATCCAGCCATGCCTTTTGTCGTCACCGAAAACTGCATCAAGTGCAAACACACCGATTGCGTGGAAGTGTGCCCCGTGGATTGCTTCCATGAAGGCCCGAACTTCCTGGTGATCGACCCGGACGAGTGCATCGACTGCACCTTGTGCGAACCCGAGTGCCCGGTCAACGCGATCTTCCCCGAAGACGACGTGCCCGCCGGGCAGGAAGTGTTCGTGGGCCTCAACGCCGAGCTGGCCAAGGCCTGGCCGGTGCTGACCGTGCGCAAGGACCCGCCTGCCGACGCCGGCGAATGGGATGGCAAGCCGGACAAGCTGCCGCTGCTCGAGCGCTGAGCCACGCCAGCGTGCCGCAATGAAAAAAGGGCGCCATAGGCGCCCTTTTTCATCTCCGGTAGCGCCGAACCACGCTCGGCTGACCCAATCCGGTAGAGCCGAGCCATGCTCGGCTGACAGGCTGGCCGTCTGGCCGTCCTGACCCAATCCTGACGCAGCCGAGCATGGCTCGGCTCTACCGGGACAGCGCAGCCGAGCATGGCTCGGCTCTACCAGGCTTCCGGTCGCGGCCCGCGCCACGGACCCGGACAACGGCCGGGTCCGCACACCCCCTTACCGGGCCAGCTTCGCCTTCAGCTCCGCCAGCAGCTTGGTCGGGGCAGCACCGGTCGCCGGCAGGCCACGCGGGTCAACGGCGGAGATGTACGCGCCGGCTTCCACGCCGACCACGCGCACCAGGAAATCGCTGCCTTCATAGGCCACGTCGTAGGAGCCCAGCAGCTGTGCCTTGCTGGCGATCTTCACCCCTGCAATGGCTTCCAGCGCGGTGCCGACCTTGCCGAACGCCTCATCCTTGGTGCCCTGCACGGTGAAACCGGCGGCGTTGGCGGCCGGCGCCTGGGTGCTGGCGGCGGCCGGCGCGGGCTTGGAACCCTGCGAG
>NZ_DAMAGC010000192.1:0-4522 GCF_031995405.1 Stenotrophomonas sp. | reverse complement strand
GCCACGACCTGGCCGGCGGCATCGTGGATGACCCGGTTGACCGGCTGGTCCTCCAGGGCATCGCCACTGGCGGTCTGGTTGAAGGCGAGCAGGCCGGCGAACACCGCGCGGGTGTCCTCGACGCTGGCCGGCTGGATGCACGGCGCGGGCACCGTGCGTTCCATCACGCGTCGCGGTTGTGGCGGCGCATGGTGCGCGACTTCTCGCGCGCCCAGTCGCGGTCCTTCTCGGCGTCGCGCTTGTCGTGGGTCTGCTTGCCCTTGGCCAGTGCGATCTCGAGCTTGATCTTGTTCTTGCTCCAGTACATCGCCGTCGGCACGATCGTGTAGCCGTCGCGCTGGACCTTGCCGATCAGCTTGTCGATCTCGTTGCGATGCAGGAGCAGCTTGCGCTCGCGACGGTCGTTGGCCACCACGTGGGAAGAGGCCTGGATCAACGGCGTGATCTGCGCGCCGATCAGATAGATCTCGCCATCACGCACGTAGGCGTAAGCATCGATGATGTTGCCGCGCCCGGCGCGGATCGACTTGACCTCCCAGCCCTGCAGGGCCAGGCCGGCCTCGAAGCGATCTTCGATGTGGTACTCGTGGCGGGCACGCTTGTTGAGCGCGATGGTTTTGTTGGCCGTCGCGTTGTTTGCTTTATCCTTGCCGCTGTTCTTGCTCATGTCCGTATTGTCTCCGATTCGGGCCTCCCCGGTCGATTCATCAGCACACAGTATTGCCGCATGCCAACTATCCGCCGTAGTGCCCTGGTCGAACATTCGGCTGCCCGTATGTTCGATCTGGTCAATGATATCGATGCCTATCCGCGCCGGTTCCGCTGGTGCTCGGCGTCGCAGATCCTGGAATCCGGCCCGGACCGCCTGGTGGCGCGCCTGGACCTTGGGTTGGGCTCGTTCTCGACCTGGTTCATGACCGAAAACACCCTGCAGCGTCCCAGCAGCATCGACATGCAGCTGCGCGATGGTCCGTTCAAGCGTCTGCATGGGCGCTGGGACTTCCATGCGCTGGCCGAGGACGCCTGCAAGGTGACCCTGACCTTGGAATTCGAACCGAATTCGCGACTGCTGGGCCCGGCGCTGGCACTGGGTTTCCAGGGCCTGGCCGATCGCATGGTCAATGATTTCGTCCGCGTCGCCGATGGGCAGGACTGAGCGGTGATCGCGGTGGAAGTGGTGCTGGCCTGGCCGGATCGGGTGGCATCACGCCAGCTGCAGCTGCCTGAGACCGCCACGGTGGCCGACGCCATTGCCGCCGCCGCGCTGGCCGGCAGCGACCTGTGTCCGGCCGTGGCCGTGCATGGGCTGCTGGCCCGGCCGACCCAGACGCTGCGCGATGGGGACCGGGTCGAGCTGCTGCGCCCGTTGCTGGCCGACCCGAAGGACAACCGCCGCCGACGCGCCCGCGCCGGCAGCTGAAGAACGTGCCGCTGGCCTCAGCGGCCGCCGCGCTTCTTCTTGTCCTTGGCCAGGTTGCGACCGAACTGGCGCACCGTGGTCTTGGCCAGATCCGCGTCGTTGTTGGCGAAGTACTCGCCGTCCCAACGGGTGACCACGTCGTTCTCGAAGTAGACCGTGAAGTTCTTCACTTCGGTCTGGCCGAGGCGGTTCACGCGCTGGCTGGCGGTGTAATCCCAGCGCTGGGCGTGGAACGGGTCCGGGATCGAGGGGGTGCCGAGCAGCGCGTTGACCTGCTGCTTGCTCTGGCCCACCTGCAGCTGACCGACGGCCTGCTCCCGGATCAGGTTGCCCTGATAGATGGGTTGCTTATAGATGATGCCGCAGCCCGTGGTGGACAGGGCAACGGCGGCGACCAGCAGGAGTTTGCGCATCGGAAAGGGCGTTTGGGGAAATCCAGTCGATGATACACTCACGACGCGTCGCCGCGACCCAATCCGAGGCAGCTGGCGCTAAATCGCCAATGAACGGAGAACTATGGAAACCCACGACCTGCGCAAAGTCGGCCTGAAGGTGACCCATCCGCGGATGCGGATCCTGGCGTTGCTCGAGCAGCGCAATGCCCAGAACCACCAGCATCACATGACCGCCGAAGACATCTACCGCCAGCTCCTGGAGCACGGCGACGAGATCGGGCTGGCCACGGTGTACCGGGTGCTGACCCAGTTCGAGGCCGCCGGCCTGGTGCTGAAGCACAATTTCGAGGGCGGCCAGGCTGTCTACGAACTTGATCGCGGCGGCCACCACGACCACATGGTCGACGTGGACACCGGCAAGATCATCGAGTTCGAAAGCCACGAAATCGAAGAACTTCAGCGCAAGATCGCCACCGAACACGGCTACGAGCTGGAAGAGCACTCGCTCGTCCTGTACGTACGCAAGAAGCGTCGGTAATGGCCCGGCGGCCGGTCGTCAGACCGCCGCGCAACCGCACCGCGCTTCACCGGACCCCGGGCCCTGGCCCGGGGTTTTTGCGTTTCAGCGTGCGGTGGCGGGTGCCGGTTCCGGGAGCAGGGCCTCCAGGTCCACCGCGTCGGCCATTGCCTGGTTGCCGGCATCGCCCGGGTGCAGGTGGTCACCGGAATCGAAGGCCGGGGCCAGCCGCTCGGGATGGGCGGGATCGCGCAGGGCCGCGTCCAGGTCGATCACCGCGTCGAACGGGCTGTCGTTGCGCAGCCAGGCGTTGAGCTGGTGGCGCAGGGTATCCTTGTTCGGCTGGTAGTAGTCGGCCAGCGGCGTGCCGGGCAGGGCACCGGCGAACGGCGGCAGGGTGGCGCCGAGGATGCGTACGCCGCGGGCATGCGCGCGCTCGACCAGGCGTCGGTAGCCGGCCTGCAGCTCTGGCAGCGTCGGTACCGGCTCCCCGCGGGCGAAGGCGGTGCCGGGCCAGGCGATGTCGTTGATGCCGATCAGCACGATGACGCTGGCCACGCCGGGCGTATCGAGCACGTCGCGCCGGAAGCGGGAGACGGCGGCGTCACCCATGCCGTCGCGCAGGAGGCGGCCGCCGGAGATGCCGGCATTGACCACCGCCACGCCGCGTGGCGCCAGCCGCGCCGCGAGATGATCGGTCCAGCGCTGGTCACGGTCGAGGCTGGCGGTGGCGCCATCGGTGATCGAATCGCCGATCACCACCACGCTGCGCGCGCTGGCGCCTGCCTGGACGTCGATACCGGTCAGGAACAGGCGCGCGGTGGTGGTCGAGGTCGCCTCTAGTGTCGGCGCGCGGGTCTGGTCGCCGCCACCGATCGACGCGGTTTGCCGGCCATCCCAATGGAAGGTGCGCAGGCGCAGCCGCTCCGGGACGTAGACGCTGACCTGCACGGCCTGCAGGTCGCGGGTGGCCAGCCCCAGCGGATCGCTCAGGCGCTCCTGGCCGGGGGCGATGACCACCTCGGCCTGGCCATCGAAGGCCAGGGACATCGGCACCTCACCGGGCGCGGCGGCAACGCTCGCTGCGCCGATCCGCACCGGCCGGTCGCCGTAGGCATTGCTCAGACGCACCCGCAGCTGGTTCCCGCCGAGGCTCAGGCGCGCGGTCTGGCGGACGGTCTGTCCTTGCAACTGCGCGGGGATGCCCGTGGGGAAGAGAAAGTCCGCGTCCCAGACCGGTTGCGGGCTGGCCTGCCAGCTGGCCACCCAAGGGGCGGGAGGCGCGGCGGCCGCAGTAGTGGAGGCAGTCAGCAGGGCGGTGGCGGCAAGGCGGGTGAGTGCATTCATCGGGCGAACCGTCGAGTGGGGGACGGCCATGGTGATCCGCGCCCAATCTGTGAACTAGACTGCGCGTGGACAATCATCTGTGAACTGAATTCATCCCATGGCAGGCACCGACATCAACCGTTCCGGCGAACTGGAAGTGTTCGTCCGGGTCATCGAAACCGGCGGCTTCTCGGCGGCGGCGCGTTCGCTGGAGTTGAGTCCGTCGGCGGTCAGCAAGCTGGTGTCGCGACTGGAGCAGCGGCTGGGCACGCGCCTGCTGCAGCGCTCGACCCGCCAGCTGCAGCTCACCCCGGAGGGCTGCACCTTCTACGAGCGGGGGCTGCGGGTGCTGGCCGACCTGGACGAGGCCGAGCGCTGCGCCAGCGCCCATGCCGCGCCGCGCGGGCGACTGCGGGTGAATGCCAACGTGCCGTTCGGGCACCACTTCCTGCTGCCGCTGTTGCCGGACTTCCTGGCACGGCATCCGCAGGTGGGGGTGGACTTGGTGCTCACCGACGAGGTGATCGACCTGCTTGAACAACGCACCGACGTCGCGGTGCGCGCCGGACCGCTGAAGAATTCCCGCCTGGTGGCGCGGCGGCTGGGGGCGACGCCGATGGTGATCGTGGCCGCGCCGGCGTATGCCGCCCGCCATGGCCTGCCGGAAACCGCCGATGCGCTGCTGGCGCACAACCGGCTCGATATCGGCCACCCCCGCGCGCAGTCGGGCTGGCCACTGCTGGTGGACGGGCAGCGACGGGTGGTGCCGACCCACGGCAGTGCACGCGCCAGCGACGGCGAGGCGTTGCGGCGGCTGGTGCTGGGTGGGGTGGGGATGGCGCGGCTGGCGGCCTTCCAGGTCCA
>NZ_DAMAGC010000191.1:3089-4551 GCF_031995405.1 Stenotrophomonas sp. | reverse complement strand
ACGCGCGCTACACCTCGCCGGGCGCCCGTGATGCGGTCGACAAGCGGGGCAACTACTGGCTGCCGGTGGACCAGTACATCGGTGGCATCGAGCACGCGATCCTGCACCTGATGTACTTCCGCTTCTTCCACAAGCTGCTGCGTGATGCGCGCATGGTGGACAGCAACGAGCCGGCGCAGAACCTGCTGTGCCAGGGCATGGTGATCGCGGAAACCTACTACCGGCCCAATCCGGACGGCTCCAAGGACTGGATCAACCCGGCCGACGTGGACGTGCAGCGCGACGAGCGCGGCCGCATCACCGGCGCCACCCTGATCGCCGACGGCCAGCCGGTGGTGATCGGTGGCACCGAGAAGATGTCCAAGTCGAAGAACAACGGCGTGGATCCGCAGGCGATGGTGGGCAAGTACGGCGCCGACACCGTGCGCCTGTTCTCGATGTTCGCCGCGCCGCCGGAACAGTCGCTGGAATGGAACGAAGCCGGCGTCGATGGCATGGCCCGCTTCCTGCGCCGTTTGTGGGCGCAGGTGCAGAAGCACGCTGCCGACGGCGCCGCACCGGCACTGGACGTGGCCGCACTGGACGCCGGGCAGAAGGCGCTGCGGCGCAAGACCCATGAAACCATCGGCAAGGTCGGCGACGACTACGGCCGTCGCCACAGTTTCAACACCGCCATCGCCGCGGTGATGGAGCTGATGAACGCGCTGGCCAGGTTCGATGACGTCAGCGACCAGGGCCGTGCGGTGCGCCAGGAGGCGCTGCGTGCCACCGTGCTGCTGCTCAACCCGATCACCCCGCATGCCAGCCATGCCCTGTGGCAGGTGCTGGGCCATGGCGAGGAACTGCTGGAAGACCAGATGTTCCCCGAAGCCGATCCGGCCGCGCTGGTGCGCGATGCGGTGACGCTGGCGGTGCAGGTCAACGGCAAGCTGCGCGGCACCATCGAGGTGGCCGCCGACGCCGCGCGCGACCAGATCGAAGCACTGGGCCTGGCCGAGCCGAACGCGGCCAAGTTCCTGGACGGTCTGACCGTGCGCAAGATCATCATCGTGCCCGGCAAGATCGTGAACATCGTGGCCGCCTGACCGCGGCCCGTTGGTCTCAAGTCACGTTCACGCGGCATCGGGCATCTTCTATGCCTGTTGCCGCGCCCGCCCGGCTCCCCCAGACTGTGCCCATGACCCGATTCCTGCTTGCCCTCGTTCTCACCGCGACCCTCGCCGGGTGTGGCTTCCATATGCGCAACAAGCTGATGCTGCCGGCCGACACCGCCGCGGTGCAGGTGGTATCCAGCGCCCCCTATAGTGAACTGGCCAAGCTGCTGCGTCGCGGCCTGCAGGCGTCGGGCGCGCAGGTCACCGAGCCGGACAGCGCCGCCGAACCGGGCAGCACCGCCAAGGTCGCCCAGCTGCAGGTGATGTCCGAGCGTTGGGGTGATCTGCCGATCGCCATAGATGCACAG
>NZ_DAMAGC010000191.1:0-3079 GCF_031995405.1 Stenotrophomonas sp. | reverse complement strand
GCCCAGGAATACAGCCTGCGCTACGCGGTGATCTTCAAGTTCCTGCGTGAGGATGGCAGCGAGCTGGTGCCGCAGCAGGTGATCGAGCTGTCGCGCGATTACGTGTCGCCGCCGACCGACGCCACCGGTACCACCACCGAGCGCGAGATCCTCGCCGACGAACTGCGTCGTGAAATGTCGGCCTCGATCATGCGTCGCATCGACAGCGTGGTGCGGGCCGAGATGGAAGGTCGCGTGCCGGCCAAGCCGGCCGCCCCGACCACCGCCCCGGTTGAACCGCCGGTGCAGCCGCCGGCCGCCCCCACCCAGGGGCACTGACCGGTCCGCCCGCGGACCGGCGCGCCAGGATGGAACTGCGACCCGAACAACTCGCCAGTCAACCGGCCAGCCAGGCGCTGTCACCGGTTTACCTGATCGCCGGCCCGGAGACCCTGCGCGTGCTAGAAGCCGCCGATGCGGTGCGCGCCCGCGCGCGCGCCGACGGTATCGACGAGCGTGAGGTGTTCGATGCCGATGGCCGCGATTTCGATTGGGACCAGGTCGGTGCCAGTTTCAACGCGCCCAGCCTGTTCAGTGCGCGCCGGCTGATGGAGCTGCGCCTGCCCAGCGGCAAGCCGGGCAAGGACGGTGCCGAGGTGATCAGCCAGTTCTGTGCCAACCCGGCGCCGGACGTGATCCTGATGATCACCTGCAACGAATGGAGCAAGGCCCACCAGGGCAAGTGGGCCGAGGCGGTCAATCGCGTCGGCGTGCTCTCGGTGGCCTGGGCGATCAAGCCGCATGAACTGCCGGACTGGATCGAGCGCCGCCTGCGCGGCAAGGGCCTGCGTGCCGAACCGGCCGCGGTGCAGCGCCTGGCCGAGCGGGTGGAAGGCAATCTGCTGGCCGCCGCGCAGGAAATCGACAAGCTGGCGCTGCTCGCCGCCGGTCAGACCCTGGACGTACAGACGATGGAGTCGCTGGTTGCCGATGCAGCCCGCTACGACGTCTTCCGCCTGCTTGAAGCCAGTTTCTCCGGGCAACCGGCGGCGGTGCTGCGGATGCTGGCCGGGTTGCGCGGGGAGGGTGAAGCGGTGGCCGCATTGATGCCGATGGTGATCCGCGAATTGCTGTCCACGGCGGGACTGGCGCGGGTGCAGGCGCGTGGTGGCAACCTGGCCGCGGAGATGAAGAGCCGCGGCATCTGGGAATCCCGCCAGGCCCCGTTCAAGCGCGCGCTGCAGCGACATCCCGAGCCCAGGCGCTGGGACCGTTTCGTGGCCGAGGCCGGCCTGGTCGATCGCATGGCCAAGGGGCGCGCCGACGGCGATCCGTGGCTGGGCGTGGAGCGCCTGCTGCTGGCGGTGTCCGAGGCCCGCGCGGTGCGCCTGCTGGCCCGCGCCTGAGCGGCATGGGCCTGCGCATCCACTACGGCGGCACCTTCGATCCGGTCCACCTGGGGCACCTGGCGATCGCACGCGCCGCGCGCGACCAGCTCCAGGTCGCCGTGCGCCTGCTGCCGGCGGCCGACCCGCCGCACCGCGCCCCGCCGGGTGCCGATGCTGAACAACGCGCCCACATGCTGGCCCTGGCCATCGGCGAGGAGCCGGGCCTGCTGCTGGATCGCCGCGAGCTGGAGCGCGCGGCCCGCCAGCCGGGGGTGCCGTCCTACAGCGTGGACACCCTGCGCGAACTGCGTGCCGAGCTTGGCCCGCACCAGCCCCTGGCCTGGCTGGTCGGGGCCGACAGCCTGCTTGGCCTGACCGGCTGGCATGAGTGGGAGGCGCTGTTCGGGCTGGCCCATTTCATCGTCGCCGACCGTCCCGGCAGCCCGCTGGAGCAGGCCCTGCCGCCGGCCCTGGCCGCCGCGCTGGAGGGCCGCTGGGCCCGCCACGAGCGCGATCTGCTGGGTGCGCCGGCCGGCCGCGTGCTGCGCCTGCAGGCCCCGTTGCGCGAGGAGTCGGCCAGCGCGGTACGCCAGCGGATCGCCGCCGGCGGGGACTGGCGGGCGCTGCTGCCGGCGGCGGTGGCCGACTACATCGCCGAGCGCGGCCTGTACGGTGCGTCTTCACCGTGAATACGCTCGGGCGCCCGGGCCCGTATAATCGGCCCCACATTTATCGAGTCCACCCGCTTTGAGCAACCAAGCCCAGCCCCAGACCATCAAGGTCCAAATGCCGAATCCGGCGCCCTCCACCCTCCAGCTGCTGGAGTGCGTGCGCAAGGCCACCGAAGAACTGAAGGCCAAGGATCTCGTCGAAATCGACGTGATCGGCAAGTCCAGCGTCGCCGATTACATGGTGATCGCCTCGGGCACCTCAAGCCGGCACGTGAAGTCGATTGCCGATGAGGTGGTCAAGTTCGCCAAGCAGCTGGGGATGATGCCGCTGGGCGTGGAAGGCGAGCGCGAAGCCGAGTGGGTGCTGGTCGACCTGGGCGACGTGGTGGTGCATGTCATGCTGCCGCGCGTGCGCGAGTTCTACGCGCTGGAGCGCCTGTGGACGGTCGGCGACCAGCCGCCGAGCCTGCTCGACGACGCCGATGAAGGCGACGAGTACAACTACGACGCGCGCTGAGCGGCCGCGTTGGAGTCACGATGACGGCGCCGATGGCGCCGTTGTCATTTCAACGGCATCGTGGCCGATGCCGGGAGAGTGCAGATGAAAGCCAGGTTGATCGCTACCGGTGAGCGCGCGCCCTCGTGGGTGGCCCAGGGATTTGCCGAGTACCAGAAGCGTCTGTCGCACTGGTTGCCGTTCGAGCTGGTGGAGATCGAGCCGGGCCTGCGCGGCAAGGGCCGCGATGCGCGCCGCGCCACCGATGACGAGGGCAGGCGGGTGATCGCGGCACTGCCGAAGAATGCCTATGTGGTGGCGCTGGATGTGCCGGGCCGGCAGCTGAGTTCGGAGCAGCTGGCGCAGCGTCTGGAACACTGGCGCGGGCAGGGCAGGGACCTGGCGTTCCTGATCGGCGGGCCGGAGGGACATTCGTCCGAGGTATCGGCGCTGGCCGACGAGAAGTGGTGGATCGGGCCGCTGACGCTGCAGCACATGCTGGTGCGCCTGGTGGTGGCAGAGCAGCTGTATCGCGCGGCGGCGAT
>NZ_DAMAGC010000190.1:0-4615 GCF_031995405.1 Stenotrophomonas sp. | reverse complement strand
GACGCTGGGATCAGCGCTTGGCGGAGGCCGCGACCTTCAGGCCGCTGGCATCGACGCTCTTCACGCCCTTGATGCCCTTGGTCACGCGGAGTGCCTTGTCATGCTCGGCCTGGGTGGCCACGGTGCCCTTCAGCGTGACTACGCCGTTGACCGTCTCCACCATCACCTCGGTACCCGGGACGTTCTTGCTGGTCAGCAGGTCCGTCTTGACCTTGGTGGTGATCCAGCTGTCGGTCACCGGCTCGGAGGAGTCGTGCGTGTCGGCATGGGTCATCGCAGCATGATCGGTGGTCTTCGGCGGATCCTTGGCCATCGCCGACGACGAACCCACAACCATGCCGAGGGCCAGCGAAGCAGCAAGCAGAGTGCGCGTAGTGTTGGTCATGTTCGGTGTCTCCTTGGGTGTGTGGCCAGTGTCGGGGGAAGCGCGTGTGCGGCACGTGCGCGGAACATAACGCTGCCGTGAACCGCTCAGGTTCCTTTCCGGCTGTTCATGTTCCTCCATCCAGCCCCAGAGGCTACGCTGGCCCTCCCCTCTCTTCTGGAGCGCATCATGGCCACCGCCCTGCAGGTGGGATTGATCGGCTACGGCCTGGCCGGCAGCGTCTTCCACGCCCCGTTGATCCAGCACACCCCGGGCCTGGCACTGCACAGCATCGTGAGCACGCAGCGCGACCGCCTGCTGCGCGGTTTCACCGACGTGCGCATCTGCGCCCACGCGCAGCAGCTGTTCGACGACCCGGCCGTGGACGCGGTGGTCATCGCCACCCCCAACGCCGAGCACGCGCCGCTGGCCATCGCCGCACTGCAGGCCGGCAAGCACGTACTGGTGGACAAGCCATTCACCCTGGACCTCGCGCAGGCCGAGGCCGTGGTGCACGCCGCGCAGGCGGCGGATCGGGTGGCCACGGTGTTCCAGAACCGGCGTTTCGATGCCGACTTCCTCAGCCTGCGCCAATTGCTCGATAGCGGCGTGCTGGGCGAGGTGGCCGAGTGCCACTCGCACTTCGACCGCTACCGTCCGCAGGTGCGCGATCGCTGGCGGGAGAGCGACGTGCCTGGTGCCGGCCTGTGGATGGACCTGGGACCGCACCTGCTCGACCAGATGCTGCAGCTGTTCGGCTGGCCGGCGGCGATCAGCGCCGACATAACCGCACAACGCGATGATGCGCGCAGCAATGACTACTTCCACGCCGTGCTGCATTACCCGCGGCACCGCGCGATCGTGCACGCCGGCTCGCTGGTGGCCGCGGCCACGCCGCGCTTTGCGGTACACGGGCGCCTTGGGAGCTATCTCAAGGACGGCCGTGACGTGCAGGAAGACCAGCTGCGCGATGGCATCGCGCCCGGTGCGCCCGGTTGGGGCCTGGATCCACTGCATGGCCGGCACGTCGTGGTGGATGCGCACGGCCGCAGCCAGCACGGCACGGTGGACAACGCGCCCGGTGACTACCGGCGGCTGTACGCGGCCTTCCGCGACGCGATGCTGGGCAGCGGCGCGCCCACGGTAAGCGCGGATGAGGCGCTGCAGTTGATGCGCCTGCTGGAAGCCGGGGCCGAGAGTGCGCGCAGCGGACGGCGGGTGGAGCTGCGCGCGACGTCGGGCTGAGCCGAAGCAAGGGCGTTCCCAGGGGCCACGCAGAGCCGGCCAGCGGCCGGCACCACGGTGTCCCTGCCCGACCCGCTGGGTCGGCAGTGCTTATTCGGTCTTGATCGCGTGGCCGCCGAACTCGTTGCGCATCGCCGCCAGCAGGCGGTCGCTGAAGGAGTTCTTCTCGCGTGAGCGCAGCCGCTCCAGCAGCGACAGGGTGATCACCGGTGCCGGCACGTCCAGGTCGATCGCCTCGGCCACGGTCCAGCGGCCTTCGCCGGAATCTTCCACGTACGGGGCAATGCCATCGAGCTGCGGATTGCGGCCGAGCGCATCGGCGCTGAGGTCCAGCAGCCACGAACGCACCACGCTGCCGTGCTGCCAGGCCTTGGCGACCTGGGCAAGATCGAGGTTGAACGCGGTCTTGTGCTGCATCAGCGCGAAGCCTTCGGCATAGGCCTGCATCATCCCGTACTCGATACCGTTGTGGACCATCTTGCAGAAGTGCCCGGCACCGCTTGGCCCGACGTGCGCCCAGCCGCGGTCTTCGCCCGGGGCCAGCGTGCGGAAGATCGCCCCCACCCGCTGCACTGCTGCCGCGTCACCGCCGATCATCAGGCTGTAGCCTTCCTGCAGGCCCCACACGCCACCACTGGTGCCGCAGTCGATATAGGTCACGTCCTCGCCCAGCAACTGGCCGGCACGACGCATCGAATCCTTGTAGTACGAGTTGCCGCCGTCGATCACCACGTCGCCCTCGGACAGGTGCGGCGACAGCGCGGCCAGGGTCTGGTCGACCACTTCGCCGGCCGGCACCATCAGCCACACCACGCGCGGCACCGGCAGCTGCGCCAGCGCATCGGCAACCGACGCGCTGACCTCGAAGCCGCGCTTGGCTGCACTCGCGCGCGCGCCTTCACCGGGATCGACGCCGATCACCCGATGGCCGCCGCGATGCAGCCGCTCGGCCATGTTGGCGCCCATCTTGCCCAGCCCGATCATTGCAATATCCATGTGTCACCTTCCAGCGTGCGAGTTGTGTTGCGGGGATGCTGCCGGCGGGGAATCGCACTGGCGAAGGCGTGCGTCGATCCAGCGTCGGTACAGCGTGGTATGCAGGTTGTGCAGGCCCAGTTCGAAGGCAAACGGCGTCCGCGGATTGCGGTCGAGCAGGCGTGCGATGTGGTACCCGACAGGACGTATACCGCGAGGATGCACGTAAATCACGAACCCCTGGTAGAACGGATCGTCCAGCAGCGCATCAAGTTCGGCCAGCAGCGGTTTCTGCTCGGGCGGCAACCCGTTGCGCCAGACCGGATCGCGCTCCACCAGCAGCCGCTCGAAGCGGCGTGGCCCGGGTCCGGGCATGCGCTGGGCCAGTGCCCAGATCTGCCGGTTGATGGCGTCGTAATGGGCAAAGCCATCGTGCGTGCGCAGCGCGCGGGCGGCCGCATCGCTCACATCGACCACCACGAAGTTCTCGGCCTGGTTGTTGATGTCATCCAGGTATCGGGAGTCGAACACGTGCTCGATGAAGCCCGGCGCGCCGACGAATGCCTGCCGGCCCAGCTGCGCGGTCTTCCTGGCCTTGCCATCGGCAAGGAACTCACCCGCGTGCCGGCCGAGCAGGATGCTGTCGGTCTCGTGCAGGGTCAGGAAGGTGCCGATCGACAACTCGCCCGGCGTGAACTCGGCATCGAAGGCCGCATCGCCGTACAGTTCGCGCTGGGTGGCCAGCTGCGCGACCTGGCGCCCGACCCCGCACTCGCTGCGGACCCGGCCATCGTAGAAGTGTTGCAGCGCCACGCTGTTGCGACCGGCCGGTGCGTACCCCCGACCGAAGCTGCGGAAGCGCTGCCAGCCCTGGGCCTGCGCACCGCGCGCGCCGAAGCCGATCCAGCCCAGCTGCAGTGCCGAAAACCGATACCCCGGATTGTCCTGCAGCTGCGTGGTCGCACGCCGGGTGGCCTGGCCAAGCTTGAACGCATACGCGCACAGCGTGGCCGGATCGTCCAGCAAGGTCGTCATGAAGTCAGCGCGACGCGTGGGATCCCAGCCCTGCGGCAGCTGCACGCGCAGGTCACCGGCCCGCTGCGCCTGGCCCAGGTCGGCGCGCTCGCAGACCGGTCCGCCGTGCACCACCGGCGCGTTGATGGGCGCATCGCTGAAACGCCAGCCGAGTTCTTCAAGCAGCGGCTGGGTACAGGCGGGTGCAGGCGCAGCGGCAGTCGCTGCGGCAACGCCCGCCAGCAGCGCGCCGGCCAGTGCCACTACCCATCGGCGCGGCGAGCATGATGCAGTGGTCAACGACACCGGTCCGCCTGATCAGTGCGACGGCACCGGCGTATCGGCCACGGCGGCCGGCGGGGCGGGCACATCGGCCGCCGCCGGGGCAGCGGCCGGCGGCTCTGACGGCGTCGGCGCCGGCGCGGCCGCCGCGGCTGGCAGGTACTGCTGCAGCCGGTCGAAGAAGCGGCGGTAGAAGTCCGCATCCTGCACCGTGCTGCTGGCCACCTTCACCAGCGAATCGTCGTTGCTGCCGAACGGCAGCGACACCGAGCCCAACGCGCCCACGCCAACACTGGCCGAGGTCGGGCTCTTCTTCAAGGCATAGCGGTCCTGCACGGCGCTGACGAAGACCAGCGACTGGTCCCCGCGTGGCGCGCAGGAAATACGCAGTACCAGCTGCTCGTGTTCGTCATCGCGCGGCTGGAAGTTCTTGTTGCCCTCTACCGCCGCGGTGTCGGCCCGGGCGATCGCATAGCCCTGGCTGAGCAGGGTCCGCCGCGCCGCTTCGCAGGCCTGCGCCGGGGCGCCGGGCACGCTGCGCGAATAGGTGTCGCCGGAATCGAACGATTCACGAATCAGGGTGCTGTCAGCGGTGCGACCGCCACAGGCGGTCAGCAAGGCGACCAGCAGGCCTGCCGGGATTGCGTGGTACAGGCGCATGCGCGCTCCTGCGAGAACAGACTCGCGCCAGCATAGCCCCGGCCGCGTATGCAGCGGGTTTAGAAAGCGAAGGGC
>NZ_DAMAGC010000189.1:0-4707 GCF_031995405.1 Stenotrophomonas sp. | reverse complement strand
CGCAGGAGCTTACAAGGACGTACTTGCAGCGTGCCCCGCAACCCCACCCGTGCCGTCGCCGCCCACGATCACGGCACACCGAGCCTTTGGCTTTGGCTTTGGCTTTGGCTTCAAAGCTTTGGCTTCAAAGCTTTGGCTTCAAAGCTTCGGCTTCAAAGCTTCATCCTCAAAGCTTCATCCCAAAAAACCCAACAGCACCGTCACCACCCCTATCATGGTGGCCCCTTCCGGGAACGGGCTTTCCATGTTCAATCGCAACGCAGGCATCATTTTGCTCATCGCGCTGGCCGCAGGCCTCGGCCTGGTCGCCGCGCAGAAAGTGTTCGCACCCAAGCCGACCAGCCACCGGCCCGCCACCGAATCGATCACCTTCTACCCCCAGCCGCGCCCCCTGCCCGATTTCAACCTCGGCCAGTCCGACGGCACCCGCCTCATCCCCGGCGAGCTCAAAGGCCACTGGACCCTAGTCTTCCTCGGCTTCACCTTCTGCCCCGACGTCTGCCCCACCACCCTGGCCGACCTCGCCCAGGCGCAGAAACAATGGGAAGCCCAGCCCGAAACCCTACGCCCGCGCCTGGTGTTCATCTCCGTCGATCCCGAACGTGACACCCCCGCCCGCCTCGGCGAATACGTGCACGCCTTCCACAAGGACACCCTGGCCGCCACCGCCGACGTGCCCTCGCTGGAGCGCTTCGCCACCTCGCTCGGCTTCGTCTTCCAGAAAGTGCCCGGCAAGCACATCGACGAAAATCCCGAGGACTACACCCTCGAACACTCGGCCAGCCTGGCCGTGCTGGACCCGGAAGGCAGGCTTGCCGGCCTGATCCGCCCTCCCTTCAATGCGCAGGCCATTGCCCGCGACCTGCAGACGCTGACCGAGAAAACCGCACCATGAGCCTGACCACCACGCTGAGCTACGTCCTGCCGCACCGCCTGCTGTCCTCGATGGCGCGACGCCTGGCGTATTCCAGCAATCCGCGCATCTCGCGTTGGCTGATCGACACCGTCACCGAGAAGTTCGGCGTCAACCTCGCCGAAGCGGCCAACCCCGATCCGCGCAGCTACGCCACCTTCAACCAGTTCTTCACCCGCGCCCTCAAGCCCGGCGCCCGCGTCCCCGCGCCCGATCCACGCACACTGGTGATGCCCGCCGACGGCCGCATCAGCCAGCTCGGCGCGATTGAAGACGGCCGCATCTTCCAGGCCAAGGGCCAGTCGTTCACCGCCGCCGAACTGCTCGGCGACGCCGCCGATGCCGAAGTCTTCCGTCACGGCCTGTTCGCCACCGTGTACCTCTCGCCCAAGGACTACCACCGCGTGCACATGCCGTGGACCGGCACCCTGCGCGAAACCGTGCACGTGCCCGGGCGCTTGTTCAGCGTCGGTCCGGCGGCGGTCAACAAGGTGCCGGGGCTGTTTGCGCGCAACGAGCGCCTGGTCTGCCATTTCGATACCGATTTCGGCCCGATGGTGTCGGTGATGGTCGGCGCGCTGCTGGTGTCGGGCGTGGAAACGGTGTGGGGGGGCGAAGAGATTCCCGCCTACGGCGACACCATCACCCGCAAGGATTACCGCGGCAAGGGCATCACGCTGGAGCGGTTCGCGGAGATGGCGCGCTTCAATTACGGCTCCACGGTGATCGTGCTGCTGCCGCCGGGCGTGGCCGAGTTCGCCCCGCACCTGGACGCCGAACATGCCGTGCAGCTGGGGCAGGCGCTGGCGACGCTGAAGTAACCGGCCGGCTCTGCAGGCCATACGGGGCGCCGGACAGCGGCCGGCACTACGCCAATGGCGCAATACCACACAAACAAAAACGCCCCGGCTTCCCGGGGCGTTCTTCGTTCTGCGCGATCCGATCAGATCTCGACCGGGCCGACATCCATGCCGTCGTAGTCTTCCACGCCATTGGCTTCGGCCAGCGCCTGCAGCTCGTGGTTGCGGGCGTCCAGCGAGGCCTCGGTGTGCACCTCGGCGCGCTCCACGTGCAGCACGTGATACGGCGCTTCGCCGTCTTCCAGGTCCGGCTCGAAGATCTCGACCAGGGTGTAACCCAGCGCGACCAGCTTTTCCGACAGACCGGTCAGCGGCTCGGGCGTGGTGTTGACGAAGAAGTAGCCCCACAGCATCGGGCCGTTGAGGTCCCAATCGGTGTTTTCGCGGATGTTGGCGAACATCTCGTTGATCGCGGTGATATCCATCTTGCTGTCCTGTATGCGTGTACCTGGGGGCCGTGGCGAAGCGCCACGGCCGGCGATGGATGTGCTGTGGCGCGGGGGCCGCAGGCGTGATGCCGGCAGCCTACCCGATCCGGTGTGCGCTTACCTGTCGCAGCCCTGCAGTTTGAGCACCTGGCCCTGCTTGAGCGCGTATGCCGGGGCCTTGAGCCCGTTGGCGCGCGCCAGCTCACGCACGTCGCACTGGAACTTGTCGGCGATCGAGCCCAGCGTCTGGCCCTTGCCCACCTTGTGGCTGCGTACCGGCTTGGCCTTGGCCTTCGGCTTGGCAGCCGGGGTGGCCACCGGTGCGATCGGCGTGGCCGCCACCGCAGTGGCCTGCACCTGTGCCACCGGCACCACGCTGCCCACCGCGACATTGCCGGTGTAGCTGGCCACGCTCGGGCGCACGATCGCCGCATTGAGGTCGGCGGTGATCAGCGTACGCGCCAGGTCGGCGCGCGGGCCGCTCACGCAATAGCGGTTGTACAGCCCGGCGATGCGGGTGGTGGCGTTGATCGTGGTCCCCGCAGGAATCCAGCCGTCGGCTTCGTAACGCGGGTTGAGGTTGCGCAGCGCACGCATGTAGCCATCGCGGGTGCCGACGCTGCCCAGGCAGATGGTCAGCTCGTAGATGGTGGTGGACTTGGCCAGGCGGATGGTGGCCGGCTGTGCGCTGATCTTGGGGAACTCCACGCCGTACTGCTGCGGGTGCAGGTAGATCCACGCCGCGGCGATCACCATCGGCACATAGTCCTTGGTCTCGCCGGGGAACTGGTTGTAGACGCTGTCGGTCCAGAAGCTCTGCCCGGCGCTCTGCTTGAACACGCGCGCGGCACGGCCTTCACCGCCGTTGTACCCGGCCAGCGACAGCTCGACGTTGTTGTTGAGCTCGCGCATGCGTTCGTTGAGGTAGGTGGCACTGGCCTCGGCGGCACTGCGCGCGTCGAAGCGGGTGTCAAACCCGGTGCCGTCCGGACCCAGGCCGAAACGACGGCCGGTGGCCGGCATGAACTGCATCAGCCCGGCGGCACCGGCACGCGAGGACGCATGCACGCGACCATTGGACTCCTTGGCCATGATCCCGAACAGCAGCGCCTCGGGCAGGCCACGCTTCTCCCACTCCGGCCACATCACCGCGCGCAGGTTCTGGTAGTTCTCGTAGGTGGTCATCAATGCCGGGCGCATGTCGGTCAGCCAGCGGCGGATGCCGGCCTGCACGGCCGGGTTGTACTCGACCATGCTGTCGAAGGCGTGGCGCTTGTCGTTGAGCAGCGCTGCGGCGCGTCCCGCCTCGGGCACGTCGGCAGCCAACGGACCGGTGTGGTCCGGATCGGCTTCCAGCAGCCCGCCGTCGCTGGCCAGTTCGTCGCCTTCGCTGTCGCGGGTATCGGCGTTGTCCTTGAGCAGGCGCTTGTAGGCCGGCAGCATGTTGCTCACCTGGCAGCCCTTCTGGGCCACGCAGGCGCTGATCACGTCCTCCATGTCCTCCAGGGCGGCATCGCCTTCGTTCTTGCCCTTGGGATCGGCGTTGGCCACCAGCACCAGCGCGGCGCGGTAGCGCTTCTCGGCCGCGGCCATGCGCTGCTCCAGCGCCTCGACCTTGACCCGATCACGCGCGGAAACCCGCTGGGCATGTGCCTCTGGCACGAACGACAGCACTGCAGCCAGCGCCAACAGCGGCCAACCACGGACAAGCAAGACAGGAACGGGCATTTTTGGCACTGTGTGCGAAAGATGGGGCAGAGTAGCCGCGCCGCTTGCATCGGGGCAACCCGCCAAGCCACCGGGCCTGCGCCGACGTTTAGAATCCTGCCCATTCACATAGCACCTGCACAAGCGAGTTGACCATGGATCCGATCCTGCTCGGCAAAGGCATTACCGACGACATCGCAGTGACCCTGCAACCCCGCCTGGGCAATCGCCACGGCCTGGTGGCCGGCGCTACCGGCACCGGCAAGACCGTCACGCTGATGACCCTGGCCGAGGGTTTCTCGCGGATCGGGGTGCCGGTGTTCCTGGCCGACGTGAAGGGCGACGTGGCCGGCCTGGCCGTGCCCGGCGCGGGGACCGAGGCGCTGCTGCAGCGCGCCGCCGAGATCGGGGTGACCGACTACGCGCCCGCCGCCAGCCCGACGGTCTTCTGGGATCTGTACGGCAAGCTGGGCCATCCGGTGCGCACCACCGTCAGCGAAATGGGCCCCACCCTGCTGGCACGCATCCTGGAACTCAACGATACCCAGTCCGGCGTGCTCGACATCGTGTTCAAGCTGGCCGACGACCGCGGCCTGCTGCTGCTCGACCTGGACGACCTGCGCGCCCTGCTCGGGCTGGTCGCCGAAGAGCGCAAGGACATCTCCACCGAATACGGGCTGGTCAGCGCGCAGAGCGTGGCGGCCATCCAGCGTTCGCTGCTGCGCCTGGCACAGGACGGTGGCGAAGCGTTCTTCGGCGAACCGGCGCTGGAGCTGGCCGACATCATGCGCGTCAACCA
>NZ_DAMAGC010000188.1:0-4709 GCF_031995405.1 Stenotrophomonas sp. | reverse complement strand
AGCGCCGACGACCGCGCGGTGGTCTACCGCAAGGGCGCCTACGTACTGCACCTGCTGCGCGGCGAACTCGGCGAAGCGGTGTTCTGGCGCGGCCTGCGCGCGTATACCGTCGCCAACGACGGACGCTCGGTGGTCACCGCCGATTTCCAGCGCGCGATGGAGAAGGCCGCTGGGCATTCGCTGCAGCCGTTCTTCGATGAATGGGTCTATAGCGCTGGAGCAGCCGCGCGATAACGGGCCTGCATCGTTGCCAAACCGCTCGGGCGGCGCGCGCGGCCAGCCGCGGATTCACCCCGGGGCGGGCGCAGCGTCCACGGCAGGGTAGCCCTCGGTCGGTGACAGCGGGTCGCGGAACGCCCGCGACGTTCAATTTTCATGCCGACATCCAACGGTGTCCGACGGTCGGCAGTCGACCGGGGTGCGACCCTACCTTGGCAGCGGCAGCGGCAGCGGCACCCCCTCCAACCCCGGCAACATGACCGGCACCGCTCGCTCCCTCAGTGCGCCGCTGCCGGCGGCAGCCCGAGGTCCAGCGACGGCAGCAGCGGCGACGGCGGTGCGTCGAACGGTTGGCCCAACGTGGCCAACGCCGACTGGTAGGCCTTGAATGTCGCTGCGTTGTAGGCCACCAGGATGATCCGTCGCGGTTCGCGGTGCGAGCGCTGCCAGGCCACGGTTTCGGTCGCGGCGATCAGCGCAGCCTGGTGCAGCGGATAGCCGAACACACCGCAGCTGATGGCGGGGAAGGCGATCGAATGCAGCCCCAGCTTTTCGGCCAGCTGCAGCGATTTCCAGTAGCAGTTGGCCAGCAGCGCCGGTTCGTCGCGTTGGCCGTCCTGCCAGACTGGGCCGACGGTATGGAAGATATGCTGCGCCGGCAGGTTGTAACCGGCCGTAGCACGCACCTCTCCCGTCGGACAGCGCACACCCGGCCGGATCTGCGGCATCGCCTCGCATTCGGCCAGCAGCTGCGGGCCGGCCGCGCGATGGATCGCGCCGTCCACGCCGCCCCCGCCGAGCAGGGATTCGTTGGCCGCATTGACGATCGCATCCACCGCCAGGGTCGTGATGTCGCCCTGCCACACTTCGATCTTCATGCGTACCACTCCTGACTGAAACCGGGTCCATGCAACGGGATGTCGCCTTGTTGCTGCACCGTACCGGGCAGCAGGTCGAGGTTGCGTCATCATCGTCTCAGGCAGTGCGACCCGGTGTGCACTGCCCTGCAAATACACGATGCGGGGCGTCGGCTTCACCGCAGATGAAGCAAACCCCGACACCTGAATGCGACAACGCCCACCAAAGGGTGGGCGTCGCGGGTTGCAGGCAGGATAACGCGGCGGTCAGGGCAGACCGGCCAGCCAGTCGTCGTCGGAGCCTTCGATGATGTCGGCAAACAGCGGGGTGGAGAAGTAGCGCTCGCCGGTGTCCGGCAGCATCGCCAGGATCACGCTGCCCTTCTCGGCACGCGCGGCGATGTCCAGCGCGCTGGCTACGGTGGCACCGGCGGAGATGCCGACGAAGATGCCTTCCTCGGCGGCGAGCCGGCGCGAGGTTTCGATCGCGCGGGTGTCCTCGATGGTCAGCAGTTCGTCATACACACCGCGGTTGAGCACCTCGGGCACGAAATCCGGGGTCCAGCCCTGGATCTTGTGCGGTTTCCATTCGTCACCCTTGAGCAGGGCGGCACCGGCCGGTTCGGTGGCCACGATGCGGGTTTCCGGGCGGGCTACCTTGAGCACTTCGCCCACGCCGGTCAGGGTGCCGCCGGTGCCCCAGCCGGTGACGAAGTAGTCCAGGCGCCTGCCGGCGAAATCGCGCAGGATTTCCGGCGCGGTGGTGTTGCGGTGATACGCCGGGTTGGCCGGGTTGGCGAACTGGCTGGCCAGGAACCAGCCGTGCTCCTCGGCCAGTTCCTTCGCGCGGCGGACCATGCCCGAGCCACGTTCGGCGGCCGGGGTCAGGATCACCTTGGCCCCGTAGGCGCGCATCAGCTTGCGGCGCTCGATCGAGAAGGTTTCCACCATGGTGGCCACGAACTTGTAGCCGCGCGCGGCTGCCACCATCGCCAGCGCCACGCCGGTGTTGCCCGAGGTCGCCTCGACAATCGTGTCGCCGGGCTTGAGCACGCCGCGCGCCTCGGCATCGAGGATGATCGCCAGCGCCAGACGGTCCTTGACCGAGCCGCCGGGATTGAACGACTCCACCTTGGCGTAGACGGTGACGTGGTCGGGGGCGATGCGGTTCAGGCGTACCACCGGGGTATTGCCGATGGTGTTCAGGATCGAGTTGTACAGGGCCATGGGATGCTCCGAAGAAGTCCGTTCACCGCGCCCGGCGCGGCAGGGGGAGAGGGCAGGGCAGACCGTAGACCCGGCATATGCCCCCGGGAAATGACCTGATACCCTTCTTAAACAACATTTGGTTATAAGCTGGTGACGGCAATTGCCCTACAGTCGGGTTGCCCTCCCTTCGCCAGCCGTGCCGCACGCCCATGACGCTGACCCAACTCCGTTATCTGGTGGCCATCGCCGACGCCGAGCTCAACATCACGCTGGCGGCCTCGCGCGTGCATGCCACCCAGCCCGGCTTGTCCAAGCAGCTCAAGCAGCTGGAGGATGAACTGGGCTTCCTGTTGTTCGTGCGCAAGGGGCGCAGTCTCGAAGCGGTGACCCCGGCCGGGGTGGAGGTGATCGGCCGCGCCCGCGCGGTGCTGTCCGAAGCCAACAACATCCGCACCTACGCGGCCAACCAACGCCGCGAAAGCCAGGGCCAGCTGATCCTCACCACCACCCACACCCAGGCGCGGTTCGTGCTGCCGCCGGCGGTGGCGAAGATCAAGCAGGCCTATCCGCAGGTAAGCGTGCACCTGCAGCAGGCCGCCGAAAGCGATGCGCTGGACCTGCTCAGCCAAGGCGATGCGGACATCGCCATCATCTCCACCGCCGGTGCCGAACCCACAGCCGGCATCGCCATTCCGCTGTACCGCTGGCGCCGGCTGGTGCTGGTGCCGCGTGGCCACGTGCTGGACCGCCCGGGCGCAGCGCCGGACCTGCAGGCGCTGGCCACCCAGCCGCTGATCAGCTACGAATCCTCCACCCGCGGCAGCTCGTCGCTGCAGCGGGCCTTCGCCAGTGCCGGGCTGACCCCGGACATCGCCCTTACCGCGTTGGACGCGGACCTGATCAAGACCTATGTGCGCACCGGGCTGGGCGTGGGGCTGCTGGCGGAAATGGCGGTCAATGCCAGTGACGACGACCTGCGCGCGTGGCCGGCCCCGGCGCCGATCGACGAGTGCATCGCCTGGGCGGTGCTGCCGCGCGACCGCGTGCTGCGCGACTACGCGCTGGAACTGGTGCATGTGCTGGCCCCGCAGATCGATACCCGCGACCTGCGTCGGGTGATCGACGGCAATCAGGAAGCCGACTGGCCACTGCCGCCGACCTGGGAATCGCTGACCCAGACCATCACCGTCTGAGAAGCGACGGCGATGGCCGTCCATGCTTCCTCTACCCCGCGCCGTTGGCGCGCCCCCTTCAACAGAAGGGGGCTTTTCTCCAGAGGGGTTGAGGCGTTCGGTGGGCGCTTCGAAAGGGCTGCTGCGACGGTTGGTCGCAGGGCTCCGGGCTGCCCGGCCCAAGGTCGGGCGCTACCATGAGGGGGTGAACGTCCGCCGTCGCCCGTATACCGTCTTTCTCCAGCTTGCCTTCGTGGCGACGCTGCTGATGGCGCTGGCGCCGCTGGTCAGCCGCTGGCAGCAGGCGCACGCCGAGGCACCGGTGATGCTCATGCCGACCGGGATGGCCCACGCGATGTCGGGGCCGTTGGATGCCCACGCCGGACACGTCATGGCGCATCAGGACATGCAGCACGACGGCACGCAGCACCATCACATGCCGACGCAGCCGATGCCGGTGCACACCATGCAGCGCGCTCACGACCAAGCGGCACCGTCGCCGCCGATGAGCGAGCACGCCGGGCATGGCGACGCCTGCGAGTACTGCATGATGGCCTCGCGGCTGATGCCGTGGCTGGCGGTGCTGATCCTGCTGTTGCCGGCGATGCCGGTCATCGCGCCGCGCGTGTGTCGCGCCGTGCCCACGCCACGCAGCCTGCGCTGGCCTGCCCACGCCGCGCGCGGCCCGCCCGCGCGTTCCTGAAAACCACCGCCCTTCCTGCCTGTGTCGCCGTGATGGCGGCGCATGACTGCGTGCTTTTCTGGAGTTTCACCATGACTGTTGCTTCCCGCAGCGCGGGCGCACTGACGCGCCTGTCTGTTTCCTTGTCGCTGGCCCTGGCGGCGCTGCCGCTGCATGCCGCCAATGACGACGCCCGTACCCTCGATACCCTGGTGGTGACCGCCAGCGCGCCGTCCTCGCCACTGCACTGGGTCACCGACCCGCGCCTGCCGCGGCAACCGGTGCCGGCCAGCGACGGCGCCGATTACCTCAAGACGGTTCCCGGCTTTGCCGCCATCCGCAACGGCGGTACCAACGGTGATCCGGTCCTGCGTGGCATGTTCGGCTCGCGCCTGAACATCGTCAGCAACGAAGGCAACCTGATCGGCGCCTGCCCCTCGCGCATGGACAACCCGTTGTCCTACATCGCCCCGGAAACCTTCGACCGGTTGACCATCATCAAGGGCCCGCAGAGTCTGCGCTGGGGTGCCGGCGCGTCGGCCGGCACGGTGCGCTTCGAACGCGATACGC
>NZ_DAMAGC010000187.1:0-4737 GCF_031995405.1 Stenotrophomonas sp. | reverse complement strand
GGCCTACCGGCTGCTACGGGGCTCGGCTTGCGGAGACAAGCGGGAAAGCTGGCTTTTGACGCTGGTCGGTGGGTCGGGCGCTGGGCCCCCCATGCCCTTGGAGGCGAAATAAAGGAGGAGGTGGCGGCCGCAGGCCGACGCCGGGGGCGTCGCCGGAAAGGGCATGGGGGCCCAGCGCCCGATCCACCGACAGCCGCTTGAGGTGAAACATAAGGAGGAGAGGGCGGCCGCAAGCCGACGCGGGAGCGTCGCCGGAAAGGCACGGGGCCCGGCGCCCGACCCACCGACCGCCGCGCAAAAAAAATCCGGCCCACACCGGGGCCGGATCTCGTTTTTCACCGCGCGGCCAAGGCCGCAGCAGGCGGGCTTACAGCGCCTGCAGTTCTTCGTTGGCGTTGCGCTTCTTCTGCGCCGGGGCGGTGGCCGGCGGCGGGGTCAGCATCACCGCCGGCGTGGTGGCGTTTTCCACCGGCACGTCCAGGTAGGGCAGCTTCAGCGTTTCGCTGGTCTGGCGGCGGATCTCGTTGGTCAGCGCCGGGCTGTCGTTGAGCTTGCGCCCGTAGGACGGCACGATCTGCTTCAGCTGCGCTTCCCAGCCGGCCGCCATCTGCTGCGGGAAGGTCTTCTTGAGCAGGTCCAGCATGATCGGCGGCGAGGTCGATGCGCCCGGCGAGGCGCCCAGCAGCGCGGCCAGGGTGTGGTCCTTGTCGGTCACGATCTCGGTGCCGAACTGCAGCACCGGTCCCTTCTCCGGGTCGCGCTTGATGATCTGAACGCGCTGGCCGGCGGTGACCAGTTTCCAGTCCTCGCGCTTGGCGTTCGGGAAGTACTTCACCAGTTCGGCCTGGCGGTCAGCGTCATCCAGGCGCGCCTGGCCCATCAGGTACTTCACCAGGTCCAGGTTCTCCATGCCCACATCGAGCATGCCGGCCACGTTGTTGTGGTTGACCGAGGAATACAGGTCGAACCACGAGCCGTGCTTGAGGAACTTGGTGCTGTACAGCGCGAACGGCCCGAACAGCACCACCGGCTTGCCGTCCAGCTTGCGCGCGTCCAGGTGCGGCACCGACATCGGCGGCGAGCCGGTCTCGGCCATGCCGTAGGCCTTGACCGAATGGCGTCCGGCGATGGCCGGGTCCTGGAACGCCAGGAACTGGCCGCCCACCGGGAAGCCTGCGTAGTCCTTCGCCTCGGGGATGCCCGACAGTTGCAGCAGCTTCAGCGCGGCGCCGCCGGCACCGATGAACACGAAGCGCGACTTGATCGTGGACTCCTTGCCGGACTTCAGGTCCTTGACCGTCACGTTCCAGCTCTTGTCCTCGTTCTGGCGCAGGGCGCCCACTTCATGCTCCAAGTGCAGCTGGAAGTTCGGGCTGCGCTGCAGGCCGGCGGTCAGCTGGCGGGTGATCACGCCGAAGTTGACGTCGGTGCCCAGCGGCATCCAGGTCGCGGCAACCTTCTGCTTCGGGTCGCGGCCTTCCATCAGCAGCGGTGCCCACTGCCTGATCTGCGCGGCATCCTCGGAATACTGCATGCCGTAGAACAGCGGGTTTTTGACCAGCGCCTGCTGGCGCTTGTGCAGGTAGGCGATGTTGTCATCGCCCCACACAAAGCTCATGTGTGGGGTGGGGTTGATGAAATCCGACGGTTCGCCGAGCCGGCCCTGCTTTATCTGGTGCGACCAGAACTGGCGGGAGATCTCGAACTGTTCGGCAATGCCGACCGCCCGCTTGGTCTCGATGCTGCCATCGGGCAGCTCGGGCGTGTAGTTCAGCTCGGCGAACGCCGAATGCCCGGTACCCGCGTTGTTCCAGCCGTCCGAACTTTCCAGCGCGACGCCGTCGAGGCGTTCGTAGAGCTGGATGTTCCAGTCCGGCTGCAGTTCCTGCAGGAACGTGGCCAGGGTGATGCTCATGATGCCGCCGCCGACCAGCACGACATCGACCGGCTTGTCGTTGCCGGCGGCCGGAACCGAGCGCTGGTGCAGGGGCCAATACAGGAAAAGCGCGGCTGTCAGCAGCAACAGCACGAGCAGGCCGAGGACGACCTTGGCGAATTTCTTCATGGGGATCTCAGGTGGGGGAGATGTGAACAGGATGCCCACGCCACGGGGAAGAGGCGTGAAGAAACAAGGGGTTGGCAATCCAGACTGGCGATTTTATCGCCTTTTGCCCGATTCTTGGTGCAACGCAGCATCCGGTCGGTGCGATGCGCTCAATCGCTGGAGAGGGTGAAGTACTCGCCCAGAAAGTACATCGCCTGGTACAGCAGTGCGGTCACGGCCAGGCCCAGCTGCACGCTTCGCTGCCGGCAGACCGCCCCCAGGGCGGCGATCGCCAGCATCAGCACGGTATGCAGGGGATAGGCCGGGCCGAGCATCTGCCAGCGGCTGTGGCCCTTGATCGCGGTATCGCCCAGGTCGAGCAGGGTCAGCAGCGCCAGCACGCCGAAGAACCAGCCGCGCCGTTGCAGCAGGTAGGCCTCATAACTGCCGTACTCGCGCACGTCATCGGGAAACAGCAGCACGCACAGCATGAACCAGGCCGCGCAGTAGGCGATGACGAACAGGTACAGCCCGAACGTCCATTGGCGCACTTCGCCCAGGCGGAACTCCCACCACCAGAACGTGACCACCGAGATCAGCGCCCACAGCACCCAGCACAGGTGGATCCACGACCAGCCGCGCCGCCTGGGGTGCTCGATGATCGAGGCCAGCCCGCGCAGCAGGGTGGTGATGCTCAGCCCGAGGATGATGCTGAGCACCACGCGGATATGCAGGTAGACCGGATCGCTGTCCATCGCCATCGCCATCGCGGGGATGCGCCGATGCTGCGCCCGACGGCATCATCGCGCCGTGCAGGACACGGCCGGGTCAGCGCTTCCTGCGCACCAGCGTGGCCGACGCATCCAGCACTGCCCGGGTCAGCAGCGCCATCGTCTGCACATCGCCCTTCCAGTGCTGCCAGTACAGCGGCACGTCTTCCCACGCGCGCTGCTTCATCAGCACCAGCCGGCCGGCCTCCAGGTGGCGCTTCACCAGGGGCAGCGGATTCATCGTCCAACCCAGCCCGCCCAGGTTGGCCTGCACGAACGCGCGCGTGGAGGGAATCCACCACGTCGGGGCCGTCAGCGGCAGATCGTCGCCGGCCAGGCGTCGGGCGAACCGCGCCTGCATGTCGTCCTTGCGGTTGAACACCAGCACCGGCGCCTGTGCGAGCGATTGCGCATTGACCCCCTTGGCGAAGTGCTTCTCATGGAAGGCCGGGGTGCAGGTGGCCGCATAGCGGATGCTGCCCAGCGCATGGATCTGACAGCCCTGCACCGGCTCATCCAGGGTGGTCACCGCGCCGAGTACCGCGCCCTGTCGCAGCAACGCCACCGTGTGGTCCTGGTCTTCCGAGCGCAGGTCCAGGGTGGTCCCGGTCTGCCGCGCGAAGTTCAGTGCCGCCTCCGGGAACCACGTCTCCAGGCTGTCATGGTTGACCGCCACCGGAATGCTCGCGTGCGGCAGGTCCTCATCGGCGATGCCCATCCGGTGCAGCGCATCGTGCTCCAGCAGCGCCGTCTGCTCGGCCAGCTGCACCAGCACCTGGCCTTCCGGGGTGGCCACCGCCGGCGAGGAACGCTTCACCAGCAGTCGCCCGACCCGGTCCTCCAGCGCCTTGATCCGCTGGGACACCGCCGAGGCGGTCACATTGAGCGCCTGTGCGGCCCGCTCGAAGCTGCCCTCGCGGACGACCGCGGCCAACGCGCGCAGCTGGGCATGGTCGATACGCATGGAATTAAGTCCTGCTAAAGATGGTTAAGTAAGTTTAGCTCTACTTTTTCATGTTGCGGCGCGACAATACGCGCCATCCGGTGCTGTACGCCTTGGCGAGGCACCGCTCCCACATGCAAGACAAGGCGGTATTCCATGTTCTCCACCCTTCTCTCCGGCGGCCCCGGTCTGGCCGCGTGGCTCAGTGGCGCTGCCACCGGCATCGGCTTGTTCGCCGTGGTCGGTGCGCAGAGCGCCTTCATCCTGCGCCAGGGCATCCTGCGCAAGCACATCGTGCCGGTGGTAGCCACCTGCGCGGCGATCGACGGCATCTTCATCTTCGCCAGCGTCGCCGGCCTGCGCACCCTGACCCAGGCGCTGCCGTGGCTGACCACGGTGGTGCTGTGGGGCGGCGTCGCCTTCCTGGCCTGGTACGCCTGGCAGTCCGCGCGGCGCGCGCTGGCCGGTGGCGGCGGCATGCACGTGGACGACGGCGACAGCACCTCGCGTCGCGCCGTGCTGATGTCGGCGGTCGGCTTCTCGCTGATCAACCCGCATTTCTGGCTGGACATGATGGTCATCGGTGGCATTGCCGAAAACTTCGGCAATGCGCGCATGGCCTTCGCCGCCGGCGTGTTCACCGCCAGCTGCCTGTGGCTCACCGCCCAGGGCCTGGGCGCACGCCTGCTGGCGCCGCTGTTCACCAAGCCCAGGACCTGGCGCATCCTCGACGGCACCATCGCCGTGATCCTGTCGATCCTGGCGCTGACCCTCGCGTTCCGCGGCATGCATTGAACTCTCTCCTCGATGCGTTCCTTCAATGGCACCGCTTGCGGTGCCATTTTTTATGGGTTTTCCTCTGGATCCGCTGGCGAGCACGATGCCTGCAGTGGACCTTCCCGACGCGGTTGTCGGCGGGTCGGGCGCTGGGTCCCCATGCCCTTTCCGGCGAATGTCCCCCGGCCGCGGGGCGGCCTCCT
>NZ_DAMAGC010000186.1:0-4931 GCF_031995405.1 Stenotrophomonas sp. | reverse complement strand
ACCCGGCGTATCGAAGGCCTGGTCCAGGCCATTCAGGCCGATACCAACGAGGCGGTCAGCTCCATGGAGCAGACCACCGCCGAGGTGGTGTCCGGTGCACGCCTGGCCGAAGACGCCGGCACGGCCCTGACCGAAATCGAACGCGTCTCCAACGCGCTCAACAACCTCATCAAGAACATCTCGATCGCCGCCCAGCAGCAGTCGTCGGCCGCCTCGGACATCACCCGCACCATGGGCGTGATTCGTCAGATTACCGGCCAGACCTCGCAGGGCGCGGGACAGACCGCCGAGTCGATCGGTCATTTGGCACAGCTGGCGGCCGACCTGCGCCGCTCGGTTGCCGACTTCAAGCTGCCGGCGTGAGCCGCGGGCAGGGCGGAGAGGGAAGGAATCAGCAGATGATGCATCGCGAGAATTCAAAGCACGACACGCGCGCCCCCCTGCCGGGAGTCCCGGCATGAGCACGCTGCGCGATGCCATGAGCCACGCCGCGCTGGGCTGGGTCAAGCCGGAGCTGGACGAGACCCTGCGCCAAGTGCGCAACGAGGTCGAGTACTACGTGGAAGACCCTGCCGACGGCAGCCGCATGCGTTTCTGCGCCGGCTACCTGCACCAGGTGCAGGGCACCCTGCGCATGGTCGAGCTGTACGCCCCGGCGATGGTGGCCGAGGAAATGGAGCAGCTGGCCAATGCGATCGGCGCCGGTGAGGTGCCCGACCGCGACGAAGCCTGCGCGACCCTGATGCGCGGCAGCGTGCTGCTGCCCGACTACCTGGAACGCCTGCAGAACGGCCACCGCGACATTCCGATCGTGCTGCTGCCGTTGCTCAACGACCTCCGTTCGGCGCGCGCTGCGCCGGGCATCAATGAAAGCGTGCTGTTCGCCTTCGCCCCGGACAGCGTCAGCGCCACCGAAGCCGAACTCGACCATGCCCGCGGCAGCCTCAGTGGCCGCAACCGCGAGCTGCTCGACACCGTCGGCAATGCGGTCAAGGAAGAACTGCTGCGGATCAAGGACGCGCTGGACCTGCACCTGCGTACCGGCGGTGAGCCGGGGCAGCTGCAGACCCAGGTCAACGAACTCGGCGCGGTCGCCGATACCCTGGGCATGATGGGCCTGGGCGTTGCCCGTGGCGTGGTCGTGCAGCAGCGCGATGCGCTGCGCGGGGTGGTCGACGGCGAGCAGCAGATCGATGAAAGCCTGCTGCTGGATATCGCCGGCGCCCTGCTGTACGTGGATGCGTCGCTGGATGACCAGGTCGCCCATCTGGGCGCCAACATCAGCGGTGAAGACGATCCGAGCGCGGTGGAAAACCGGCGCACGGTCGAAGTGCTTGCACATGAAGCCATCGCCAATTTCGCCGCCGCACGCGAACATTTCGTCGCCTTCATCGAGACCAACTGGAACCACCAGCAGCTGCAGGAAGTGCCGCGTCTGCTCGGCGAGGTGGCCGGTGCGCTGCGGATGCTCGACCTGTCCACGCCGGCCGACTACCTGCAGGGCGTGCGCCAGTACGTCGCGGTCGAACTGATCGATCGCCAGCGCGTGCCCAGTGGCCGCCAGCTGGATACGCTTGCCGATGCCATGGCCAGCCTGGAGTATTACCTCGAGGCGCTGCGCGAGCGTCGCCCGGGTCGCGACGAAATCCTCGACATCACCCGTACCAGCCTGGAAACGCTGCGTTACTGGCCGCTGCCGGACGCGCATGCGGCCGCCGCCGATGCCAGCGCCGAAGCGCTGCCGGTGGCACCGGAAGCGATCGAACTGGCGCCGTGGGAAACGCCGGCCCCGGAACCTATCAACACCGCCGTGACCGCGTCCGCTCCCGCACCGGGCAGCGTGCCGCCGTCGCTGCCTGATTTCACCTTTGACCCGCTGCCTGACGCGGGCACGCCGGCGCCGCCTGCAGACGTGGCCGACGCTGACGCCGGGCTGGTGTTTGCCGCGTCCACCGCCAGCGTCCCGGACGCGGTGCAGTGGACCTTGTCCGACCCGTCCGCACGCGACGATGCGGCGACCGGCTTCGTCCACTTCGACCCGGTGATCGCCGAAGACAGCGGCGCGACCCGTTGGGACACCCAGCCGCCCATGCATGCCGCGCTCGACGCGCTGGATGCGCTGCACGCCGAGGTTGTGCCGCCCGAGTCGGCGGAGGCGCACGCGCCGCTGTCGTTCAGTGGCGGCTTCGATCCGGTCTCCGCCGAACACGACGCGCTGGAGATCAGCGACGAGCCGATCACCTTCACCTTCGACGCGCCGCTGCACAACGCCGATGGCGTGCTGTCGCTGCAGATCGATGACGCCCCGGCCAGCCCCGCGCAGGACGTCTTCGTCGATGCCGCCCCGGCACTGGACGTGGAGCATCTGCCGCCGTTCCTGCAGGCCGAGGTCGATACGTTCGACGTGGCCACGGCAGAGCCGACGCTGGAGGCTGCAGAGGCCGAAGAAGCCGAAGAAGCCGAAGAAGCTGAAGAGGTCGAAGAGGTCGAAGAGGTCGTCGAGGCCTTCGACGCCACCGACGCGGCCGCGCCTGCATTCGATGCCGATGCCGATGCCGATGCCGATACCAAGGCAGCTGACAGCGCCGATGCGCACGACCAGACGCCGGTCATCACCCACAGCAGCACCGGCGTGCATGCCGCGGTGATCAGCAAGATCGAACTCGACGAAGAATCGGCGCGCTTCCTTGCCGAGCTCGATGCCGCCGCATCGCAGTTCAGCACCGAGCCGCAGGCCGCGCCTGTCGCCACGCCTGCGGTCGCAGAAAGCGCTGCAGCCAGCGACACCGACAGCATCGAGGCCGGCTTCGAAGACGACGGCGAGAACATCGACCAGGACATCCGCGAGGTCTTCATCGAAGAGTTCGACGAGGAACTGGTCAACCTCGGCAATCTGCTGCCGGTCTGGCGCGCCGCGCCGGACAACATGGACCGGCTGCGTCCGATCCGTCGCGTGTTCCATACCCTCAAGGGCAGCGGCCGTCTGGTTGGCGCGCGCACCCTGGGCGAATTCAGCTGGAAGATCGAGGGCATGCTCAACCGCGTGCTCGACGGCACCCGTCCGGCGACGCCGGCAGTGGTGGCGATGGTCGGGCAGGCCTACGACGTGCTGCCGCAGCTCAACGCCGCGCTGCGCGGCGAGGGCCGCGTGACTGCCGACCTGCAGGCCATGCAGGCCATCGCCGACCGCGTCGCGGCCGGCGAAGAGACCTTCCATGTACCGCTGCAGCGTGCGACCCCGGTCGTGGCGGCACCGGTTGAAACCGTCGAAACGGTTGACGAGGCACCGGTACAGGCGATCGAACCGACCGGCACCCCGGCCAACATCGATGAAGTCCTGCGCGAGATCCTTGAAGCCGAAGTGGACACCCACCAGGCCACCCTGCAGGCGTGGCTGCGCGAGGCCAGCGTGGCCCCGCAGCCGGTGACCGACAGCCTGCTGCGCGCGGTGCACACCATGAACGGTGCGTTCGCGATGACCGACGTGCCGGAAATCACCGCCGTCACCGGCGTTGCGGAGAGCTACATCAAGCGCTCGCTGGCCGCCGATGCCACCCCGGATGCCGAAGGCGTGGAGGCGCTGTCGGCCACTGCCGAGGCGATCAGCGTCACCATGACCGCCCTGCAGGCCGAGGCACCGCGCATTCCGGTGCAGACCGCACTGGCCGCGCGCCTGCAGGCGCTGGCCGATACGCTGCCCGAGGCACGCTGGCCGGCGCTGGTCGCCGATGATGAGCTGGCGTTCGAGCAGGACGCGCTGGACGCCCTGGAGCAGGAGGATGCCGCGCAGGCATTCGCCGCAGACGACGCCACTGTCGCCGCCCCTGAGCAGGACGCGCTGTCCACGCTGCCGCAGGCAGACGGGCAGGGCGGTTACGCGGGCCTGGATGACAGCGCCGATGCGGACCTGCAGCAGGCCGAACGTGAGGCCGATGCGCTGTCGGTGGTCGACCTGGCGTCGATCGAGGTCGATGACGCGGACGAGGCCGGTGGCCTGGAAGCGCATGTGCTGTCGGGCGAGGCCCTGCCGTTCGGCGAACTGACCGCCAGCGATGACCTGTCGGCGTACTTCGATGCCGAGCTGCCGACGACGCCCGCCGCAGTGGGCGTGGGTGATGCCGCGCAGCCTGCCGACGGCCCGCAGCCGGAGGATGCGCCCGCCGCACAGGGCACGCCGGACGGCTTGGACGCGGTGGAACTGACCGGCGCCGAGGACCTGTCGCGCTACTTCGATCTCGAGGTGACCCCGGCTGCCGAGGCACCCGTCGATGCTTCCGTGGTGGATGCGCCGGTAGCGGATGTTGCCGGCGACGACCAACAGAATGTCGACGCCGAAGCCGGCACCGAAACCGAAGTCGAAACCGAAGCCGAAGCCGAAACCGAAACCGCAGAGGAATCGCTGGTCGAGGGTGGTGGGGACGTCGATGCTGTCGAGGTCGTCAACGTAGACGCCGACACGTCCGTCGTCGACGCTATGGTGGAAGAGCAGGCAGAAGCCCCCGCTTATTCCGGGCGCGATGTCGATACCGCCACCGAAGACGAACGCGACGCCCTGGAAGACGTACTGCCCTCGACCCCGGCGTTCGGCGAGCTGGTCGATGTACAGCAGGCGCTGGACGATGGCCTGACCGTCATCGACGCGCCGCAGGCACAGGACGACACCGACAGCGTGCTCGGGCTGGATGCCAGCCACGAGGCGGACGAACAGCGCGACGAGGCCGATGCGTTCGCCGAGGATGCGGTGGATGCCGATGCCATCGATACCGTCGCGCCCACGCCGTTCTTCGAACTGGAAGACGCCCCCGTGGCTGCGGCGGCCGGAACGGCTGCACTGGCCGCGATCGCCGCCAGCGCCGCGCGGACCGACGCGCCAGCGGCCAATGACGCAGGCGACCACGACGCCGGAGACCGCGTCGACGAAGACGGCGCCG
>NZ_DAMAGC010000185.1:0-5185 GCF_031995405.1 Stenotrophomonas sp. | reverse complement strand
TCGCCAAGCGCATCGATCACCCCAGTTGCTTCACTGCCGCCGATGGCCGGCAACGTCGGCTTGTAGCCGTATTGCCCACGCACGGTCCACAGGTCGTGGTTGTGGATGGGGGCCAGGACGGTGCGGATGCGCACCTCGCCCTTGCCCGGCTGCGGGGTTGCCGCGTCGCCGCCGTGCAGTACTACCGTGGGATCACCGAATGTGTCATGCAATGCAGCGCGCATGTCTTTTCTCCTGTTGCCGGATCGAGGTTGCCGGGCAATGCCCGGCATGACGTTGTTGAAGAAGGTTGCCGGGGCGATGCCCGGCGTCGCGTCGTTGAAGATCACCGGAGCGTGCCCGGTGGCGCGTCATGGAGGCGTCGCGGGACCCGCCTCAGCGCCGATGCCGATGCGCCGCCACCACCGCCGCGCGCGGCTGGCGCCAGGCGCGTGCGCGCAGCAGCAAGGTCTGCAGCACCAGCAGCGCGGCCACGGCCAAGGCCAGCACCGCGACCGTGTCGGCGCCGGGCAGACGCCAGCCCGACTGCTTCACATACACCCCCACCAGCGCCCACACCACGGCGGCCGGATAGGCGAAATGACCGCGCAGGCGCTGGTTGACCGACCACGCCAGCAGCGTGGCCACCGCCAGCAGCACCACGCTCCAGCTGAACATGTCCGCGCTTGGCAGCCACTGGTAGGCCACGATCACCTGCGCGGTGTTGAGGAAGGCCGCCATCGACAGCCAACCCGCATGCAGTGCCAGCGGATAGGCCGCCCACGCACGCTGCCCGGCACTGGCCTCCGGCGGCGCCGCGCGGACCGCCGCGACGATCAGGCACACCAGTGCGGCCCAGATGATCGCCAGGGCTGGCAGGAACCACTGGTTGGAGAACACAGGCATCCACACGGCGGTGAGCACGAAGCCCGTGGCCGCACAGCCGCGTACGCCGACCAGGTCCGGCTTGCGGCGGCGCAGCTGCCACAGCCCGAACGCCACGTCCCACAGGAAGATCAGGCCCCAGATCGCGAACGCATAGCCCGCTGCCACCAGCAGGGTCGGATAACGGTCTGAAATCGCACCGTTGGTCGGGCCGAACGCGCCGGATTGCGAGAACCACGACACCACCGGCATGGCCAGGGCGGCCAACAACACGATCCAACGCATGCATCCACTCCAACTCAAAGAGCGGTGACGATACGCGGTTAACGGTTAAGGGGGTGGCATCGACCGGGTGGGCATGGCCGGATCGCGCTATCCATCGGCCCGGCATTGCAATCACTTACTAACATAGCCTTTGCTATATTGCGGCCCATGGACATCGAACGCCGCCCACCCATCGTGCCTGCCTGGCCCTCCTCCACCGGGCACCGCCCGAGCCTGGGCGAGATGAACGCCAGCGTCGCGGTGCCACAGGGCGGGCGTTGGTGGTTCCGGCTGCTGGCCTTCCTCGGGCCCGGATACATGGTCTCGGTGGGCTACATGGACCCGGGCAACTGGGCCACCGACATCGCCGGCGGCGCGCAGTTCGGGTATCTGCTGCTGTCGGTGATCCTGCTCTCCAACCTGATGGCCATCGTCTTGCAGGGCCTCTCGGCGCGGCTCGGCATCGCCACCGGGCGCGACCTGGCCCAGGCCTGCCGCGACCACTATTCCAAGCCGGTCAACCTGACCCTGTGGCTGTTGTGCGAGATCGCGATCATCGCCTGCGACCTGGCCGAAGTGATCGGCACCGCCATCGCGCTGAAGCTGCTGTTCGGCATTCCGCTGGTGGCCGGGGCGATCATCACCGCCGTCGATGTGGTGCTGGTGCTGTGGCTGATGAATCGTGGCTTCCGGGCGCTGGAGGCGTTCGTGATCGCGCTGCTGCTGGTGATCTTTGCCTGCTTCGCCATCCAGATCGCACTGGCGGCGCCACCACTGCAGGCGGTGCTGGGCGGCTTCATTCCGCGCGCGGAAGTGGTCACCCATCCGCACGCCCTGTACCTGGCCATCGGCATCATCGGGGCCACGGTGATGCCGCACAATCTGTACCTGCATTCGTCCATCGTGCAGACCCGCGCCTACCCACGCACCGATGCAGGCCGTCGCAGCGCGCTGCGCTGGGCGGTGACCGACAGCACCCTCGCGTTGATGCTGGCGCTGTTCATCAACGCCTCGATCCTGATCCTGGCCGCTGCCGTGTTCCATGCGCAGGGACGCACCGATGTGCAGGAGATCGAACAGGCCTACGAGCTGCTGGCGCCGATGCTGGGCGTGGGGCTGGCGTCCACGCTGTTCGCGGTCGCCCTGCTCGCCTCTGGCATCAATTCCACGGTTACCGCCACCCTGGCCGGTCAGATCGTGATGGAAGGGTTCCTGCGCCTGCGCATTCCCGCATGGGCACGGCGCCTGATCACGCGCGGCATCGCGATCGTGCCGGTGGTGATCGTCACCGCGATCTACGGCGAACAGGGCACCGCGCGCTTGCTGGTACTCAGCCAGGTGCTGCTGTCGATGCAGCTGCCGTTCGCGGTGGTGCCGCTGGTGCGCTTTGTCTCGGACAAGGCCAAGATGGGCCCGCTGGTGGCCCCGCGCTGGCTGGTCGCGCTGGCGTGGCTGATCGGCGCGGTGATCATCGTGCTCAACGTGAAGCTGCTGGTGGATTCGCTGGCCTGACCCCGCGCAGCAACGCACGGAAACGCGGGCACTCCAGATGGCTGCTGGCCCGGCACGCGGCCGCATGGCGCAGGCCATCGCGCATGGCGGTCATCTGCACGATGGCCAGGTCGAGTTCGTCGGCCCTGGCGGCCAGGCGCGCGCGGTCGATGCGGGTGCCACCGTCAGCGGCCAGCATCGCGGCGATGTCATCCAGCGACAAACCTGCCGCACGGCCCAACGCAATCAGGGCCAGACGCTCCAGCACATCGTCGGCGTACACCCGGCGCAGTCCTCGCCGGCCGATCGGCTGCACCAGCCCCTTCTCTTCGTAGTAACGCAGTGCCGATGCCGCCAGTCCGGCGCGGCGCGCCACCTCGCCGATATCCAGTTCGCGCATCGCTTGACCTCAAGTGCACTTGAAGTGGCAGAGTGCAGGCTCCTTCCCCCTGCTGGCAAGCCCAGATCGAGTCCGTCATGCCCGACACCGCACAGCACGCCCTGTGGAACGGCCCCTCCGGCCACGCCTGGGTGGAGGCGGAACGAATCCTCGATCAGATGTTTGCGCCGTTCGCCCTGCTGCTGGCACAGGCCATACCTGCCCATCCACCTGCGCGGGTCCTGGATGTGGGCTGCGGCACCGGCGCGGTAAGTCTGGAGATTGCGACGCGGCTGGGCAGCGGCGGCCACTGCACCGGCGTGGACATTTCCGCCCCGCTGATCACGCGCGCGATCACGCGGGCTGCGTCCGCAGGGCTGCCGGTGGATTTCATCGTGGCCGATGCGCAGCGGCTGGCGCTGCCGCCCGCCTCGTTCGACCGGATCGTGTCGCGCTTCGGGGTGATGTTCTTCGATGACCCGGCCATGGCCTTCAGCAACCTGCGTCAGGCGACCCGCCGCGGTGGCGCGTTGCACGCGATCGCCTGGCGCAGTGCCGCCGAAAACCCGTTCATGACCACTGCCGAACGCGCGGCCGCGCCGCTGCTGGCGCTGCCCGCGCGCGTGGCCAACGCGCCCGGCCAGTTCGCCTTTGCGGACCGGGACCGGGTGATCGCGATCCTGACCGAGGCCGGATGGCAGGACATCGAGGTCGTTGCGCGGGAGGTTGCCTGCGAGGTTGACGCCGCGGACCTGCCTGCCTATGTGACGTTGCTGGGCCCGGTGGGTTCGGCGCTGCGCAGCGGGGGCATCGAGCCGGCGTTGCGTGCACGCGTAGTGCAGGCGATGGACGAGGCGTTTGCGCCGTTCGTGGTGGGCGACAGGGTGCGATTCGATGCCGCGTGCTGGGAGCTGCGGGCGGTCGCGCCGTAGCCGGGCATGGTCCGGCTCTACCCATGCTGGCGGTTTCGCATCAATCGCGCAGTTGCCAGCATCGCCACCAGGGCCATCGCAGCGGCGACCAAGAACGCGTAGGCGGCGCCGTGCGCGTACGCCGCGCGTGCCAGTGCGCCGAGGCCGCTGGGCGAGGTGGACATCTCGCCAACCACCACCCGCTCCAGCAACGCTGGCGAGACGCCCTGCCCGGCATCGGCGAGCGCCGTTTCGGCGGCCCGCCGCACATGGCTGGAGAGCACCGCCCCCAACGTCGCAAACCCGATCAGGATGCCGGAGAACCGTGCCGTCGTGCTGATGCCCGAAGCCATGCCTGCGCGGGCCGGCGGGATCACGCCCATGATCGCCTTCTGGGTCTCGCCGTTGAGCAGGCCACCACCGCTGCCGAGCACCGCCATCGCCAGCAGCAGGCCCGCATCGCTGTGCTGCCACAGCGACACCGCGATGCCCAGGTTGCCCACCACCGCCACGCCGAGCCCCAGCGCGAGTATTCGCCCGGACGACCAGTGCGCGCCAAGCCGCCGGCCGAGGAACGGCAACAACAACATCGCCAACGCGAACGGCAGCATGTGCATGCCAGCCTGCAGCACGCTGTCGCCGCGGGCGTTCTGCAGCAGCAGCGGCAGCAGCGACGCCATCACCTGCACCGCGGCGGCGTAGGCGAACATCGCGATCACCGCGCCCACCAGCGCGGGAATCCGGAACAACGCCAGGTCCAGCATCGGCTGCGCACGGCGGCGCTCGACCACGATGAACGCCGTGCCCAACACCGCCCCCGACAGCAGCCACGGCAGCACCGCAACGCTTGCCCAGCCCTCCACCGGACCACGGATCAGGGCCCAGGTCCACGCCAGCATGCTGCCGGCGAACAGCAGCACCCCGGCAGCATCGACGCGTCGGCACACCGGGTCGCGCGATTCGGGGATGTAGCGCCAGCTCAGGGCCGTCAGCAGCAGGCACAGCGGCAGGTTGATGTGGAAGGCCCAACGCCAGCCCAGCCAGGTGGCGATGGCGCCGCCGAGCAACGGCGCCAGCACCATGGTCAGGCCCATGACCGCGCCCCAGATGGCCCACGCACGGGTACGCCGCGCCGGTTCCTGGTGGGCGTGACCGATCAGCGACAACGCCGGGGCGAGCATGAAGGCCGCCGCCGCGCGGAAAAGCGCATCGAGCAGACCGACGATAAAGCATTTTATATCTGCAGCTTCTCAAACCAGGTCAATATCTATAAAGG
>NZ_DAMAGC010000184.1:0-5206 GCF_031995405.1 Stenotrophomonas sp. | reverse complement strand
GGCGTCGGCCTGCGGCCGCCACCTCCCCCTTTATTTCGCCTCCAAGGGCATGGGGGCCCAGCGCCCGACCCGCCGACCTGCGCCAGAAAAGCCTGGCTTCCACCTGCTCATCGCAAACCGAGCTCGGTAGCGGCCGGTAGGCCCTTGGGCGAAATAAAAAGAGCATTCGCCCCCAGCACACGACCCACCGGCTAGCACAGGAAAAGCCTGACTTCGGTCTGTATACCGCAAGCCGAGCCCCGTAGCGGTCGGTAGGCGCCTGGGCAAAATAAAGGAGGAGGCCGCAGGCCGGGGGACATTTGCACCAGGCGCCTACCGGCCGCTACGGGGCCCTCACGCGCGCGGCACACCCGAACGGAGACCGCCCGTTACACACGTGCCCCGGCCACCCCCGCCACGCGCGCATCGCCGCACGCCACCTGCCATGGAACAAGACGCTCCCCTGCATTTGCAGGAGAGCCCAAAAAAGAACGGGCCTTTTCGGCCCGTCTTTTTTCCTGACGTCCCCGGTCAGCCGCCGCCGCTGCTGCCGGCGTGGATGCCGCCTGCGGTGAGTGCCGCCGGATCCAGCAGCTTGCGCAACTCCGCTTCGGACAGACCGCTGTCTTCCTTGGCCACGTCGAGCACCGGGCGCTGCTCCTTGTAGGCACGCTTGGCGATTGCCGCCGCCTTCTCGTAACCGATGATCGGATTCAACGCCGTTACCAGGATCGGATTGCGATCCAGCGCCTCGCGCACCCGATCCTCGCGCACCTTCAGCCCCGCAATCGCCGTATCGGCCAGCAGCCTCGAAATGTTCGCCAGCAGCCCGATCCCGTCCAGCAGGTTGGCCGCGATCAACGGCAGCGTCACGTTCAACTGGAAGTTGCCCGTCTGCCCCGCCACGGTGATCGCCGTGTGGTGACCGATCACCTGCGCGCACACCATCACCGTCGCCTCGGGAATCACCGGATTGACCTTGCCCGGCATGATCGAACTGCCCGGCTGCAGCGCCGGCAGTTCAATCTCGCCCAGACCGGCCAGCGGACCGGCATTCATCCAGCGCAGGTCGTTGGCGATCTTGATCAACGCCACCGCCAGCGCATTGAGCTGCCCGGACAGCTCCACCGCGTCATCCTGCGCGGCCAGCCCTTCGAACTTGTTCTCCGCACTGTCGAACTTGACCCCGGTCTGCTGTTTCAGCAGCTTGGCCACGCGCTCGCCGAAGCGCGGATCGGCATTGATCCCGGTCCCGATCGCGGTGCCGCCCAGCGGCAGACGACGCAGCCGCTTGAGGCTGTCTTCGATGCGTTCCTCGGCCGAGGCCAGCTGCGCCGACCATGCGCCGAACTCCTGTTCGAAGGTCAGCGGCATCGCATCCATCAGGTGCGTGCGCCCGGTCTTGACCACCTTGCGCAGCGCGCGACCCCGCTTGTCGATGGTCTTGCGCAGGTGTGCCAGGGCCGGAAGCAGCTGCTCCTGCACGCCCAGCAACGCCGACACCCGCAGCGCGGTGGGAATCACATCGTTGGAGCTCTGTCCCTGGTTGACGTGGTCATTGGGATGCACCACCACCTTGCCGGCCTTGCCCGCGCGATTGGCCAGCGTGGCAATGACCTCGTTGGCATTCATGTTCGAGGACGTGCCCGAACCGGTCTGGTACACATCGATCGGGAAATGCGCGTCGTGCGCACCGTCGGCGACTTCGGCGGCGGCGATTTCGATCGCCTTGCCGATGTTCTTGGGCAGGTGGCCCAACTCGACGTTGACTGCTGCGGCCGCACCCTTGACCAGGCCCAGCGCGCGGATGAAACCACGCGGCATGCGCTGCCCGGACACCGGGAAATTGTTCACCGCGCGCTGGGTCTGCGCGCCCCACAACGCATCCTCGGGCACCTGCAGCTCACCCATGCTGTCGTGTTCGATCCTGAAACCCTTGCTCATTGCATCACTCCGCGTTTCTTTCGGTTTGGAAAGGGAACCTGCGGCTGGCAACGGGCCTGATTCCCTGGCTGGCGGCTCTGCGCACGATACTCCCAAGCCGCGATGAAACCCAAGACCGGGATTGATCGGCTAGACTCGGGATTCGTGTCCATTCAGAAAGCCTGCCGCCCCCATGGGTGACGACCCCCGCAGTAGTTCCTGGCGTGCCGCCGCGCACGCATCGCCGCACGCGCCATCCACCGCCCTGCACGTCACCGTGCCCATGGCAGCCACGCTGCGGGGTCGCCGATGATCGGCAATCTGCTGCTCCTGCTGCTGGCCTTCGGGCTGGTGGTGCTCAACGGCTTCTTCGTGGCCGCCGAGTTCGCGCTGGTCAAGCTGCGCCACACCCAGGCCGTGGGCCTGGCCGAAAGCCATGGCTGGCGCGGTCGCCTGCTGCTCAACGTGCATTCGCACCTGGATGCCTACCTGTCGGCCTGCCAGCTGGGCATCACCCTGTCCTCGCTGGGCCTGGGCTGGGTGGGTGAACCGGCCTTCGCGCACCTGCTGCAGCCGGTATTCGATGCGCTGGGCCTGAGCGCGGAAGCCTCGCAGCTGACCTCCTTCATCATCGCCTTCAGCGTGATTTCGTTCCTGCATATCGTGCTGGGCGAACTGGCGCCCAAGTCGATGGCGATCCGTCGCCCGGACCGCATGTCGCTGTGGACGGCCGCGCCGCTCTACCTGTTCTACTGGGCGATGTACCCGGCCATCTGGCTGCTCAACAACAGCGCCAACGCGCTGCTGCGGCTGGCCGGCTGGGGCGATGTGGAACACACCTCGCATCGGTATTCACGCGAGGAACTCAAACTGATCGTCGGCCGCCAGCAGCCCACCGGCAGCGCGCCGGACCATGGCCTGACGCTGATGAGCCACGCCCTGGAACTGCCCGAACTGGTCGCCGGCGACCTGATGCGCCCGCGCGACCACCTGCGTTCGTTCCGCGATGGCATGGCCCTGGCCGAGGTGATGGCCGAATTCGCCGAAAGCCGCTACAGCCGCTACCCGTGGTTCGACCGCGACGGCGAGGACGTGCTGGGCATCCTGCACATGAAGGACCTGCTGGTCGAAATCGCGCGCGGCAACCCCACCGATGACCTGCGCGCGCTGCTGCGCCCGGCCAACCTGATCGCGCTGGAAACCCCGGTGCCCAGCGTGCTCGAGCGTTTCCGCACCGGCACCACGCACCTGGCGCTGTGCGTGGAAGAACATGGCCGCATCCTGGGCTTCTTCACCCTGGAGGACCTGCTGGAAGTGGTCGTCGGGGATATCGAGGACGAGCACCCGCACATCGTCAAGGACGCCCCCACCCGCGGTGCCGACGGCAGCCTGCTGGTGGCCGGTTCAACCTCCATCTTCCGCCTGGAGCGCCTGCTCGGCCACGACCTGGAGGCCCCGGAGCACCTCAATTCGGTCGGCGGGCTGATCGTCCACCAGCTCCAGCGCCTGCCCGAAGAGGGCGAGCAGCTGGAGATCGACGGGCATCAGTTCACCATCAAGCGCATGGCCGGCCACCGCATCCAGGCCGTCACCGTACGCATGGCACAGGCCGAGCCGGGCGGGGCAGCGTAGAATGACGGCCCCCGCCGTCATAGCCCCGCGCCTGCCATGTCCGAATTCGCCCTGCTCGCCCTGTCCCCGCTCGATGGCCGCTACGCCGGCAAGGTCGACGCGCTGCGCCCGATCTTCTCCGAATACGGCCTGATCAAGGCCCGCGTCAAGGTCGAAGTGGAGTGGCTGCTGGCGCTGGCCAACGAGGCGGGCATCGTCGAGCTGGCCCCGTTCTCTGCCGCCGCCACCGCCCGCCTGCGCGCGCTGGCCGATGACTTCGCCCCGGCCCACGCCGCGCGGGTCAAGGAAATCGAGCGCACCACCAACCACGACGTCAAGGCCGTGGAGTACTTCATCAAGGAACAGCTCAAGGCCGACGCCGAGCTGGGCCCGGCGCTGGAGTTCGTGCATTTCGCCTGCACCAGCGAAGACATCAACAACCTCAGCTACGGCCTGATCCTCGAACAGGCCCGTCGCGACGTGCTGCTGCCCAGCCTGGACGGCGTGATCGCCACCCTGCGCGCCCTCGCCCACGCCCAGGCCGACCAGCCGATGCTCTCGCGCACCCACGGCCAGACCGCCTCGCCCACCACCCTGGGCAAGGAAGTGGCCAATGTCGTGGCCCGCCTGGAGCGCCAGCGTCGCCAGATCGCCGCGGTCGAGCTGACCGGCAAGATCAACGGTGCGGTCGGCAACTACAACGCCCATGTCATCGCCTACCCGGCAGTGGACTGGCCGGCCTTCGCCAAGCGCTTCGTCGAAAGCCTGGGCCTGGTGTTCAACCCGTACACCACCCAGATCGAACCGCATGACAACGTCGCCGAAATCGGCGATGCCGCGCGCCGCGCCAACATCATCCTGATCGACCTGGCCCGCGACATCTGGGGCTACATCTCGCTGGGCTACTTCAAGCAGAAGCTCAAGGAAGGCGAAGTCGGCTCCTCGACCATGCCGCACAAGGTCAACCCGATCGACTTTGAAAACGCCGAAGGCAATTTCGGCATCGCCAACGCCCTGTTCGAGCATTTCAGCGCCAAGCTGCCGATCAGCCGCTGGCAGCGCGACCTCACCGACTCCACCGTACTGCGCGCGGTCGGTACCGCGTTCGGCCACACCCAGGTCGGCCTGGATTCGCTGGCCAAGGGCCTGGGCAAGCTGACCGTCAATCCCGAGCGCCTGGACGCCGACCTCAACGCGTCCTGGGAAGTGCTCGCCGAAGCCGTGCAGACCGTGATGCGCCGGTACGGCCTGCCCAATCCGTACGAGCAGCTCAAGGCCCTCACCCGCGGCCAGGGCATCACCGCCGAATCGATGCAGGCCTTCGTCGAATCGCTGGACCTGCCCGAAGATGCCAAGCAGGGCCTGCGCGAACTGACCCCGGGCGGCTACATCGGCCTGGCCGCCGACCTGGCCAAGGCGATCTGACCATCGCGCCCACCGGGTGACCCCGGAAGGGACGCTGGCGCTGCCGGCGTCCCTTCTTCGTTGTGGGCTACGAGCAGCCGGGCATGGCCCGGCTCTACCGCCGCTGCGATCATTGCACGGCGTTACCGGACGTGGGCACCACACCGGCAGAGGGTTGGCACCCGCCCCTACCAGGCGCATTACCGCTCTACCGCCCGCCAGCGCCGAACACTGTCCGGAGGTGGCCGGGCAGCCTTGCCCAGGACCGTGTGTTGCCATGGATGGCAAC
>NZ_DAMAGC010000183.1:0-5418 GCF_031995405.1 Stenotrophomonas sp. | reverse complement strand
CCCGTCGCACCAGCGTGCCGCAGATCTTCGTCGGCGAGGTCCATGTGGGCGGCTACGACGACATGATGGCCCTGCATCGCGCCGGCAAGCTGGAGCCGCTGCTGGCCGGGCAGGACCCGGCATGAGCGCGGCCGATGACGGCAGCAAGGACCGCATCGCCGAATTCACCGAATTCCGCCAGCGCATGAACCAGCGCATCCTCGGGGAGCCCAACCAGGTCGTGCGCCGCTTCTTCGCCCTGGACACCCAGACCTACCAGGCCGGGGCGCTCGACGTGAAGACCAAGGAGCTGCTGGGCCTGGTGGCCTCGATGGTGCTGCGCTGCGATGACTGCATCAGCTACCACGTGGCCCAGTGCAAGGACGCCGGGGTCACCCGCGAAGAGTTCTTCGAGACCTTCTCGGTCGGCCTGGTGGTCGGCGGCTCGATCGTGATCCCGCACCTGCGCCGCGCCGTCGATTTCCTCGACCAGCTCGAAGGCGGCGCGGACGCCCCGGCCGTTCACGAACATTGAAGCCCGGGGCCTCGAACGCCACGCCCGGTGGAGCCGACCGTTGGTCGGCTGCTCCGGCCCCGCCTCGGTAGAGCCGACCGTTGGTCGGCTGCTCTCCATTCATGTTCGACGCGCCCACCACCGACCCGCGGTCGGTGAATTCGGCTGTCCAGCATCCCGTGGTAGCCGGTCGGCCGGCAATTTCCGTCAATCCAGCATCCCGTGGCAGCCGGCCAGCGGCCGGCACTACCGGTATCTGTCTGGAGGAGAACCCCTTCTGTTGAAGGGGTGCGCCGAAGGCGCGGGTAGAGGAGGCATGCAAGGGCAGACCGCAACGCGGTTTGCAGGGGCGCGCCGAAGGCGCGGGTAGAGGAGGCATGCGCGGGCAATTCTGCCTTACCCGCCTCCGACCAATTGCCCATTTGGGGTCTCCTGAGCGGGTAAGGCATAATTGCGAGTGAAACTTCCCTTGCGCCTGTGCTCCGCGTACCTGACGGACGGCGCTCCCCCTCGGTTCGGACTACACATCAATGACGCAGAAAATCACGGTCATCCGCGGCGACGGCATCGGCCCGGAGATCATGGACGCCACCCTGTTCGTGCTCGGCAAGCTGGACACCGGCTTTGAATACGAAGACGCCGACGCAGGCCTGGTCGCGCTGGAAAAGCACGGCGACCTGATGCCGGCCTCGACGCTGGAATCGATCGCACGCAACAAGATCGCCCTGAAGAGCCCGCTGACCACCCCGGTCGGTGGCGGCTTCACCTCGATCAACGTCAGCCTGCGTCGTCATTTCGACCTGTACGCCAACGTGCGTCCGGCGGTGTCCTTCCCGAACACCAAGTCGCGCTTCGGCGACGGCGTGGACCTGATCACCGTGCGTGAGAACACCGAAGGCGCCTACCTGGCCGAGGGCCAGGAAGTGTCGGCCGACGGCGAGACCGCGTTCTCCGGCACCCGCATCACCCGCAAGGGCTCCGAGCGCATCGTGCGCTACGCCTTCGAGCTGGCCCGCAGCACCGGCCGCAAGAAGGTCACCGCCGTGCACAAGGCCAACATCATCAAGTCGACCTCGGGCCTGTTCCTGGCCGTGGCGCGCGAAGTGGCGGCCAAGTACCCGGAGATCGAGTTCCAGGAAATGATCGTGGACAACTGCTGCATGCAGCTGGTGATGCGTCCGGAACAGTTCGACATCATCGTGACCACCAACCTGTTCGGCGACATCATTTCCGACCTGTGTGCCGGTCTGGTCGGCGGCCTGGGCCTGGCCCCGGGTGCCAACATCGGTGAGAACGCGGCCATCTTCGAAGCCGTGCACGGCACCGCGCCGGACATCGCCGGGCAGGGCAAGGCCAATCCGTGCGCGCTGCTGCTGGCGGCCGCGCAGATGCTGGACCACGTCGGCCAGACCGACAACGCCGAACGCCTGCGCAAGGCCATCGTGGCCACGCTGGAAGCCAAGGACTCGCTGACCGGCGACCTGGGCGGCACCGGCAACACCATGGGCTTCGCCCAGGCCATCGCCAGCCGCCTGTAAGCGGTCGGCGACATCGGTGAATCCACAGCGGGGCGCCTTCGGGCGCCCCGCTGCGTTGGCGCGCCGGGAAAACGATCTGTGCCATCTGCGCACAGATGGCGTGCTGGAGCGGGGCTGGTTGGTGCACAGGTCGGCGCGCATCCTGTGCCCACTTTCCACGCACAGGAGCACCCGCATGAACTTCACCACCTTCGGCCTGGCCAGTCTGATCGGCATGGCGACCCTCACCCCGGCGGTTGCCGCCGAGCCGGCCCATCCCACCATCCGCCAACTGGCCGGTGCTCCAGGCGTGACCGCGCTCGATGCCGCCAGGACCGCCGTGCTGGTGATCGACTTCCAGAATGAGTACTTCGACGCCAGTGCCGCCCCGGGATTTGCCGGCGGCCGCATGGTCATCCCCGATGGCATGGCTGCGTTGCGCCAAACCCGTCGCGTGGTCGACTTCGCCGATGCCAACGGCATCCGCGTCATCCACGTGCAGCACGTGCTGCCGGCCGGCGCGCCGCTGTTCGCGCAGGGCAGCGTCAATGTGGCCTTCCACCGCGACATGCAGCCGCGCAGCGGCGAAACCGTGATCCAGAAGGACAACGTAAGCGTGTTCGCCGGTGCCTCGGCCGCCGCGTTCGACAAGGTCCTGCAGGACGCCGGTATCGATACCTTGATCGTCACCGGGCTGCAGACCCATGCCTGCGTGGTCGGCGCCGCCCGCGACGCGGCCGCCGCCCCGCGCGGCTATCGGGTGATCGTGTCCTCCGACGCCAGCGCCAGCCGTGACCTCGACCTGGCCGGTGGCAAGCGCATCGGCCACCGCGCGCTGCATGAAGCGTCGCTGGCGCAGATCGACGACGCGTTCGGCGACGTCATGGCCACCGATGCGATCCTGGCGCTGCCGGTGCGCAAGTCGGGCGACGGCGCTTGATAAGCTGGCAGGGCCCGCATCCGGCGGGCCCTGCCAACCGGAGCTGCCTGCCGATGGATCACTTCGCCGCCCTGCGTGCGCTGCGCGCGATCGTCGACGCCGGCAGTTTCACCGCCGCCGCCGAGCGCCAGGGCACTACCCATTCGGCCATGTCGCGGCAACTGCGGCAACTGGAGGAGCACCTGCAGGTCCGGTTGCTCGACCGCAACAGCCGACGCCTGTCGCTGACCGAGGCCGGCCGCGATTACTACCGCGAGGCCGTGTCGCTGCTGGATCGGCTGGACCAGGCCGACGATCGCGCCCGTGCCGGGCAGGCAACGCCCAGCGGACGGTTGCGGGTGAGCGTGCCGCAGGTGGTGGCCAGCCAGGAGTTGCCGTACTGGTTGCCGGGGTTCCTTGCACGTTATCCGCAGGTGGCGCTGGATCTTTCCGCCGACGACCAGCTGGTCGATGTGGTCGGCGGTGGGTTCGACCTGGCGCTCCGCATCGCCGCGTCGCTGCCGGACAGCCAGTTGGTCGCTCGTGAACTGGCCCGCTGCCCGCGCATCCTGGTCGCCGCGCCGGCCTATCTTGCCACCCATGGCCTGCCGCGCCAGGCCGCCGACCTGGACAAACACACGCTGCTGGCCTTCAGCCCGGCCGGTGCCGCTGCGCGTTGGGAACTGCAGGGGCCACGCGGCGCCAGCGCCAGCGTCGAGGCCGGCCAGCGACTGCATGTGGATGCCACCCCGGCGCTGTATGCCGCCGTGCTGGCGGGCATGGGCATCAGCCTGTTCACCGCGTTGACCGTGCAGGAGGATCTTCGCACCGGTCGCCTCATCCGCGTGCTGCCCGGCTGGCACGCCGGGCAGCGCCGCTACTTCGCGCTGTATCCGCATGCGCGTGCGCTCGCCCCGAAGGTGCGCGCGCTGGTGGATTACCTGGCCGCGCATTACGCCGGGCAGACGGGCGTGGCCGGCCCGGGGGCGGGCGACCGCCCATGAGAAAGGGCGCCCGAGGGCGCCCTTTCAGGTGGTGCGTATCGCGTGGCTCAGCGCTGCTGGATCTTCGACAGCAGGCGCAGGAATTCCACGTACAGCCACACCAGCGTGACCATCAGGCCGAACGCGCCGTACCACTCCATGTACTTGGGTGCGCGTGCTTCGGCGCCGTTCTCGATGAAGTCGAAATCCAGCACCAGGTTCATCGCCGCCACCACCACCACGAACAGGCTGAAGGCGATGCCCATCCAGCCGCCCTGATGGATCATCGGCACGTTGATGTTGAAGAAGCTCAGCACGAACGACGCCAGGTACAGCAGCGCGATGCCACCGGTGGCCGCGACCACGCCCAGCTTGAAGTTCTCGGTGACCTTGATCAGGCCGCTGCGGTACACCGCCAGCATCACGAACATCGTGCCGAAGGTCAGCATCACCGCCTGCATCACGATGCCCGGGAACTTGGCGTTGAACACCGCCGAGATCGCGCCCAGGAACAGGCCCTCGACCAGCGCGTACATCGGCGCGGTGACCGGCGACCATTCCTTCTTGAAGATGGTGACCAGGGCCAGCACCAGGCCGCCGATCGCGCCGACCACGGTGTACAGCATCGCCCCGCCGGTGGGCAGGCCGGCGGCATCCACCGACTGGCTCCAGGCGAAGGCTGCGGTGAGCACGGTCAACAGCAGCAGCAGGCCGGTCTTGTTGACGGTGCCGTTGATGGTCATTGCCTGGTCCGGCGAGGTCACGACCGAGCCGCTGGCCAGATCCAGGAACGTCGATTCGGAAAGTGCGGGATTGCCGCTGCGCATTGCCAATCTCCTTGAAGGGGTAGGGTTCCGGCCATCCGGCCGCTGCGGCGAGCATAGCCGATACGCAGGTGTCCGGCCCGGGCGTGTACGCGAGTGTGAAATAAGCGTTGACAGATGCCGCGCAGATTCCCACAATAGCCGACTCTTTCGGGGGGAACCTCGAGGGATTTACCACCGGGGTATAGCGCAGTCTGGTAGCGCGCCTGCTTTGGGAGCAGGATGTCGGGGGTTCGAATCCCTCTACCCCGACCAAGCCTGCTCAAAACAGGATTGAAATGCGATAATCCAGCCAGGGCGCCCGTAGCTCAACTGGATAGAGCACCGGCCTTCTAAGCCGGCGGTTACAGGTTCGATTCCTGTCGGGCGCACCATCTGGTGCATGCGTCAGGAAGCAAAGTTTTCAGTGGTGGCTGTAGCTCAGTTGGTTAGAGTTCCGGATTGTGATTCCGGTGGTCGGGGGTTCGAGTCCCCTCAGCCACCCCACTGATTCAAACTGGTTCGCCGAAAGTGAATCAGGGTTGCAAAAGGCAGCACACACGCTACAATGTGCGCCTGAGTTTTCAGGGCTGTTAGCTCAGTTGGTAGAGCAGTTGACTCTTAATCAATAGGTCCAAGGTTCGAATCCTTGACAGCCCACCAAGACAGAAGCCGCCTGGTCCGCCAGGCGGCTTTTTTCTTG
>NZ_DAMAGC010000182.1:0-5577 GCF_031995405.1 Stenotrophomonas sp. | reverse complement strand
GCGGCACGTGCACAACTACCTGCTGTCGCGCAAAGACGCGCCGGTCAGCGCAAACCGCGAGAAGTCGCTGCTCTCGCACCTGTGGAACTGGTGCCGGCAGAAGGGCTACACCGATCTGCCCAACCCATGCCTCGGCATCAACCGCAACCGCGAATCTGGCCGCGACGTCTACGTCGAGGACGATGTGCTGCAGCGGGTCTACGATGCAGCGGATCAGGTGCTGCGCGATGCAATGGACCTCGCCTACCTGACCGGTCAGCGACCGGCCGACGTGCGCGAGCTCGACCGCCGGAACATCAAAGACGGCGCGCTGGTGCTGCGACAGGGAAAGACGAATACGCCGATGCGCATCGCCATCACCGGTGAGTTGAAGGCGCTGATCGACCGTCTGTTGAACCGCGACCGCCCGGACGACGCACCGATCAGCACGCGGCTACTGCTGGGCGAGGACTGGCTGCCGATCGGCAAGGATGCGCTGCGCTACCGCTTCGACCGCGCGCGCGAGCGGGCAGGTATCCCCAAGGATCAGTTCCAGTTCCGCGATCTGCGCGCCAAGGCAGGCACGGACAAGGCCGATTCGGCCGGCGACATCCGCAAGGCGCAGCAGCAGCTCGGCCACCAGTCGGTGACCACGACAGAGATCTACGTGAGGAAGCGCCGCGGAGCGTTGACCAGCCCGACGAAGTGATAGCGGAGCGGGCGGAATATTGCGGAGCGAGGGGCGAAGGCTGAAAGCCTTGTCGCAATTGGTGGGCCGTGATGGATTCGAACCATCGACCAAAAGATTAAAAGTCTTCTGCTCTACCGACTGAGCTAACGGCCCATTGCATGCCCCGGCATCGCTGGCGGGGGTGCGCATTCTAACCTATCTTGGCGCCGAGGCGTACCCGTGCCATGCGGCGATCAGGCGTAACGGGTCGGGTCGGGCACGCCGGCGTCGGTGAAGCCCTGCGCGCGCAGGCGGCAGGCGTCGCAATGGCCGCAGGCCGCGCCGCTGTCGTCGGCGTTGTAGCACGACACGGTGAGGCCGAAGTCCACGCCCAGGCGCACGCCTTCACGCACGATGTCGGCCTTGCTGAGGAACTGCAGCGGCGCGTGGACCTGGATCCCCGCCCCTTCCACGCCGGCCTTGGTGGCCAGGTTGGCCAGGGCCTGGAAGGCCTGGATGAACTCGGGGCGGCAATCGGGGTAGCCGGAATAATCCACCGCGTTGACGCCGCAGAAGATGTCATTGGCGCCCAGCACTTCGGCCCAGCCCAGCGCGACGGACAGCATGATGGTGTTGCGCGCCGGCACGTAGGTGACCGGGATGCCCTCGCCGCCCGCTTCGGGCACGTCGATGTCATCGGTCAGCGCCGAGCCGCCGATGCTGCGCAGGTCGACGTTGACGGTCTTGTGCGCGACCACGCCCAGCGCCTTGGACACCGCGGCGGCGGCATCAAGTTCAGAGGTGTGCCGCTGGCCATAGCGCACGCTGAGCGCATGCACGGCGAAGCCCTGTTCCTGGGCGATGGCGATGACGGCGGCGGAGTCCATGCCGCCGGACAGGAGGACGACTGCTTTCTTCATGGGGGTGTTTCCGGTGGATTGCGGGAGCCAGCACGCTGTCCCGCGCCGGAATGACTTCAAAAAGAGGCGTGGCGAGCGGCGGACGCCCGGTAGCCGACGATCAACGGCCGGGTTCGTCGTCCCAGAGGATCTTGTGCAGCTGCATCTGGAAGCGCACCGGCAGACGATCGGCGACGATCCAGTCGGCAAGCTCGCGCGGGCTGACCTGGCCCTTGCTCGGCGAGAACAACACCATCGCGCGTGCGTTGAGCGTGTGTTCTGCAACCATCGCGCGTGCCCACTCGTAGTCCTGGCGGCTGCACAGGACGAACTTGATCTGGTCGCGGCGGGTCAGCAGCGGCAGGTTCTGCAGCAGGTTGCGGGCCATTTCACCCGAGCCCGGGGTCTTGAGGTCCACCACGCGCGAGACGCGCGGATCGACCGCGCTGACATCCAGCGCACCGGAGGTTTCCAGCGAGACATCCAGGCCGGCGTCGCACAGCTTTTCCAGCAGCACCAGGCAGCGCTTCTGCGCCAGCGGTTCGCCACCGGTCACGCAGACGTGGTGGACGCCCTGGGCCAGCACCTCGGCCACGATCGCGTCGATGTCCCACCAGGTGCCGCCATGGAAGGCATAGGCGGTGTCGCAGTAGGTGCAGCGCAGCGGGCAGCCGGTCAGGCGCACGAACACGGTCGGCCAGCCGGCGGTATCGGCTTCGCCCTGCAGCGAGGTGAAGATCTCGGTGATCTTCAGACGCGGCAACGGCGACTGCACGATCTCGCTGGGGAGCGCGGCGGCGGCGGACAAGGAGACGGTCATGGCGGTGATTCTTGGAGGACGGCTGCGGAAACGGCTATAGCCGAGCATGGCTCGGCGCTACGGGAGCCCCGATATCGGGGGATGCAACCGGTGATTATACCGGCCCGGGCGCGTGGAGCGACCCGGCGCCGTTCAGCGGATCTGCTGACCCAGCCGGATCGACTGCAGACGGTCCTGCGCGGTGCGCGCGGCGTCGGAGCCGGGATAGGTGGACACCACCTGTTCCAGGGTTGCCTGGGCCTGGTCGACCTTGCCTTCGCCATACTGCGACAGGCCGATCTTGAGCAGGCCACCGGACGCCTTGTCGTGGGTCGGGTAGCGCGAGATGAGGTCGCGGAACTGCGCCTCAGCCAGCGGGAAATTTCGGGTGGCGTAGTAACTCTCACCCAGCCAATACAGGGCATTGGGGGTGTAGACGCCGTTGGGGTACAGCTCGAGGAAGCTCAGGAACAGCTGGGCCGAGTCATCGTACTTGCCGGCCTTGAGCGAATTGAACGCGACGTTGTACGCGGTGCGCTCATCGCCACTGGCCGAAAGGCTGCCAGCGTCCCCATGCACGGAAGGCGGCCGCTCGGAAGCGGCCGTTGCCGGTATCGGGGGTGCTGCGACGGGCTTGGGCGCGGCGGCAGCGGGTGCGGCGGGCAGCACGGGTGCGCCGCCTTCGAGACGGTTCAGGCGGCTGTCCAGGTCCAGGTACTGGTCCTTGGCAGACTGCATGAGCTGCTCATTGTCATGCTGCAACTGCTCCACCTGCGACTGCAGCGCCTGCATCTGCGTGCGGAGCTGGTTGAGCTGGTTGAGCATGTCCATGTTGGACTGGTTGTTCTGCACCTGCTGCTCAAGCGAACCGACCCGGTCGGCTAGGCTCTGGCGCTGCGCATTGGCCGGAGCGGCAGCCACGAGGGCTGCCGCAACGATCATCGATAGAAATCGAAAGCGCATCTATTACTGAGCCGTGTACACGATCTCGACGCGACGGTTCTGCGACCAGCAGGACTCGCCCGACTCGGTGCAGACCGGACGCTCTTCGCCGTAGGACACGACGGTCAGCTGCGAAGCCGAGCCACCGTTGGCCTGCAGGGCGGAGTTGACGCCATTGCCACGACGCTCGCCCAGGGCCTGGTTGTACGCGCGCGAACCGCGCTCGTCGGTGTGGCCCTGCAGGGTGATGCGCGAGGACGGACGGTCACGCAGGTACTTGGCGTGGCAAGCCATGATCGCCTGGAATTCCGGCTTCACGTCTTCCTTGTCCAGGTCGAAGTACACCACGCGCTGGCGCAGGCAGGAATCGGTATCCAGGTCGCCCGGGCCGTACAGGCCGGAGGTCGACGGACCGGTCGGGGTGGAGGTCGAGGAGCCGGTGTCAACCGGGGCGACCGGCTGTTCCTTCACCTTCTTCGAGCAACCGGCCAGGGCGGCCACGGACAACAGGGAGACAAGCAGAACTCGGGTGGACTTGTTCATGGCGATACCTTTGAGGCTCCTAAAGCCGGATGAGGGATGAATACGGTGGAAATCTTAACACTCTGTTAGCGCTTTGTACGGTATGGCGACCAAGAAGGCTCACGAACATCACCGTCTGCCAGTACCAGTCGCTGGCGCACGCGCGCATCGGCCGAAACGGCATACAACACTCCACGACCACCCTCGCGGGCGGCGTACAACACCATGCTTGCATTGGGCGCAAAGCTAGGCGATTCGTCCAGCGAACCCGGCGACAGCGTGCTCCAGCGCGGGGAGCCCAGGCTGCTGTCCATCATCGCGATCTTGTAGGTGTTGCCACTGCCCTGGGCCACCACCAGCTTCTTGCCGTCGAAGGACAGGCTCGGAGTGGCGTTGTAGTTGCCCTGGAAGGTCACGCGCGAGGCGCTGCCACCGCTGGAGGGCACCTGGTAGATCTGCGGGCGGCCGCCACGGTCGGAGGTGAAGTAGACGTTGGAACCGTCGGCACTCCAGGTCGGCTCGGTGTCGATGGCGAAGTGGTTGGTCAGCTGGGTCAGCTGCTTGCTGCCCAGGTCCATCACGTAGATTTCCGGGTTGCCGCTGCGCGACAGCGACAGGGCCAGGCGACGGCCGTCCGGGGAGAACGACGGGGCGCTGTTGATGCCGCGGAAGCTGGTGACCAGTTCGCGGGCACCGGTGGAGATGTTCTGGATGTAGATCGCCGAGTTGCCACGCTCGAAGCTGACGTAGGCCAGACGGTTGCCGTCCGGGCTCCACGACGGGGACAGCAGCGGCTCGGCCGAGCGCACGATGGTCTGCGGGTTGAAGCCGTCCGAATCGGCCACCATCAGCGCATAGCGCATGGCATCGCCCTTGCCGCTGGCGGTGACGTAGGCAATGCGCGTCCAGAAGGCGCCGCGCACCCCGGTGATCTTCTCGTAGATGGCGTCGGCCATCTGGTGGGCGACATCGCGCATGGCGTTGCCGCGGGCGGTCATCGCCAGGCCAAGCAGGCGCTCGCCCTTGGGCACGTCATACAGCTCGTACTCGACGCGGTAAGCGCCGGCACCGGCGTCCATGACGCGGCCGACCACGATGTAGTTCTGCTTCAGCGCGCGCCAGGTGGCGAACTGGATCTCGCTGCCACGGGTGGGCTTTTCGACGATCTGCGCTTCGGGCAGGGTGCGGAACTGGCCCGAACGCTCCAGGTCGGCCCGGACCACGGACGCCACGTCGGTCTGCGGTGCGCCGGCCGAGCCCTGGTACGGCATGGGCACGACGGTAATGGGGGTAGCGGAGGCGTTGCCGCCGATGATGTCGATATCCAGCCCCTTCTGCTGCGCCACGGCAGCAAAGGGCAACAACAGGGCCGCAACAACGGCAAGCCAACGAGGCATCTTCTTCATGGAGCACTCAAGAGAGGGAAACCGGAACGAGGGATAACAGGGCGGCGGTGAACCGTTTCGCAATCATGAACCAAGGGTACGTGAAAGCTGAGTCACCGCGCGGCAAAACTCACAGCCCGTTAACGAGCGGGACGGAAAACCGCCCCCTCCACCGCAGGGACGATCAGTCCTGGGCGGTAAAGTTGAAGTTGATCGTGCGCTGGAAGACGGTCTCGAAGCCGCGGTATGGCAGCGGCTGGGCATTGAGCACGGCCGCTTCGATCGAGCGCTTGCCGGCGTCGTCGAACGCGCAGTTGCCCACCACCTTGGCCTGGATGACCTGGCCACCGGGAATCTGGGTGATCGAGACCTGGCACTTCT
>NZ_DAMAGC010000181.1:0-5723 GCF_031995405.1 Stenotrophomonas sp. | reverse complement strand
AACGGTAGGCACGCATGGCGTGGCTCTACAACATGCTCCTTCCCCTCCTCTCCCTCCTGCCCTCCTTATCAAATTGCTCTCGCATGGTCGCAAGACGTATAGCCAGATGGCTCTCACAGGATCGCAAGACGCAGGCGCGCTTGGCTCTGCCGCTCCCATGGCCACCAGCCTTCTATCGGCGGGGTGGTATGGGTGGGGGCGCGGGACCGTCGGGCGCCATGGATGGCGCCCGCGAGCCCCCAGGGATGGGTTCACGGCGTGTCCCGCGCCCCCACCCATACCGCACCGCAATCGGCAGAAGGCAGAAACCGTGCTTTGGCTTTGGCTTCGGCTTCGGCTTCGGCTCTAACGCTTCAAAGCCTTTACGCCTCTAAAAACCACCCCACCCCCGCCAAACACCGCCCCCGTTATACTCAGGCTATCGCGTCGCCCTTGGGGCCATTGAAACCCAGCAACATCAATGGCTTGAGGGTGGTAATCGCCCCGACATCCACCCTGGCGGGGGTCGCTTCAGGCCCTTGCCCCGGAAACCAACCACGCCATGCGTCTGTCCACGATCAAGCTGTCCGGTTTCAAATCCTTCGTCGACCCGACCACGCTGCACCTGCCGACCAACATGACCGGCGTGGTGGGCCCCAATGGCTGTGGCAAGTCCAACATCATCGACGCCGTGCGCTGGGTCATGGGCGAAAGCTCGGCCAGCCGCCTGCGCGGCGACTCGCTCACCGACGTCATCTTCTCCGGCTCTTCCGCGCGCAAGCCCGTCTCGCAGGCGACCGTCGAACTGATCTTCGACAACACCGACCACACCATCACCGGTGAGTACGCCTCGTTCAACGAGATTTCGGTCAAGCGCCAGGTCAGCCGCGATGGCAGCAGCAACTATTATCTCAACGGCACCAAGTGCCGCCGCCGCGACATAACCGACCTGTTCCTGGGTACCGGCCTGGGGCCGCGCAGCTACTCCATCATCGAACAGGGCATGATCAGCCAGATCATTGAAGCCCGCCCCGAAGACCTGCGCGTCTACCTGGAAGAGGCCGCCGGCATCTCCAAGTACAAGGAACGCCGCAAGGAAACCGAGACCCGCATCCGCCACACCCGCGAGAACCTCGACCGCCTCAACGACCTGCGCGAAGAAATCGGCAAGCAGCTCGAACACCTCAAGCGCCAGGCGCGACAGGCCGAGCAGTACCAAGCCCTGCAGGAAGAACGCAAGGTCAAGGATGCCGAGTGGAAGGCGCTTGAATTCCGTGGCCTGGACAAACGCCTGGGCGGCCTGCGCGAAGCGCTCTCGCAGGAAGAAACCCGCCTGCAGCAGCTGATTGCCGAACAGCGCGACGCCGAAGCGCGCATCGAAACCAGCCGCGTCCGTCGCGAGGAAGCGTCCGATGCGCTGAGTACCGCGCAGGCCGAGGTCTACCAGGTCGGCAGTACGCTGGCCCGGCTCGAACAGCAGATCCAGCATCAGCGCGAAATGTCCCAGCGCCTGCACAAGGCCCGCGACGAAACCCAGCAGGCGCTGGCCGAACTGGGCCACCACATCAGTGGCGACGAAGCCAAGTTGCAGGTGCTGCGCGAGTCGGTCGAACTGGCCGAGCCCCAGCTCGAACAGCTGCAGGAAGAAAACGAAATCAAGCAGGAAGCCCTGCGCGACGCCGAGGCCCGGCTGGCCGACTGGCAGGCGCGCTGGGAAGCCCACACCCGCAATACCTCCGAAGCCTCGCGCGCCGGCGAAGTCGAACGCACGCGCGTGGATTACCTCGACCGCCAGGTGCTCGAAGCCGATCGCCGCCGCGAGGCGCTGGCCGCCGAGCGCGCCGGGCTGGACCTGGATGCGCTGGCGCAGGTGTTCGAAGAACTGCAACTGCAGCACGAGACCCAGAAGGCCGCGCTGGACGGCCTCAACGAGCAGGTTGAAGAACGCAAGCACGCCGTGGCCGGGCTGCAGGACCGCCAGCGCAGCGGCCAGTCCGAACTGGCCGACATCCGCAAGCAGGCGCAGGCCGCGCGCGGTCGCCTGTCCTCGCTGGAAACCCTGCAGCAGGCTGCGCTCGGCCAGGAGCAGGGCGCGGCGGTGGCGTGGCTGAAGTCACGCGGGCTGGATTCCGGCGCACGCGTCGGCGAGCGGCTGACGGTTGAAAGCGGTTGGGAAAACGCGGTCGAGAGCGCGCTTGGCCAGCTGATCGAAGGTGTGCTGGTCGATGCGCCCGAGCGCCTGGTCGGCGAACTGGCCGAGCTCGGCGAAGGGCGCATCGCGCTGGTCTCCGATGCGCAGGACGCGTTGCAGGTCGCACCGACCTCGCTGGCCGCCAAGGTGCAGGGGCCGACCGCGATCCGTCGCCTGCTGGCGCGTCTGCACGCCGCCGAAGACCTCGACCAGGCGCGCACGTTGCAGGCCACGCTGGGCGAGGGCGATTCGGTCATCACCCGCAGCGGGGAACGCCTGGGCGAAGGCTGGGTGCGCGTTTCGCGCTCCGGCGCGGCCAAACAGGGCGCTTTGCTGCGTGAGCGCGAGATCGTCACCCTGCGCGAGCAGATCGACAGCCTGCAGGAGCGCGAAGCCGAACTGGAAGAGCGTCTGGCTGGTTTCCGTGACCAGCTGCTGGCTGGCGAACAGCAGCGCGAAGACGCGCAGCGCCAGCTGTATCTGGCCCACCGCAGCGTCTCCGAACTGGGTGGCCAGCTGCAGAGCCAGCAGGGCAAGGTCGAGGCCGCGCGCACCCGCATCGACCGCATCGAAGGCGAGCTCTCGCAGTTGCTGGAAACCCTCGATGCCGGCCGCGAGCAGGTGCGCGAAGCGCGCTCGCGCCTGGATGATGCGGTCAGCAGCATGGGCGATCTGGAATCGGTGCGGCACGCGCTGGAGGCCGAGCGCCGCCAGTTCACCGACGCGCGCGACCAGGCCCGTGATGCGGCCCGCAACGTGCGCGACAGTGCGCACTCGCTTGCGCTGACGCTGGAATCCCAGCGCACCCAGGTGAGTGCGTTGAGCCAGGCGCTGGAGCGCATGAGCACCCAGCGCGGGCAGCTCGATTCGCGCCTGGGTGAGCTGCATTCGCAGCTGGATGACGGCGATTCACCGGTGCAGGCGCTGGAAGCCGAACACCAGAACGCGCTCGGCGAACGCGTGCGTGCCGACCGCGTGCTGGCGGAGGCGCGTACCTTGCTCGACGGCATCGATGCCGAGCTGCGTACGTTCGAACAGACCCGCCACCAGCGCGACGAGCAGGCGCTGGCCCAGCGCGAGCGCATTTCCCAGCGCAAGCTCGACCAGCAGGCGCTGGTGCTCAGTGCCGACCAGCTCACCGCATCGGTGGAAAAGGCCGGTTTCGTGCTGCAGGACGTGATCAACAGCCTGCCCGACGACGCCCGCATCACCGAGTGGGAGCAGGCCGTGCACCAGATCGACGGGCGCATGCGCCGGCTCGAGCCGGTCAACCTGGCCGCGATCCAGGAGTACGGCGAAGCCGCGCAGCGCTCGGACTACCTGGATGCGCAGAACACCGACCTGACCACCGCGCTGGAAACGCTGGAAGATGCCATCCGCAAGATCGACCGCGAAACCCGGGGCCGCTTCAAGGACACCTTCGACCGCGTCAATGCCGGCGTCCAGCAGCTGTATCCGCGCCTGTTCGGCGGCGGCCATGCCTATCTGGAACTGACCGGTGAAGACCTTCTCGACACGGGTGTAGCGATCATGGCGCGCCCGCCGGGCAAGCGCGTGTCGAGCATCTCGTTGCTGTCCGGTGGCGAAAAGGCGATGACCGCGGTGGCGCTGGTGTTTGCGATCTTCCAGCTCAACCCGGCGCCGTTCTGCCTGCTGGACGAAGTCGACGCGCCGCTGGACGAAGCCAACGTCGGCCGACTGGCCAATATGGTCAAGGAGATGAGTGAGAAAGTGCAGTTCCTGTTTGTCAGCCACAACAAGGCCACGATGGAAGCGGCGCACCAGTTGTCGGGCGTGACCATGCGCGAACCGGGCGTCAGCCGCCTGGTCAGCGTGGACCTTGAAGAAGCCGCACGATTGGCGGGCGCCGCCTGACGTGCCATGCTTATCTGAACGTATTTAGCCGGAGACCCCCCGAATGTCCGACATGGCACTGCTCCGCATCGGCATCCTGGCCGCCGGCCTGCTGTTGATCGCTGCGATCTTCCTGTTTGGCCGACCCAAGAAAAAATCCCAGGGCCGTCGCGTCGATGCGCCCGAGGGCAGCACCGGCCAGCGCCGCGAGCCCAGCCTGGGCGACGGCGAGAACCCCGAATCCGGTACCGCCGGCGTGGTCGGCGAAGACGGCGTGACCCAGCCCGAGCTGGGCCTGCCTGACGTCGATGGCGCCGCGGCCAGTGACCTGGGCAAGCGCGCCAACCAGGATTTCGACAAGATCGTGTCGTTGTTTGTCGCCGCCCGCGCCGGCGAACAGCTGCGCGGCGAGGACATCGTGGTGGCGGCGGAAAAAACCGGCCTGGTGTTTGGCCACATGAACGTGTTCCACCGCCTGGTCGAAGGCCATCCCGAACGCGGCCCGATCTTCTCCATGGCCAGCATCATGAAGCCGGGCAGCTTCGACATGGCCAACATCCGCGAAATGGAAACCCCGGCCATCGCCTTCTTCCTGACCCTGCCGGCGCCGCTGACCGCGCTGGACGCGTGGGAAAAGATGCTGCCGACCGTGCAGCGTATGGGCGAACTGCTCGACGGCGTGGTGCTGGACGACAGCCGCGCCACGCTCGGTCGCCAGCGCGTCGCGCATATCCGTGACGAGCTGCGCGCCTATGACCGCCAGCACCAGGCCCCGCCGCTGACCAAAGCACCGCGCTGGTAGAACCGGCCGGGTGTGGGGCAGCCGAGCATGGCTCGGCTCTACCCGGATAAGGGCGGTGGCGCGTCGCGACGAATGATGGTGCAGCCGAGCATGGCTCGGCTCTACCCCGGGAAAGGGCGGTGGCGCGTCGCGACGAATGGTGGTGCAGCCGAGCATGGCTCGGCTCTACCCCGGCAAAGGGCGGTGGCGCGTCGCGACGAATGGTAGAGCCGAGCCATGCTCGGCTGCTTGTCGAGGTCATTCTTCCAATGGCCAACGGCACCATGCATGGGGGTATTTCCCCAATGTGTCCGCCAGCCCCGCTCGAACCGGATTGGCAGCGATGTAGACCGCCTGCCGGCGGAGGGATTCATCGCACCGCACCGCGTGGTCGAAATACCCCGGCTGCCACAGCGGCGCCCCGCGTCCGAGCCGTTGGTTCAGCAGACGGCCGCTGCGGGATTTGAACATCTGCATACAAGCGGCAAGCGTCCCGCTGCGTAACTGGAACATCCAGTGCACATGGTCCGGCATCACCACCCACGCCAGTGAACAGGTACGTTTCGCGCCTTCGACAAATCGAAGAGCATCGATGATGACCGCGGCGTTTTCGGGCACCGCGAAAAGACGCGTTCTACCCCGCGTCACGGTGGTGATCGCATAGACCTGGGCGATTTGGGAGTGACGTCCAATCTGCAGTCGCGGGCTGACCATCGCCACACGTTGCCTGTCTGGCAGCCGCGCGTTGATCGGCGTGGTGCCTGATCTGCTGTCGGAAATCGGTGTGATGTCGTCTGGCGATCAGCCGAGCATGGCTCGGCTCTACACGCGGATGGGGCGTTGCGGTGGGCGATCAGCCGAGCATGGCTCGGCTCTACCGGTGGGGTGGGGTGAGGCGGGGCGGGGTAGAGCCGAGCC
>NZ_DAMAGC010000180.1:0-5850 GCF_031995405.1 Stenotrophomonas sp. | reverse complement strand
ACTACCGATCAGGGTTTGATCGGCGGATCCAACGGCTTCGCTTCCGGCTTCGCTTCCGGCTTTGCTTCCGGCTTTTTATCGTCCGGCTTCTTCTGCGCGGCTACCTTGGCGGCCTCTGCCCTCTGCTTGGCCAGCACCGAACCCGGCTGCTTCAACTCCGCCAGCGCGTCGTTGATCGGGCCGTCGCCTGGCAATACGTCGCCGGCCTTGTAGCCGTCGCCGCCTTCCTCGTCGCCGCGCAGGTGGCCCGGCAGGGTGGCTTCGCTGTAGTCGGTCAGGCTGGCCGGCAGCGCATCATCGCCCGGCTGCCGTTCCGGCTGCAGCAGCACGTCGGGCACGATACCGGTGGCCTGGATGGATTTGCCGCTCGGAGTGAAGTACCGCGCGGTGGTGAGCTTGACCGAGTCGCCATTGTCCAGCGGCAGCACGGTCTGCACCGACCCCTTGCCGAAGGTGCGGCTGCCGACCACGCGCGCACGGCCGTTGTCGCGCAGCGCGCCGGCCAGCACTTCGGACGCGCTGGCCGAACCGGCGTCGGCCAGCACCACCACCGGTGCGCCCTTGAGCAGATCGCCCGGGGTGGCATCGAAGCGCGCATCGCTGATCGAGATACGGCCACGGGTGCTGACGATATTGCCCTTGTCGAGCAGATCATCGGCCACCTGCACCGCCGCGGTGAGCAGGCCGCCCGGGTTGCTGCGCAGGTCCAGTACGAGGCCCTTGAGCTTGCCGCCGGCCTGCTGCTGCAGCTGGCCGACCTGCTTCTGGAAATCGGCGCCGGTGTCGGCCTGGAAGGTGCTCAGGCGGATGTACCCATAGCCCGGCTCCAGCATGCGGCTGCGCACGCTGGTCACGCGGATGGTCTGGCGGGTGACGGTAACGTCGAACGGCTTGGCCCTGCCTTCGCGCACCAGCGTCAGCACCACCTTGCTGCCCGCCTTGCCGCGCAGCGGCTCGGTGGCCTGGATGGCACTGATCGGCTTGCCGTCGATGGCGATGATCAGGTCGCCGGCGCGGATCCCGGCGCGGGTGGCCGGGGTGTCGTCGATCGGCGAGATTACTTTGAGGCTGCTGTTGTCCGGCTGCTGCTGCAGCTCCACGCCGATGCCGTCGTAGGCACCGGTGGCCTGTTCGTCGAAGGCCTCGGCGTCTTCCTTGTCGAAATAGGTGCTGTGCGGATCCAGGTCGAGCAACAGGCCACGGATGGCCGATTGCATCAGCTTCTTGTCATCCACCGGGTCCACGTAGGCGGCGCGCACTGCGTTGTAGACCGCCACGTAACGCCGGATTTCCTCCAGCGGCACTTTCGATGTCACCGCCTCTTCGCTGCTGGCGGCATCGCTGGCGCTGCTGGCGGCCTCGCTGGTCTGCTGCGCCCAGGACACGGCGGGCAACAGGGCCAGCAGCAAGGTGGCGGAACGGGCTACGCGCATGAAGCACTCCAGATCGGCGGGGGACGGAAAACACGCACTGGGTGCGTCGCCCGATTATGCGCGAAGCGACGATAAATTCCCGTTGAACCCGGTGCGCACGCGTCGCGCGCTGTTGGGCTGGCTGTCAGCGACGCTGCAGCCAGCTGCCCGGATCGACCGGCTGACCGTTGCGACGCAGTTCGAAATACAGCGCCGTCACCCCCTGTCCACCGGAGTTGCCGACCTTGGCTACCGGGTCGCCCTTCTTCACCGTGGCGCCGGCATCGCGCAGCAGGGTGTCGTTGTGGGCGTACAGGCTCATGTAGCCGTTGCCGTGGTCGACGATCAGGATCATGCCGTAGCCGGTCATCCAGTCGGAGAACACCACCGTGCCATCGGCCACGGCCGTGATCGTGCTGCCGGCGGCGGCGCCGATCAGCACGCCGCTGCTGGTGCGGCCATCGGGCAACTTGCCGCCGTAGCGCGCCAGCAGGTTGCCCGACAGCGGCCAGCCCAGCCCGCCCACCTTGGGCGGCGGGGCGGAGGCCACGGCCGGCGGGGTCTTGCCCGGGCGCGGCGGCGGACGGGTGCCGTTGGCGGCGGCCGCTTTCTCGGCCTTGTCGGCGGCGGCCTTCTCCGCCGCCGCGCGGCGGGCGGCGGCGCGGCGCTCGGCTTCGGCACGCGCGGCGGCGGCGCGCAGGTTGGCCAGCAGCGATTCCAGCGCCTTGGCGTCCTGGCCCAAGGCCTTCTCGCGCTCGCTGCGGTCCTTGTAGCGTTCGTCCAGGCTGGCCACCGTGGCCGCGCGCGTGCGCCGGTCATCGGCCAGGGTCACCACCTGCTGCTTCTGCTGCTGGCGGGTGCCCTCCAGTGCCTGGCGGCGCTCGACGATCTGCGCCTCGACGGCCTGCAGTTCGGCCAGGTCGTGGGTGATGCGCTGGATGCGGCGGGCGCGCTCGCGCTGCAGATAGCGGTGGTAGGCCAGGCTGCGGTTGGCGTCGGCCACGCGGTCCTGCGACAGCAGCAGTTTCAACGGGGCGTTGTTGCCGATCCGGTAGGCCGAGCGCAGCAGCGAGGCCAGTTCCTCGCGCTGCTTGTCCATCCCCGCCTGCAGGTCGCTGCGCTTGCGCTGCAGTTCCTCCATGGCGCGGGTTTCACGCTGCAACGCGGTCTCGGTCTGGGCCAGCACGCGGCCGGTTCGGGCGACCTTCTCATCGGCCTCGCGCAGCTGGCGGGACGCCTGGCCGCGCTGCCCCTCCAACGCACGCCGTTCCTGCGCCACGCCTTTCAGTTCGCTGCGCAGCTTCTGCAGCTTGCGCTCGGCTTCCTTGGAGGTCTGTGCCGCCACCGGGCCCAGCGCCAGCATCGCCAGCGCCAGCAACAGGCCACGCGCGAGCCCACGCAAGGCGGTGGCGCCCCGGTGTGCAGGCGACGGATTGTTATTCCAGCGTGAGGAAGAAGCGTTGTGGCGCAAGGGCTTTCCAGTGACTTCAGGCAGATGCGGATTGTAGCGATGCATGGTGACATCCCCATAGGCGGCCTGCCAGCCGCACCCGGACACGAGGTCATCATGAAACATATTCCGCTCTCGCTGCTGTTGGCCCTGGCGCTGCCCTGCGCGCCCGCCTTCGCCAGCGATGACATCAGCAAGGTCAACGGCAGCATCCGCGCCAGCAGTGGCCAGTCCTACGGCGATCTGGAAACGGTCAACGGCGGCATCACCGTCGAAGAAGGCGTGGTCACCCGCGAGATCCAGACCGTCAACGGCAGCATCCAGGTCAATGACCGCGCCCAGACCACGGGCGTCTCCACGGTGAACGGCAACGTTCGGATCGGTCGCGACGTGGTCGCCGCGGGCAACGTCGAAACCGTCAACGGCAGCATCTTCATCGATCGTGGCAGCCAGATCGACGGCAACATGGAAACCGTCAATGGCGGCATCGGGCTGGTCGAGACGCGCCTGCGCGGCAACATCGAAACCGTCAACGGCGATATCACCGTCGGCGTCGGTTCGCAGGTGGAGGGCGGCATCCGGGTCAAGAAGCCCAGCTTCAACCTGTCCCTCACCAGCGGGCGCAAGCCGCGCGTGATCATCGGGCCGAAGGCCAGCGTCGACGGCAGCCTGCAGTTCGAGCGCGAGGTCACCCTGTATGTGCATCGCAGCGCGCACATCGGCGCGGTCAGCGGTGCGCAGGCCATCCCGTTCGACACCGACGCCGCGCCGCAGGATTGATACCCTCTCCCGGTGCGTTGAATGCACCGGCCCACTGGATCCAGGAATCGATGATGCCCCGCAAACTTCTGTTGTGCCTTGCCGCCACCGCCGCGCTGACCGCGTGCAAGGGCGAAGCCACCGCACCCAGCGACACCGCCCCCCCCACCGCCACGCAGGCACCTGCCGCCGTCGGCCATGCGTTCTCTCCGGACATCACCGCCGCCGACTTCAGCGAGCTGGTCAAGACGCTGGCCTCGGACGACTTCGAAGGTCGCGCACCGGGCAGCAAGGGTGAGGAGTTGACCGTCAACTACATCCGCGACCAGATGCAGCGCATCGGCCTGCAGCCGGGCAACGGCGACAGCTGGTTCCAGGACGTGGCGATGACCGAAACCACGGCCGACGAATCCACCGTGCTCAAGCTCGACCAGGCCGGCAAGACCCGCGACCTGAAGTTCGGCACCGACATGGTGATCGGCACCCGCAGTGGCCAGCCGGAGGTGAAGGTCGACGGCAGCGAGCTGGTGTTCGTCGGCTACGGCGTGGATGCGCCGGAGCAGAAGTGGAACGACTACGCCGGCCAGGACTGGAAAGGCAAGACGGTCGTGATGTTCGTCAACGATCCCGGCTTCCACGTCAATGATGCCAAGTTGTTCGACGGCAAGCGCATGACCTATTACGGGCGCTGGACCTACAAGTTCGAGGAAGCGGCCCGCAAGGGCGCCGCTGCGGCGCTGATCGTGCACGACACTGCCGGTGCGTCGTATGGCTGGGACGTGGTCAAGAATTCGTGGGCCGGCCCGCAGTACGACCTGCCGGCCAAGGACGATCCGGAGGCGCGCATTCCGGCGCAGGGCTGGCTGAGCGCCGAGGCGGCGCGCCAGCTGTTCGCCGATGCCGGGCTGGACCTGGACAAGGCCTACAAGGACGCCAGCAAGCGCGGCTTCAAGCCGGTCTCGCTGAAGGCCAAGGTGTCCTTCGACCTGAAGAGCACGATCGCCGAGAAGACTTCGCGCAACGTGGTCGGCGTTCTGCCGGGCAGCAAGCGCGCCGACGAGGCCGTGCTGTACATGGCGCACTGGGACCACCTGGGCAAGCACGAGGGTGAGCAGGGCGACAACATCTACAACGGTGCGGTGGATAACGCCACCGGCGTGGCCGGGATCCTGGAAGTGGCCGATGCGATGGTGCACCAGCAGCCGCCGCCGGAGCGTTCGGTGGTGTTCCTGGCGGTGACGCTGGAAGAATCGGGCCTGCTCGGTTCCAAGTACTACGTCAGTCACCCGACCTTCCCGCTGGACAAGATTGCCGGGGTGATCAACATCGATGCGATGTCGGTGGCCGGCCGTGCCAAGGACCTGACCGTGACCGGTTTCGGCAGCTCGGAACTGGAAGACATCCTCAAGCCGCTGGCCGCCAACCAGGGCCGCACGCTGCATGGCGAGACCTCGGTGCAGAGCGGCTTCTACTTCCGTTCGGACCATTTCAACTTCGCCAAGGCCGGCGTGCCGGCGTTGTATGCCGATGGCGGCGAAGACCTGCGCGACGGCGGCATCGAGGCCGGCCGCAAGGCGGCCGAGGCGTACGGTCGCGACCGCTACCACGGGCCGAAGGATGAGTTCGATCCGGCCACCTGGAAGCTGGATGGCACGGTGGAAGACCTGCAGTTGCTGTACGGCGTGGGCAAGGAGCTGGCCGGCGGCGATCGTTGGCCCAACTGGTATGAGGGCAACCCGTTCAAGGCGGCTCGCGATGCGATGATGAAGGGCAAGGGCGCTGCGGTGGCACCGGCAGCACCGGCCCCCTGGTCGGCTTGCGGTTGTCAGGTTGAACACGAAACGGCGCCCATGGGGCGCCGTTTTTGTTTCTGGAGCTGCGGTAGGGTCGCATCCCGATCGACCGCCGCTGTAGTGCCCGCGCCCGACAATGGCGTCGCATGGCATGTAAAGGATCGGCAGGGGCCTGTCTACTGGGCCTACGCATCAACGGTCCATGCTTCGATGCGGTCGCAGGCAAGCTCGGGGATCGCTCGGGAAGCGTCCGTGCCGGGCCAGGTGAGTGCATTCCCCGCGGTCATGTAGGGCCGAGCCATGCTCGGCACCGCAGGTGAATGTATTCCCCGCGATCAGGTAGAGCCGAGCCATGCTCGGCATCGCAGGTGAGTGCATTCTCCGCGATCAGGTAGAGCCGAGCCATGCTCGGCATCGCAGGTGAGTGCATTCTCCG
>NZ_DAMAGC010000179.1:0-5926 GCF_031995405.1 Stenotrophomonas sp. | reverse complement strand
TCAAGGAGGAGGCCGCTTGCGGCCGGGGGACATTTGCACCAGGGGCCTACCGGCCGCTACGGGGCCCCAACGCTCGCGGCCCGCCCCGAACGGAGAAATAAACGAACCCCCGCAACACCCCGCCAGCCATTCGGCGCCGCCAGTTTTCCGACGCCAGCAAGCTGACCAGACACCGCGTCAGGTTGCCGCAGCACCCGCGCGCCACGCCGCAACCCGCCGCACCCACCGCATCGCCCGCCACACCAACAAAACTGAACCGTGCAGCCGTTTCGGCACGCCACTTGCAACGTATTCACTCGAAACCCCATCCCAGCTTCGGAACGTTCCAGATGTCGCACTCCGTCACCTCCGTCCTTTCCCAGATCCGCACCCTCCAGACCCAGATGGGGCAGTCCGCCGTCAGTCCGCTGACGGAGGCCCCGAAAAGCAATGCCATCCAGGGCCTGGTGTCGCCGCAGGAAGTCCAGGGCCCGAGCTTCACCGAAACCCTGCGTGGCGCCATCGCCGGCGTCAACGAAGCGCAACAGAAATCCGGCGCCCTCGCCAAGGCCTTCGAACTGGGTGAACCCGGTGCGGACCTGGCCAAGGTCATGGTCGCCTCGCAGCAGTCCCAGATCGCCTTCCGCGCCACCGTGGAAGTCCGTAACCGTCTCGTCCAGGCTTACCAGGACGTGATGAACATGCCGCTGTAAGGATAGAAACGCATGGCCCTGTCGCTCTCCAAGGAATCCCTGAACGCCGAAAAGGCGGGCCAGTGGTTCGACCGGCTGCAAAGCCTGCAGATCACCCGTCGGCTCGGACTGATGGCGATGATCGCCGTGGCCGTGGCGGCAGGCCTGTTCGTGTTCTTCTGGTCACAGAAACCGGGCATGGTGCCGCTCTATACCGGCCTGGACCAGAAGGCCACCGCCGAGGCCACCGACCTGCTGCGCACCGCGCAGATCCCGTTCGAACTGGATCCGGCCACCGGTGGTATCACCGTGCCGGAAAAGAACCTGCACGATGCGCGCCTCAAGCTGGCCGGTTCCGGCCTGACCGACAGCGGCCGGCTCGGCTTCGAACTGATGGAGCGCGATCCCGGCTTCGGCGTCAGCCAGTTCATGGAAAACGCGCGGTACCAGCATTCGCTGGAAACCGAACTGTCGCGCACCATCAACACCCTGCGCCCGGTGCGTGATTCGCGCGTGCACCTGGCCATTCCCAAGCCCAGTGCCTTTACCCGCCAGCGTGATGTGGCCAGCGCCTCGGTGGTGCTGGAACTGCGCGGCGGCCAGCAGCTCGAACGCGGCCAGATCGATGCGATCGTGCATATGGTGGCGGCCAGCATCCCCGACCTCACCCCCGAACGCGTGACCGTGGTGGACCAGAGCGGGCGCATGCTCAGCGTGTCCGACCCGAACAGCGAAGCGGCGTTGAATGCCGCGCAGTTCGACCAGGTGCGCCGCCAGGAAACCTCGTTCAACCAGCGCATCCGTGAACTGCTCGAACCGATGACCGGCCCTGGCCGGGTCAATCCGGAAGTCAGCGTGGACATGGACTTCTCGGTGATCGAAGAAGCCCGTGAGCTTTACAACGGCGAGCCGCAGAAGCTGCGCAGCGAGCAGATGAGCGAGAACAGCAGCAGCACCCCCGGCCCGCAGGGCGTGCCCGGTGCGGCCAGCAATACCCCGCCCGGCCCCGCCGCCGCGCCGACCACCGCGGCCGCACCGACCGAGACCTCCAAGAACGCCACCCGCAACTACGAACTCGACCGCACCCTGCAGCACACCCGCCAGCCGGCCGGCCGCATCAAGCGTGTCTCGGTGGCCGTGCTGGTGGACAACGTGCCGCGCGCCGGTGCCAACGGCAAGATGGCCGACCAGGCCCTGTCGGCGGCCGAACTTACCCGCGTGGAAGCGCTGGTGAAGCAGGCGGTCGGCTTCGATGCCGAACGTGGCGACACCGTGTCGGTGATGAACGCTCCGTTCGTGCGCGAAGTGACCCCGGTCGAAGGCCCGAAGTGGTGGGAACTGCCGCAGGTGCAGGATGGCCTGAGGCTGCTGCTCGGCGCGATCGTGGTGCTGGCGCTGGTGTTCGGTGTGCTGCGCCCGGCGCTGCGCTCGATCACCGGCCAGTCCAGGAAGGCCGACGACGAGACCCTGGAACCGCATAGCGCCGACGTGCAGCTGGTCGATGACGGCGAGGGCTTGCCCGCGCTGGGCAGCGAACGCCTGAGCGCGGCCGGACATGAAACCCTGGCGTTGCCGGTGGACTCCTACGAGGAACGACTGCGCATGGCGCGTGAAGCCGTAAAGACCGATTCCAAGCGCGTGGCCCAGGTGGTCAAGGGCTGGGTGGCCAATGACTGACGCCGCCACCGCGCCGCTGACCGGCGTTCAGCGCGCCGCCGTCCTGCTGCTGTCCCTGGGTGAACTGGATGCCGCCGAAGTGCTGCGCCACATGGAACCCAAGGAAGTGCAGAAGATCGGCATCGCCATGGCCACCATGACCGACATCACCCGTGCCCAGGTCGAAGGCGTGATGGACCAGTTCAGCAGTGAACTGGGCTCCAAGACCTCGCTGGGCGTGGGCTCGGACGACTACATCCGCAACATGCTGATCCAGGCCCTGGGCAGCGAGAAGGCCGGCAACCTGATCGACCGCATCCTGCTCGGGCGCAATACCACCGGCCTGGACGCGCTGAAGTGGATGGACCCGCGTGCGGTGGCCGACCTGGTCCGCAACGAGCATCCGCAGATCATCGCCATCGTCATGGCCCACCTGGAAACCGACCAGGCCGCCGATGCGCTCAAGCTGCTGCCCGAGCGCACCCGCGTGGACGTGCTGCTGCGCATCGCCACGCTGGACGGCATCCCGCCGAACGCGTTGAATGAGTTGAACGAAATCATGGAGCGCCAGTTCGCCGGCAACCAGAACCTGAAGTCGTCCAACATCGGCGGCGTGCAGTGCGCGGCCAACATCCTGAACTTCATGGACAGCGGCCAGGACCAGGCGATCCTGGGCGAGATCGCACGCATCGATGCCCCGCTCAGCGGACGCATCCAGGACCTGATGTTCGTGTTCGACGACCTGGTCGACCTGGACGATCGCGAACTGCAGTTGGTGCTGCGCGAAGTCAGCGGCGAGCGCCTGGGCCTGGCCCTGCGTGGCGCGGACATCAAGGTGCGCGACAAGATCACCCGCAACATGTCCCAGCGTGCCGCCGAAATCCTGCTCGAAGACATGGAGGCACGCGGCCCGGTGCGCCTGTCGGATGTGGAAGTGGCGCAGCGCGAGATCCTGGCCATCGTCAAGCGCATGGCCGATGAAGGCACGGTCACCATCGGCGGCAACGCGGAGGCGATGCTGTGAACAACGCCGTGCGCTGGCTTGCCCCGGACCTGCTGGCGGTGCCCGAACCGCCGCAGGTCGAGCAGTTCGAACTCACCGAGCCCGATCCGGAGCACGAACCCGAACCGTTGCTGCAGCTGCCGACCCTGGAAGAAATCCAGGCGATCCAGGACAGCGCCGAGAAAGACGGCTTCGAGCAGGGCCATGCCGATGGCCTGGCCCAGGGCCAGGCCGAAGTGCGCCGCCTGATCGCGCAGATCGAAGGCATCCTGGACAACTTCAGCCGGCCGCTGGTGCGGTTGGAGAACGAAGTGGTGGCCGCGCTTGGCGAGCTGGCCGTGCGCATCGCCGGCACCCTGGTCGGCCGCGCCTACGAGGCCGATCCGGCCCTGCTGGCGCAGCTGGTCAATGAAGCGGTGGATGCGGTGGGCGGTGCCAACCGCGAGGTCGAGGTGCGCCTGCACCCGGACGACATCGCCGCACTCGCCCCGCTGCTGCAGCTGTCGCCGACCCAACGCCTGACCGCCGACCTCAGCCTCAGCCGTGGCGACCTGCGCGTGCATGCCGAGGCCGTGCGTCTCGATGGCACCCTCGAAGCGCGCCTGCGTGGCGCGCTCGATGCGGTGCTGCGCAAATCCGGAGCCAGCACATGAACACCGAACCCCTGCCCGCCCCCGCCGCCGAGTGGGCCGCCGCGCGCAACCTTCGCCTGGCCGCGCGCCTGGACAGCATCAAGCCCGATGGCAACCACGGCCGCGGCCTGATCCGCGAAGGCGTGCTGCGCCGCGCGGTCGGCCTGACGCTGGAAGCGGTCGGTTGCGAATCGCCGCTGGGCGCCAGCTGCAAGGTCGAAGTGGCCGATGGCGGCTGGGTCGATGCCGAAGTGGTCGGCTTTGCCGGCGAACGCACCTACCTGATGCCCAGCGCCGAACTGCATGGCCTGCTACCCAACGCCCGCGTGGTGCCGGCACTGGGCCGTGGCGGCGTCGAAGTCGGTGAAGGCCTGCTGGGCCGGGTCATCGACAGCGACGGCGTGCCGCTGGATGGCAAGGGCCCGATCCGCGCCGAAGGCACGGTCGGCATGGCCGGCGTGTCGATCAACCCGCTTGCGCGCGAGCCGATCACCCAGCCGCTGGATGTGGGCGTGCGCGCGATCAACGCGCTGCTGCCGATCGGGCGCGGCCAGCGCGTGGGCCTGTTCGCCGGCTCCGGCGTGGGTAAATCGACGCTGCTGGGCATGATGACCCGCTATACCGCTGCCGACGTGATCGTGGTCGGGCTGATCGGCGAACGTGGCCGCGAAGTCCGCGACTTCGTCGAAAGCACGCTTGGCGAGGAAGGCCTGCGCCGCGCGGTGGTGGTGGCCAGCCCGGCCGATCGCCCACCGCTGGCGCGCCTGCATGGCGCCTACCGCGCCACGGCCATTGCCGAGTGGTTCCGCGACCAGGGCCTGAACGTGCTGCTGCTGATGGATTCGCTGACCCGCTTCGCCCAGGCCCAGCGTGAGATCGGCCTGTCGGTCGGCGAGCCGCCGACCACCCGCGGCTACCCGCCGTCGGTGTTCGCCAAGCTGCCGGCCCTGGTTGAACGCGCCGGCAACGGCGCCAAAGGCCGCGGCTCGATCACCGCCTTCTACACCGTGCTGACCGAAGGCGACGATCCGCAGGATCCGATCGCCGATGCGGCGCGCGCCATCCTCGACGGCCACATCCTGCTCTCGCGCCGGGTTGCCGACAGCGGCCTGTATCCGGCCATCGACGTGGAATCCTCGGTCAGCCGCGTGGTCACCGAAATCGCCGACGAACCGTGGCGCCTGCGCATCCGCAAGCTGAAGCGGTTGGTATCGGCCTACTCGTCCAACCGCGACCTGATCGCGATCGGCGCCTACCAGCGCGGCAATGACCCGGCCACCGACGAAGCGTTGGAGCGCTGGTCGGACATCGTCGAATTCCTCAGCCAGGACGTCGCCAAGGCCGCCGACCTGCCGCACAGCCAGGCCGCGCTCAAGCGCCTGGTGGAACCAGAGGCATAACCCATGATCCAGTCCAAGCGCATCGATCCCCTGCTCAAGCGGGCCCAGGACCACGAAGACGAAGTGGCACGCGACCTGGCCGAGCGCCAGCGCACGCTGGACACCCATCTGTCGCGGCTGGACGAGCTGCGCCGGTACGCCGAGGAATACGCCAACGCGCAGATGGCCGCGACCAGCCCGGCACAGCTGCTCAACCGGCGGGCGTTCCTGGACCGCCTGGACAGCGCAGTGGCCCAACAGAGCCAGACCGTGGACAGCAACCGCGAGAAGGTGGAAGCCGAGCGCGCCCGCCTGATCCTGGCCAGCCGCGACAAGGCCGTGCTGGAACAACTGGCGGCCAGCTACCGCGCGCAGGAAAAGGTGGTCACCGACCGCCGCGACCAGCGCGACATGGACGACATCGGCGCACGCCGGAGCCGCCAGGCCCAGCGCGAAGATACCGACACCGAGACCGGAGGCACGCCGTGATGCCCGCCGCACTGCTTGGCAGCGGCGCTGCCACCGGCACCGCCACGACCGCCGGCAACAGCCCGCGCAACGACAGCCCCGGCGGTCGTGGCGGTG
>NZ_DAMAGC010000178.1:0-6067 GCF_031995405.1 Stenotrophomonas sp. | reverse complement strand
GCCATCCATGGCGTACGACGGTCCCGCGAACCCACACACCCCCGCCCCAGACAGTAGGCCGGTGGCCAGGGGTGCAACCAACAGCCACAGCCAACAGCCACAGCCAACAGCCACAGCCAACAGCCACAGCCAACAGCCACAGGCAACAGCCACAGCCAACAGCCACAGGCAACATCCACAGGCAACATCCACAGCCAACAGCCACAGGCAACATCCACAGCCAACAGCCACAGGCAACATCCACAGGCAACATCCACAGCCAACAACTACTACCAACAACCACCACTACCAACACCTACTACCAACAACCACACGGTCTCTGACGTTGGAGCGGTCGCATTCCCAACCACGTGCCTTGCATGAGGCAGCGCGTCTGCTCCCCTGTGAGGTCCGGAAAACTGTCGGGGGCGGGTGGGGGTGGGTAGCCGGGGCCCTCCATCGCATGGATGCGATGGTGGAGCTTACATGGACGTACTTGCAGCGTGCCCCGGCTACCCACCCCCACCCGCCCAGCCTTCGGAGCCAACACAGCACGACGCTTTCAGCTCTGCTCTGCTCTGCTCTGCTCTGCTTGGCTCTGCTCTGCGCTTTCCGCTTTTAAAAGAAAAGAACCACAAAAAGAAAAGGCGCGGATCTTGCGATCCGCGCCCGGCGGCGGCAGGGGAGAGAGGTCCTGCCGCCGCCATTGCTCCGTTGTTGGTGACGCCGGATCAGTACTTCAGATTCTGCGACCAGTAGGTCTCGATCTGCTTGACCAGGGTGTCCGGCAGCGGCACGTAGTCCAGCTGCTTGGCCTGCGCATCGCCGTTCTTGTAGATCCAGCGGAAGAATTCCTGGGTGGCCTTGGCGTTGGCCACGTTCTTGGGCTGCTTGCGCACCAGGATGAAGTTGGTGGCAGTGATCGGCCACGCATCGGCGCCCGGGGCGTTGGTCATCACCAGGTAGAAGTCCTTCGCGCTGGCCCAGTCGGCGCTGGCTGCTGCAGCGGCGAAGGAGGTATCGCTCGGCAGCACGACCTTGCCCGAGGCGTTCTTCATCGCCGCGTAGGACATCTTGTTCTGCAGCGCATAGGACAGTTCGACGTAGCCGATGCCGCCCTTGATCTGCTTCACGTAGGCGGCCACGCCTTCATTGCCCTTGCCACCGATGCCCACCGGCCACTGTACCGAGGTGCCTTCGCCGACCTTGGTTTTCCACTCCGGGTTGACCTTGGAGAGGTAGTTGACGAAGTTGAAGGTGGTGCCCGAACCGTCCGAGCGGTGCACGACGGTGATCTTGCCGTCGGACAGTTTCACGCCCGGGTTCAGCGCGGCGATGGCCGGGTCGTTCCAGGTCTTGACCTTGCCCAGGAAGATGTTGGCCAGGATGGGGCCGTCCAGCTTCAGCGCGCCCGGGGCGATGCCGGCCACGTTGATCACCGGCACCACGCCGCCGATCACCGACGGGAACTGCGCCAGGCCTGCGGCGGACAATTCTTCGGGCTTGAGCGGGGCGTCGGAGGAACCGAAGTCGACCGTGGCCGCCTTGATCTGCGCGATGCCACCGCCGGAACCGATCGACTGGTAGTTGACCTTCTTGCCGGTCGCGGTGCTGTAGTCGGCCGACCACTTGGACATGACCGGATAGATGAACGAGGCGCCCGCGCCGGTTACATCGGCGGCGTTGGCGGCGAACACGGACGACGCGGCGAGGACGGCAACGGCGGCGCGCGACTTGAAGGCGTGGATCACGGGGTGGCTCCTGGGATGGATGACGGTGCGGGGTGTCCCGCCCGGCGCTCATTCCATAACCATTCGATGACAGTGCAGCGACTGTCATATGACTGCCTCGTGACATGCCTCATGGGACGCACGTCACAAGGAGTGCAACGCCTCCGGGATCGCGTACTGGCGGCCGTCATAACGCAGCACGTAGCGGTCGCCCTCAACCGGCGTGTCCTGGTCGCGACACGCGTCACCGTCCATCCAGCTGTGCGTGGTGACTCGGCGTTCGCGCAGGACCAGGTCGGCCAAGCCGCGCTTGCCCGCAGGACCAACGGCAACGGTGCGCGATACCTCGGTGGAGTCACCGGCGCAGCGGGTGTCCCATTCGGCCTGGAAACGACGCAGCACCATCGGTGCGCCGAGTGCGCGCAGCGTGCCTGCCTGGATCGCCAGCAACTGCAGCTGCTCTTCGCTGAAGGGGTTGGGGCCGGAACCATTGCGTCGCTGCACGCGCAGACCGAAGGCGAGCACGCCGGGCGCAAGCTGGTAACGCGCGGTATCCAGCTGCATGCCGTCGAAGAAGACCGCATCGCTGTCCAGCGCACCGGGCAGCACCGTCCAGGCGCGTGACGCCAGGCTGTCGCTATCGATCACCAGTATCTCCACATCGCCATCGCGGGCGTCGTGGTCGCCACCGTCGCGCCAGACCGGCGTGGCCAGCAGGGTCAGTTCGGGGCGTGCCGGCCAGCGACGGCAGACGCTGGCGGCGGTGTCGCGGGTGTAGCCGGGGCGATCGGGCAGCACGTTGTCCGCCCGCACCACGTACGCCTCTTCGGCGGCCGCCTGGGCGTCGTGGCAGTCCTGCGCGTGGGCGGGCAGGGCAGTGCCGCAAGCGGCGGCCAGCAGCAGTGACAGGGCGATACGCATCGGGTTCCATCCATGGGCAGGGGGCGCCCAGCATACCCGCGCATCCTGCGGGGTAGAGCCACCCCATGGGTGGCTGCGCGCGGTGCCGGACGGGTAGAGCCACCCCATGGGTGGCTGCACGCGGTGCCGGACCGGTGACGGGCACGAAAAAAAGGGCGCAGCCCAAGCTGCGCCCTTCCTGTCACACCTGTGCCGCGACGCTTACCAGAAGAACTGCAGGCGCGCTTCGAGGATGTTCGGGTCGTCGTTGACGAAGGTGCGGGTGGCCGAGCTGTACTTCTTGCTGTCCACCATCACGTAGTTGAGCGCGAACTTGGTGTTGGAGCGCCAGTAGTAGTTCACGCCGACGGTCCAGATGTCCATCTTGCCGCCGAGCACGCCATCGACGATCGGCGAGCGACCGGCGACCGGGTTGGCGGCCAGGTTGCCGTCATTGAGGTCCATGTGGTCGTAACGTGCGCCCAGCTGCCACATGCCACGGCCCGGTTCGTCCGGCAGGCCGGTGGTCGGCACGCCGCTCTTGTAGCCCCAGGTCTCGCCACTGATGTTCCACAGGCCGCTGACGTAGTAGCCGTCGCTGGTGTAGTTGTCGTGCGAGTAGCGCTTGGCCTTGCTGTTGTAATACTCGGCCTGGGCCTTGAACGGGCCACCGATGTACATCGCTTCGGCGCCGATCGTGCTGACACGGTCGGTGTCGACCAGGTTGCCGCTGTCGACCAGGCGCGCGGTGGCCAGGTCGGCGTTGGGACGGGCGCGCACGCGCAGGGTGTCCGCGTCGGTGTCGTAGTCGACGTAGCTCAGGCCGAAATGCAGCACCTGGCCCTTGTCGTTGATCGGCGCCCAGGTACCACGCGCACCGTAGCCGCTGCCATGGGCCAGGTTGCGGGTCAGTTCGCGACCGAAGGCGCTGGCGGTGACCGACCAGTTGTTGTCGCCGATGCTGTAGGCGCCACCGAGGCGACGGGCCACCGCGTAGGTGTTGGTGACCGCAGCCTTGGAGATGAAGTCGTTGTTCTTGGTGCTGGACAGTTCTTCCAGGCTGTTGGGCTGCTTGAACTGGCCGAACTGCACGAAGTGGTTGGCGTTGCCGGCCAGCTTGTACTTCAGGTTGGTGTCCAGGAACTTGTCTGCCTTGGCGTCATAGCCCACCACCCACTCGATGTTGCCCGGGCCCTTGCCCTTGAGCACCAGCTCGGCGCGGCGCAGTTCGAATTCGCTGTTCTTGCCGTTGCCGGCGTCGCCGCCGTTGAGGTCGGTCAGGTCGTTGTCGAACCAGTTGCCATCGGCCTGGACCAGGCCTTCGAAGGTGATCTCCGAGCCGCCGATCACGTCGATGGCCACTTCGGCGTGTGCGGCCGGGACGAACAGCGCAGCCGCAACGGCCGCAGTCAGGAGTTGGCGATGCAGTTTCATGGAGAGCCTTGCAGGCAGGTGGGAAGATGCTGCGCAGGCTAATTAGTGAAGATTGCGTAAATATGACAGTTTCGGACAAACCGACGGCCGGCCGGGGCCCGGCCACGTCTGGGCCTGCCATTGATGCCCGACGCAGATGACGGCGGGGTTGCGTGAATGTGGCAGTCGCGACTGCGCCTCAGGCGGCGGTCTTCTGCTTGAACCGGCACAGGTCGCGGATCACGCACTGCGGGCAGTCCGGTTTGCGCGCCTTGCACACATAGCGGCCGTGCAGGATCAGCCAGTGGTGTGCATCGCGCAGGAACTCGGCCGGTATCACCTTGACCAGCAGGTCCTCCACCGCCCGGACGTCCTTGCCCGGGGCCAGCCCGGTGCGGTTGGACACGCGGAAAATGTGGGTGTCCACCGCCATCACCGGTTCACCGAACGCCGTGTTGAGGACCACGTTGGCGGTCTTGCGGCCGACGCCGGGCAATGCTTCCAGCGCGGCGCGGTCGCGCGGTACCTCGCCACCATGCTGCTGTACCAGCAGCGCGCAGGCGGCAATCACGTTCCTGGCCTTGGCGTTGTACAGGCCGATGGTGGCGATGTATTTCTTCAGGCCGTCCTCGCCCAGGTCGAGGATCGCCTGCGGCGTGTTGGCCACCGGGAACAGTTTGCGCGTGGCCTTGTTGACGCCGACGTCGGTGGCCTGCGCGGACAGCGCCACGGCGACCAGCAGTTCGAACGGCGAGCTGTATTCGAGCTCGGTCTTCGGGTGCGGATTGAGCTCGCGAAGGCGCGTGAACATCTCGATCACGTCGGTGCGGGGCATGCGCGCGCTGCGCGGCGCAGGCTTGGCCGGCGCGGGTTTCTTTGCAGTACTCATCAGGCGGTTTTTCCGGCGGCCTTGGCTTTGGCGCGCGCCAGGATCGCGGCGGCGGCGGGTGGCAGGGCGGGTTTCAATGCGGGGGTAGGCGCGGGCGGCGCACGCCGCGCATCACGTTCGGCGGCGCGACGCGCCAGCCGCTGGGTGCGCTGGCGGTAGCGTTCGCGCGCGGCCCAGGCGCGATGCAGTTGTTGCTGGGCGTGCAGCAGGCGCGCAGGCAGTTCGGGATGTCCGGCCAGAAGGTCGGCGTCGCCGGGCTGCGGCACGTAGTCCATCAGCCCGGCGTCGAGCGCGGCGTCGAGGTCGTCATCGAGCACCAGCTGCAGCAGGCGCGCGGGCAGGGCGGGATCGGCGTGCGGCATGGCTCAGCGGTTCTGGAACACCGGCGGGCGCCGGGCAAGGAACGCCGAGGTGCCTTCGCGCATGTCTTCGGTGGCGAACATCAGACCGAACTGCGCGCTCTCGTATTCCAGCCCCTCGCCCAGCGCGCATTCGCCGCCGACGTGGATCGCGTCAAGAATGCCGCGCAGCGCCAGCGGCGCGGCCGTGGCCAATTGCGACGCCACCGCGTCCACGCGTGCGTCCAGTGCCTCCACGCCGACCACTTCATTGACGATGCCCAGCTGCAGGGCGCGCGCGGCGTTGATCGGGCTGCCCAGCAGGCACAGTTCCAGCGCGGCGGCGCGGCCGCACAGGCGCAGCAGGCGCTGGCTGCCACCGAAGCCGGGAATCAGCCCCAGATTGATCTCCGGCTGGCCCACCTTGGCGGTTTCCGCGGCGATGCGCAGGTGGCAGGCCATGGCCAGTTCCAGGCCGCCGCCCAGCGCAAAACCGTTGATCCGGGCAATCACCGGCTTGGGCATGCGCTCGATGCGGCGCATCAATTGCTGGCCCAGCAGGGAGAAGTCACGTCCCTGAACCGGGCTCAGTCCGTTCATTTCGGCGATGTCCGCGCCGGCCACGAAGGCCTTGGGGCCGGCTCCGGTCAGTACCACCACGCGCACGTCCGGGTCGGCGGCGGCAGCGGCGAAGGCGGCGTCCAGGCCTTGCAGCGTGGCCCGATCGAGGGCGTTGAGCTTGTCCGGCCGGTTCACCGTGACGGTGCGGACGGCGCCGGCATCGGCAACGTGGACAGGATCGGGGGCGATGGGGGTGT
>NZ_DAMAGC010000177.1:0-6208 GCF_031995405.1 Stenotrophomonas sp. | reverse complement strand
GCGGCAAGTAGGCCGAAGCAAGGCTTTTCTGATGCTGGTCGGTGGGTCGGCCGTTGGGCGCCCATGCCCTTGGAGGCGAAATAAAGGAGGAGGCCGCAGGCCGGGGGACATTCGCCGGAAAGGGCATGGGCGCCCAGCGGCCGGCCCACCGACCGCCGCGCCGGAAAGACTCAGGGCGCGCCTTGTACTTGCCCCGCATACGGGCGAAGACCCAAAAAAAAGACCCCGCCGAAGCGGGGTCTTTTCATCCTGCATGAGCCCGGCGATTACTTGCCGAAGTCGTACTTCATCTGCGCATACACGGCGCGACCGTACACGCTGTAGAAGCTGCTGTTGTACGGCGTACCCGAGGTGCCCGGGTAGCTGTAGGCCTGGCCTTCAGGCATCTTGTTGAAGACGTTGTTGACCATCAGCGACAGGGTCAGGTCGTCCTGGGCACGGTAGTTCACGCTCAGGTTGTAGGTGGTGTACGAGCCCCACTTGCCTGCGGCCTTGCCCGATGCGGCATGGACGTAGTCATAGCCATTCAGGCCGGCCAGGTAGTTCGGCGTCTTGCCGACGTAGTTGGCGTAGGCCGTAGTGGTGAACTTGCCCAGCGACCAGGCCACGGCGGCATCGCTGCGCACCTTGGCATAGTTGTCGTAGTTCCACATCGCGATCGGATTGCCCAGCAGGTCCTGGAAGTCTTCGCCCGGCTCGGACTGCACTTCACGCTTGAGCATGTTGGTGTAGTTGCCGGAGAACTGCAGCGCACCGAAACGGCCGATGTCCTGCAGGTACTTGAAGCCGACGGTCACCGCCTGCAGGTTCTGGCGCGCGACATTCATCTTCGGCGTGTACAGGCTGCTCAGGTTGCCGGCGGCATCGCGCACGACCCAGTCGGCCACGTTCTGGCAGGTGGCCGAAGCGGCGTTGGGCAGGCTGTTGCGGCAGTAGTACTCGGCCAGCAGCAGCTGGTCGGTGCTGGCCGTATCGACCTCGTTCTCGATCTTCCAGTTGTAGTAGTCGGCCGAGATCGACAGGTTCGCCATCGGTGCCCACACCAGGCCGGCGTTCCACACATCGGCGGTGATCGGCTCCAGGTCCGGGTTGCCGGCACGCTCGGAGTACACCGAGACGCTGTTGTCGTAACGGCAGTCGGCGGTGTTGCCCGGCGCATAGCCCAACTGGCCGCAACGGTAGTAATCGGTCGAGTTGTTGGCGTAGTAGCCGCTGGTGCCCTGGAAGGCATCGGACAGGGTCGGCGCGCGGAAGGCGGTGCCGTACTTGCCGCGGACCAGCAGGCTCTGCAGCGGACGGTATTCCAGGCCCAGGCTGTAGGTGGCCTTGTCGACGGTGTTGTCGGCGATCTTGAAGGCGTCATAGCGACCGGAAGCGGTCACGGTCAGCTGCTCCAGCACCGGCATGCGCAGTTCGGAGGTCACCGCGTAGTTGCTGCGGTGGCCATTGCCGGCCACGGCCGACGAACCCCAGGCCTGGCCATCCAGCACGCGCTGGTCGGGCGAGTAGTCCCAGCCTTCGCTGCCGCCTTCGACGACCACCGCGAAACCGGCGTCGCCGCCCGGCAGTGCGAACAACGCGCCGTTGGTGACCTGCGCGCGGGCCAGGTTCTGCCAGGTGCGGCTGCGGTTGTGCGCGTAGCCGGTGAAGCTGGCGAAATCTTCCGGCGAGATCGCCGAGTAGAACGCGCCCCAGTTCGGGTTGTAGATGTCCCAGCCGTCTTCGTTGGTGCCCAGGCTCGGGCCCAGCACGTGCTCGGCGAAGTAGTTGTTGATCGGGTCCTGCCAGCGCATGAACTTGTTTTCGGTGAGCTTGTACTCACCGCGGGTGAAGCTGGCGCTGTAGTCCCAGTTGCCGGCTGCGCCCTTGGCGCCCAGGGTCACCTGGTAGGAGCGGCTTTCATCGCTGTTGAGCACGTCCTTGTAGCCCTGGCCACCGATGTCTTCCGGGGCGAACGCGCGCTGCAGGTTGACCACCTTGCCCGAGGACTGGTCGTAGAAACCGCCCATCGTGCTCTTGGTGCCCCACCACAGGTAGTTCGAGCCGGAGGTGTACTCGGTCTTTTCCTTGCTGTAGAGCAGGTCGGCGAACAGCTGCAGGTTGTCGTTGACGTCGAAGGTCAGCGCCGAATAGAACTGGCCGCTGTCCTTGCCGTTCTTCAGGGTCTTGTAGCCGGCGCCATACACCGAGCCGCAGGACTGGCCCGACGCGCGGGTGCCCATCACGGTGGTGCCACCGAACTGGCCGGCGACGCTGGCGCAGTTGCTCGGGTCCATCATGTACAGGCGGTTGGTTTCGGCATCGATGACGGCGAAATCATTGCCCGGCACCTGCACGGTGTAGCCGTTGGCATTGGTGGTGCGGGTCAGGTCACGCTGGTAGCCCCAGATCGGGTTGCTCGATTCGATCTGCACGTTGACCAGTGCGTTGAAGCGATCATCGAAGGCGCTGAAACCGTGCGCGGCACTGATGCGCACGTTGTTGCCACCGCCTTCGGTGTAGGTGCCGCCACGGACGGTGACGGTGCCACCTTCCATGCGTTCCTTGAGGATGATGTTGACCACGCCGGCGATGGCGTCCGAGCCGTACAGCGACGACTGGCCGCCCGGCAGGACTTCAATGCGCTCGACGATGTCGATCGGGATGCCGCTGATGTTGTTGAACGTATCGCCGCCGTTGTACAGCGCCGGATAGGACATCATCGGGCGGCCGTTGATCAGGTACTTGGTGTAGCCCGGATTCAGGCCGAACATGCCGGCAGCTTCGGCGCCCTGGGTGAACGAGGCGGAGGTCTGGCCGCCCTGCAGGCCACCGGTGGTGAGCGAGGACTGCTGGAGCACCTCGGCCACGCTGGTGAAGCCGCGGGTCTGGATGTCCTCGGCGGTGATGGACATCACCGGGGTCTGGGTTTCGAGATCCGTCTGCGGAATCAGCGAGCCGGTGACGGTGACCTTGTCGAGCGTCGTGGCCTTTTCCTGAGCCATGGCCGGTGCGGCTGCGGAGGCGATCAGGGCGGAGAACAGTGCAGCGGCGAGCGTGTTGCGGCGTGCGGTAGAGCGATAGTTCATCAATAGTCCAGAGTGCAGAAACGAAAAAGCACCAACGCCAAATTCCCTCCCGTGCTTCACGGAGAATGCTGAACGTAGTGCCAATCGAACCTAACATGAACTTAACGGAAATTGCATGTTTTACTAGCGATTGTGAATTCCAGTCAGCATTGGTCAAGGTTGTATGATGTCTGGCTCCCCATGCGTTTTCCTCGGAGTCATGCAGTGAGCAGCAGCCAGTCGCGTCGCCCGCACGCCAGCCAGGTGCAGAAGGGTCTCAGCCCGCATCCGCGCATCCGCAACGTGATCGCGGTCGGCTCGGGCAAGGGCGGGGTGGGCAAGTCCACCACGGCGGTGAACCTGGCGGTGGCACTGGCCAGCCTCGGCGCGCGCGTAGGCCTGCTGGATGCCGACATCTACGGCCCCAGCGTGCCGGCGATGCTGGGCCTGAGCGGGCGCCCGGAGAGTCCGGACAACAAGTCGATCGAGCCGATGCGCGCGTTCGGCGTGGAGACCATGTCGATCGGCTACCTGATCGAGGACGAGACGCCGATGATCTGGCGCGGCCCGATGGCCACCTCGGCGATGACGCAGTTCTTCAACGACACCCTGTGGGACGACCTGGACTACCTGCTGATCGATCTGCCGCCGGGCACCGGCGACATCCAGCTGACCCTCACCCAGAAGATTCCGCTGGCGGGCGCGGTGATCGTGACCACGCCGCAGGACATCGCCACGCTGGATGCCAGGAAGGCGCTGAAGATGTTCGAGAAGGTGGAGGTGCCGGTACTGGGCATCGTGGAGAACATGGCCGTGCACACCTGCAGCAACTGCGGCCAGGTCGAGCATCTGTTCGGCGAGGGCGGCGGTGAGCGCATGGCCGCGCAGTACGGGGTGCCGTTGCTGGGCTCGCTGCCGCTGGAAATCGGCATCCGCGAGCAGGGGGATGCCGGCACGCCGATCACCGCTGCCGCACCGGCATCGCTGGCCGCCCAGGCCTACCTGCAGGCCGCACAGCGGCTGATCGAGGAAGTGGCCAAGCGTCCACGCGCGAGCATCCCGATCCTGTCCTCGCTGATCTGAGTCTTTGCCGCCGCGATCGCGTTGGCACGGCACACGGCCCGGCACTGCCGGGCCTTGTCGCATCCGGGCCAGGGCATCGCGCTGCAGTCGCCGCTGGTCGCGGCCCGGGCGGCTGTTTAGAATCGTGGCCAGGGCGCCCGTTGGCGGTGCCGTTCCTTATCGCACCCAGGACCCCCCATGAGCATCAAGAGTGACCGCTGGATCCGTCAGATGGCCGAGCAGCAGGGCATGATCGAGCCGTTCGAAGCCGGCCAGGTCAAGCAGGCCAATGGCCAGCGCATCGTCAGTTACGGCACCTCCAGCTACGGCTACGACGTGCGCTGCTCGCGCGAGTTCAAGGTGTTCACCAACATCAACTCCACCATCGTGGATCCGAAACACTTCGATCCGGGCAGCTTCGTGGACATCGTCGGCGACGAGTGCATCATTCCGCCGAACAGTTTTGCACTGGCGCGCACGGTGGAATACTTCCGTATTCCGCGCGACACGCTGGTGGTATGCCTGGGCAAGAGCACCTACGCGCGCTGCGGGATCATCGTCAACGTGACCCCGCTGGAGCCGGAGTGGGAAGGTCACGTCACCCTGGAATTCAGCAACACCACGCCACTGCCGGCGCGCATCTACGCCAACGAGGGCGTGGCGCAGATGCTGTTTTTCCAGGCGGACAAGGACGACATCTGCGAGACCTCCTACAAGGATCGCGGCGGCAAGTACCAGGGCCAGACCGGCGTCACCCTGCCGCGCACCTGATGACCACGCGGGTGGGGCGCGGCGCACCGGATCAATCCCCGGGCGTGCTGCCGCGTCCGGGCCTGGTAGAGCCGACCGTGGGTCGGCTGTCTCTGCGGTTACCGTTACCCATCAATGGTGGCGACTACAAAAAAAGCGCGGCGTACGCCGCGCTTTTTTGTGGCCTGGTCCGGAGTGCGGCCGGGTAACCGGACGATAAGCAGACCAGAAAGCAGCGGACCAACGGTCCGCTCTACTTGCCGCGACCGAACAGCAACCCGATGCCGACCGCCACCAGGATCACCGGCCACCAGGTCAGGACCAGGCGTCCGAGGTTCATGTTGGTCCACCCCAGGTTGCTGGCCAGCAGGAACAGGCCGACGAGGATCAGGACGATGGCAGCGACGAGGTTGGAACGCATCAGGGGCAGGGTCCGTTAGGGCTGGGGCGAATATCCTAGCCGTTCCTTCCACACCGCGACACGTTGCGACAGCACCTCGGGATCGTATCGGTGCGCCTGACCCTGGCCCCAGACCGGTCCCGGCCAGGCCGGATCGCCGACGTGGCGGCCGATCACGTGGAAATGCAGCTGGCGCACGATGTTGCCCAGCGCCCCGATATTGATCTTCTCCACGCCGTCGGTGCCCTTGAGCGCTTTGCACGCCCGGTTCAACTCCGTGCGCAGCTTGTCCTGCTGATCGCCATCCAGATCGATCCACTCGGTGATGCCGGCCAGCCGAGGCACCAGGATCAACCACGGATACCGCTCGTCGTTCATCAACCGCACTTGCGACAACGGCCCTTCTGCTACCAGTACGCTATCGGTGGCCAGGCGTGAATCCAGTTCGAACTCGCTCATCCAAGATGCTCCGCTAAGAAGTCCAGGGTGCGTTCCAGCGCCAGGGCGGCGCTGTCTGGATCATACGCATGTCCGACGCTGCGGTTGAAGCCGTGGTCGGCCGGGTACACGAACGTGGGCATCTGCGGCAGCTTCTGGCGGTGGGCGGCGACCGCCTCGGGCGGAATGCTCTTGTCCTGCGCGCCAAAGTGGAACATCACCGGCGCCTTCGGCGCTTCGTCGAGGAACTGCACGTTGCGCGCCCCGTAGTAGCTGACCGACGGCAGCCCCAGTCGCAGCGCCGAAAGCAGGGCGATGCTGCCGCCCCAGCAATAGCCCACGGTGCCGACTTTGCCGGCCGGTGCCAGCCGGGACGCGGCGGCGCGGACGATCTCCAGCGCCTTCTCCACCCCCAGCGCATTGACCCGCTCCAGCCCCTGCTTCACTCCCTCCGTGTCGTAGGGCAGGGCGTCCGGATCGGCGTCCACCCCGTCGATGAGATCGAAGAACG
>NZ_DAMAGC010000176.1:3804-6224 GCF_031995405.1 Stenotrophomonas sp. | reverse complement strand
CCCCCCCCACGCTTGCTGCCCTGCCCCTTGCGGTGCGCCCGGCGCTTCACTAGCCTTCGCCGGTCTGTCACCACCCAAGGATGTCCCCGTGAACCACCGCCCGCTCCTGCTGGCCCTGGCTGTCGGCGCTGCCGCGCTGACGCTGGCGGCCTGCCAGAAGGAACCCACCCCGGCCGATGCGCCAGCCGCGACCAGCGCCAAGCCGGGCGAAACCGCGGACCAGTTCATTGCCCGCGTCAACGCCGAATACAAGGCGATGTACCCGGAAATGACCTCCGCGCAGTGGCTGTCCTCGACCTACATCAACGAGGATTCCGAGCGCGTGGCGGCCAAGGCCAACGAGCGCTGGCTCACCGTGCTCAACGGCTGGATCACCCAGGCTGCCAAGTACGACGGCCAGCCCATGAGCGAAGACACCAAGCGCCAGATCCACCTGCTCAAGCTCATGACCTCCATGCCCGCCCCGCGCGACCCGGCCAAGCTGTCCGAGCTGACGCGCATCGCCAGCCGCATGGAAGGCGCCTACGGCTCGGGCAAGTACTGCACCGACGAAGCCAACCCGCAGACCTGCCGCCAGCTCGGCGACCTGGAACAGGTCCTTGCGCGCAGCCGCGACTACGACAAGCAGCTCGACGCCTGGCAGGGCTGGCACGCCACCACCAAGCCGATGCGCGCCGACTACCAGCGCTTCGTCGGCCTGGTCAACGAAGGCGCCAGGGAAATGGGCTTCGCCGATGCCGGCCAGATGTGGCGCAGCGGCTATGACATGCCGCCGGAGCAGATCGGCCCGGAAACCGACCGCCTGTGGGAACAGGTCAAGCCGATGTACGAGCAGCTGCACTGCTACGCGCGGACCAAGCTCGATGCCACCTACGGCAAGGACAAGGCCGAGACCAACGGCGGCATGATCGCCGCCCACCTGCTCGGCAACATGTGGCAGCAGGACTGGTCCAACCTGTGGGACCAGCTGGAACCGTATCCCGGTGCCGGCAGCCTGGACATCACCGCCGCACTGGAAAAGCAGTACCAGACCAACCTCAGCGGCGCGCTGGCCAAGGCCGGCAGCGGAGCGAACGTGGAAGCGCTCTACAAGGCGCAACGTGAGGCCGAACTGCGCACCGCCAAGCAGATGACCGAACGTGCGCAGGACTTCTACGTGTCGCTGGGCATGCCGGCATTGCCGAAGTCGTACTGGGACAAGACCCAGTTCATCAAGCCGCTCGATCGCGACGTGGTCTGCCACGCCAGCGCGTGGGACATGAACATGGACGGTGATGTGCGCACCAAGATGTGCATCAAGCCGACCGAGGAAAACTTCACCACCATCTACCATGAGCTCGGCCACATCTATTACGACCTGGCCTACAACCCGCTGCCGCCGCTGTTCCAGAACGGTGCCAACGATGGCTTCCACGAAGCGATCGGCGACACCATCGTGCTGGCGATGACGCCGCAGTACCTCAACTCCATCGGTCTGGTCGACAAGCCGCAGGAAAGCCGCGAGGCGACCATCAACGCGCAGATGCGCATGGCCTTGAGTGGGGTGTCGTTCCTGCCGTTCGGGCTGATGATCGACCGCTGGCGCTGGGGCGTGTTCGATGGTTCGATCACCCCGGACCACTACAACCAGGCCTGGTGGGACCTCAAGGCCAAGTACCAGGGCGTGGCCCCGGCCAGCGCACGCGGCGAGGAGTTCTTCGATCCGGGCGCCAAGTACCACGTGCCGGGCAATACCCCGTACACGCGCTACTTCCTGGCGCGCATCCTGCAGTTCCAGTTCTACAAGGGCCTGTGCGATGCCTCCGGCTACAAGGGTCCGCTGCACCAGTGCAGCTTCTACGGCAACAAGGAAGCCGGGCAGAAGTTCTGGGCGATGCTGAGCAAGGGCGCCAGCCAGCCGTGGCAGGCCACGCTGCGCGAGATCACCGGCGGCGACAAGCTCGATGCCGGTCCGATGATCGAGTACTTCACCCCGGTCAACGAATGGCTCAAACAGCAGAACCAGGGCCAGATGTGCGGTTGGCAGGCCCCGGCCGCGACCGCCGCGGCCAAGCCGGCAGCGGCAGCCCCAGCGGCACGCTGACCGATCGACCACGTCGAGAAGAAAAGCCGGCCAAAGGGCCGGCTTTTTTGCGATCGGTAGTGCCGAGCCATGCTCGGCAACGCGCATCGCTCAATGCGCGTCAGACGTCATCGGCATTGGCACGAAAGGCAGCCACGCATGGCGTGGCTCTACGGGCGTTATCGCATCGGTAGCGCCGAGCCATGCTCGGCAACACGCACCGTTCAATGCGCGTCAGACATCATCGGCATCGGCACGAAGGGCAGCCACGCATGGCGTGGCTCTACGGGTGACATCGAATCTGTAGTGCCGAGCCATGCTCGGCAACGCGCACCGTTCAATGCGCGTCAGACGTCAT
>NZ_DAMAGC010000176.1:0-3704 GCF_031995405.1 Stenotrophomonas sp. | reverse complement strand
TGGCGTGGCTCTACGGGCGTCATCGCATCGGTAGTGCCGAGCCATGCTCGGCAACGCGCACCGTTCAATGCGCGTCAGACGTCATCGGCATTGGCACGAAAGGCAGCCACGCATGGCGTGGCTCTACGGGCGTCATCGCATCGGTAGTGCCGAGCCATGCTCGGCAACACGCACCGTTCAATGCGCGTCAGACGTCATCGGCATTGGAACCAAAGGCACCCCCCACCTGGCGTGGCGCCCCGCTCAGGAATGCGCCGGGCGCTTCAGGCTGGCGGCAAGCTCCACCTTGAACTGCTCGAAATCCTTGCCGTCTGCCGTTGCTTCAGCATGCGCGGCATCCTTCAGGGCGTCCGAGTAGACCAGGCGTACCGGCGTGCCCTGGCGCTCGTGCAGTTCGGCGGCCTGCATGATCAGCGCCAGCACCCTCGCCGCGCTGGGGGTCTGGCCGGCGATGCGGCCATCCATGCCCAGTACCCACTCGCCGTCGCGGCGGACGATGCCGGCCAGCAGCGTGCGCTGCTGGTCGCGCAGCTCGGCATGCGGTTCCACCGGCGGGGTGGCGGCCTGCTCGCGGTTGGCGGCCTGGGTTTCGCGGCGCCGGCGGATGTCGCGGCGCAGTTTGGAGGTGGTCGACATCTGGAACGTCCGGACTGCATCAAAGCGCAAAGGATACCGCACGGGCCCGGCCGGACCCGCTGACGGCCGCCGTGTGGCTCAGTCCAGGACCTTGCCGCGGCGCCAATAGCCCATGAAGCTGATGGCCTGCCGGTCGATGCCGCAGTCCTTGACCAGGTGCCGCCGGATCGCCATCACCGCGCCCGCCTCCCCCGCCACCCAGGCGTACAGGCCCGCGCCGTCGGTACTGGCCTGCTCCCAGAGGATGTCCTGGTCGATGTCGATCTCGGCCAGGGCCTGCTCGGCCGCGCGTACGCCGGAGGGGCCGATGCGGGCACACACCGCCTCCTGCAGGCGCTGCCCATGGGCGGCGCCGTCGCGCACCAGCCAGAACAGCTGGGTGCCATCCGGCGCGGCCAGCGGCAGCACATCGGCCTCATGTTCCACTTCGATGAACGCCTGCACTTCCAGCGGATGCGGCCATCGCGCCAGATCCTCGAGGATGCCCGCCACCGCCGGCAGCGCGCTGTCATCGGCGACCAGCAGCGCGCGGCGCATGCTGCTCGGTGGCTTCCACTCGACGCCTTCGCGGCTCCCGGCCACCTGCGCATCCGGGGCCAGCAGGCCGATCCGGTCGCCGACGCGGGCATGGGTGGCCCAACGCGAGGCCGGGCCGGTTTCACCGTGCAGGACGAAGTCGATATCGACCTCGCCCCGTTCCGGGCGCAGTGCGCGCAGGGTGTAGGTGCGCATCGGAGCGCGCGCCTCATCGGGCAGGGCGCGGTAACGCGCGTACCAGTCCTCGCCCCGCGGCACGTGAGGCGCGTCCTGGCCCGGCAACGGGAAAAACAGCTTGACGCGCTGGTCCGGGCCCTCGGTCTTCATGTTGGCCACGTCGGGCGCGGCGAAGACCATGCGGGTCAGCGATGGCGAAAGCGTGAGGCGCTGTTTGAGCGCGACGTCGAACAGGCGGTAGGTCTGCTGTGCAGCCATGCAATCACCCTGGTATGTGGCGGAAGCGATTCCGCAGGGGAGCGTATTGGCTGTCGTGATGCACGAACTGGCTGGCGAGCGCACAGGATACGCCGCGCGTGCGCGATGGCAATGCCGGCCACGCCACGATTGCATCCTGCGCAATCGTAGCGTGCGTGGCGGCTTATTCGATGGGCGTCAGTGCGTCGCGACGACGTTCGCAATGCCGCTCCCAGTACCAGAAACTGGCACCGATGGCGAAGAAGCCGGCATAGCCCAGCGCAAGGTGCAGCGGCTTGGCGCTGAGCATCGGCGAGACCACGCCGGCCACGACGGTGTTGATCATCAGCTGGATGAACATCTGCATCGACGAGGCCAGCCCGCGCTGGTGCGGATACATGTCCAGCACGGCCAGCGCCAGGATCGGGAAGATCAGCGCCATGCCGACGCCACCGAGGAAGATCGGCAGCACCGCCCACGGCAGTTCGATCTGCGGCACCGAGACCACGTAGCCGAAGTTGAGCAGCGCCGACACCGCGCACAGGCCGAAACCGATGGCGATCTGCCGCTGCGCCACGATCCGCCCGGCCATGCGCCCGGACAGGAACGAGCCCACAGTCATGCCGCCGATGGTGGGAATGAACAGCCACGCAAAACCGCCCTCGCCCAGCTTCAGGTGCTGCATCACGAACACCGGCGCCGAGGCGATGTAGAGGAAAATGCCGGAGAAATTGAACGCGCCGGCCGCGGCCAGGCGCAGCAGGCGCGGGTTGGATCCCATGCGCAGATAGCTGCGCAGCAGTTCGCGCATCGACAACGGCGTGCGCGCTTCGACGGGGTGGGTTTCCGGCAGCCACTTGCCGGTGGCCAGCAGCAGCAGCACGCCGAACAGCACCAGGAACCAGAAGATCAGCGGCCAGTCGCAGCCGCCGATGATCGGCGCGATCGCCGGGGCCACGCCGAAGATCATCGAGACCTGGCTCATCAGACGCTGCGCATCGGCACCGTGGTACAGATCGCGGATCACCGCACGGCCCACGATCACGCCGACGCCGGCGGTGACGCCCTGCAGCGCGCGGAACACCAGCAGCGTGGTCATGTCGCGCGACAGCGCGCAGCCGATCGAGGCGCCGATGAACAGCACCAGCCCGCCGATGATCACCCGCCGGCGTCCGAAGGCATCGGACAACGGGCCGTGCGCCAGGCTCATCAGGCCGTAGAACAGCAGGTACACGCTGATGGTCTGCTGCACGGCCACCTGGTCGACCCGCATGCGGTCGCCGAGCAGCAGGAAGGCCGGGAAGATGGTGTCGATCGAGAACGGACCGAACATCGCCAGGCCTGCAAGCAGCAAGGCCAGGCGGCGGGTCGAGGGTGAGGCGGGCGTCATGCGGTCTTCCGTCTGGGCCGTGCGCGCTGCACGGCGGGCGCCCGCCCGGAACGGGCAGCGCCAGATGAATACGAGGATCCGATGATCATAGGCCTTTGTGCCGCCGGGCACCATCGCCCGAGGCTGCGCCGGGCCGCCCATACCACCCCGTATTCATGTGCCATGGGGACCCAGCGGAGAAAGCCGCTGGGCTATAATCGGCAGGCACCATGGTGGGAGAAGCGGACACCCGCTGCCGAAGGCGCAACGCCCGTAATCGCTCAGGCCCGATACCACCCGCAGCAAAACTCTGGAGAGACCGGCCACTGCCGGCGCCGAAGGGGCACGAAGCACGCAGATGCGCGCTTTTAAACTCTCAGGCAAAAGGACAGAGGGGCACCCAGGAAGACCGCAAGGTCCGGTGGTTCGCGCGCGTCTGCGATGCACCCCGGCCAGGCTGCCTTCCGAACGTGCGTGCCCACTCCTCGAGATGCCAGCCATGTCCCAGAACACTCCTTCCCTGCGCGAGCTTGAACACAGCCACGCGTTCGTCGAACGCCATATCGGCCCCAACGACGCTGAAATCGCGCAGATGCTCGACGTGGTCGGCCACGCCTCGCTGGACGCGCTCACCGATGCGATCGTCCCGGCCGGGATCAAATCGCCGGCACCGCTGGACCTGCCCGCGTCGCTGACCGAAGTGCAGGCGCTGGCCAAGATCCGCGCCATCGCCGACAAGAACCAGGTG
>NZ_DAMAGC010000175.1:0-6318 GCF_031995405.1 Stenotrophomonas sp. | reverse complement strand
GTCGAAGCGGACCAGCTCGATGCCCAGCTGCAGCGCGAGCTGCTTGGTCACCTCGGTCTTGCCCACACCGGTGGGGCCGGCGAAGAGGAAGTTGCCGATCGGCTTTTCCGGGTTGGCCAGGCCCGAGCGGGCCAGCTTGATCGCCGAGGACAGGGTTTCGATGGCCGGATCCTGACCGAAGATCACCATCTTGAGGTTGCGCTCCAGGTGCTGGAGCACGTCCTTGTCGGTGGCGCTGACCTGCTTGGCCGGAATCCGCGCCATCTTGGCGACGATCGTCTCGATCTCCTCGATGTCGATCAGCTCCTTGCGCTCGCCTTCGGGCAGCAGCCGCTGGCGCGCGCCGGCCTCGTCGATGACGTCGATCGCCTTGTCCGGCAGCAGCCGGTCGCCGATGTGCTTCACCGACAGGTCCACCGCCGCCTGCAGCGCGTCATCGGCGTAGGTCACGCCGTGGTGCGCTTCGTAGCGGGGCTTGAGGCCCTGTAGGATCTCGTAGGTTTCCCCCACCGTGGGCTCGACGATGTCGATCTTCTGGAAGCGCCGCGCCAGCGCGCGGTCCTTCTCGAAGATGCCGCGGTATTCCTGGAAGGTGGTCGAGCCGATGCAGCGCAGCTCCCCCGAGGCCAGCGCCGGCTTGATCAGGTTGGAGGCATCCATGGTGCCGCCCGAAGCCGAGCCGGCACCGATGATGGTGTGGATCTCATCGATGAACAGCACCGCATTGGGCATCTTCTTCAATGCGGTGAGCACGCCCTTGAGGCGCTTCTCGAAATCGCCCCGGTACTTGGTGCCGGCCACCAGCGCGCCCAGGTCGAGCGAATAGATGATGGCGTCGGCCAGCACGTCGGGTACCGAGCCTTCGACGATGCGCTTGGCCAGGCCCTCGGCAATGGCGGTCTTGCCCACGCCGGCCTCGCCCACGTAGAGCGGGTTGTTCTTGCGGCGGCGGCACAGCACCTGGATGGTGCGTTCGATTTCATCGCGACGGCCGACCAGCGGATCGATCCGGCCATTGCGGGCGGCGTCGTTGAGGTTGCTGGCGAACTCGGCCAGCGCATCACCCTTGCCCTCGCCTTCGCCACCCTCGGCACGCCCTTCGCCATCGGCGGCCGGTGGCACTTCGCCGTCCTCGCCCAGCTTGGCGATGCCGTGGGACAGGTAATTGACGATATCCAGCCGGGTCACGTCCTGCTGGTTGAGGTAATACACCGCGTGGGAGTCCTTTTCGCCGAAGATGGCAACCAGCACGTTGGCGCCGGTGACCTCCTTCTTGCCCGAGGACTGCACGTGGTACACGGCCCGCTGCAGCACGCGCTGGAAGCCCAGCGTGGGCTGGGTGTCGCGGCCGTCATCTTCGGCCAGGCGCGAGACCGAGGCCTCGATGGCCTGCTCCAGCTCCTGGCGCAGGCGCTCGGCGTCTGCCCCGCAGGCCTTGAGCACGGCTTGGGCGGACGGGTTGTCGAGCAGTGCCAGCAGCAGGTGTTCCACCGTCATGAACTCATGCCGGGCCTCACGGGCGCGCTTGTAGCACTGACCGATGGTGTGTTCGAGGTCTTTACTGAACATGTTCTACTCCGGCGGCAGGTGGAAACAATATGCGGCCTTGCTGCGCAATTTCCATCACCCTAGCGGATCGGTGCGTTCAGACGGCGTTAGCAGTCCGACAACCGCCCCCGGATTCCCCAGGCCATCCCAGCGACTGCATCATGCCCGAATCACAGCTCACGAAATGGCAGCTTGCCCGTGATGGCGATGTCATCACCACGCCGCGCGGCCAACTGTACCCGGTCCGCCTCCCCGACGGCGGCGCCGCGATGCTGAAGGTGAGCACGGATGCCGAGGAGCGCAACGGCCACCTGCTGCTGCGCTGGTGGGATGGCGACGGGGCGGCGCGGGTGCTGGCGCACGACGGTCCGGCGCTGCTGATGGAGCGCGCCGTGCCGGGCGATTCGCTGCGCGCCATGTCGATCCAGGGCGGCGATGCACAGGCCACGGCGATCCTGTGCGGCGTGCTGGCGCGCCTGCATCGGCCGCGTGGCACGCCGCCGGAAGGGCTTCTGGACTTGAACCGGTGGTTCAGCGACCTGCTGGCGCCGCCGATCAGGCTGTCACCATTGCTGGAACAGTGCAGATCACTGGCGGCAGCGGCGCTGGATGCGCAGATCGAGGCGCGGCCGCTGCATGGCGACCTGCACCACGACAATGTGCTGGATTTCGGCACACGCGGCTGGCTGGCGATCGATCCGAAGCGGCTTCTGGGCGACCGCGCCTTCGACTACACGGTGCTGTTCACCAACCCGGACCTGTGCGGACCGGACATCCATGTGGCCACCGGCGAGGCGGTCTTCGAGCATCGGCTGCAACAGGTCTGCGCACTGGCCGGGCTGGACCGCCCGCGCCTGCTGCGCTGGATCGCCGCCAGCGCCGGGCTGTCGGCGGTGTGGTTCCTGGCCGATGGCGATGCGGCGGCGGTGGACCTGGCCGTGGCGGCCATGGCCGTAAAGCGGCTGGCCGAGGCCGGCGGTTAGCCGCTGGTCTTTTCCATCGTGCACAGCAGCGGATGCTGGTTCATCCGCGAGAATTCGTTGACCTGGGCCACCTTAGACTCGGCAACCTCACGGGTGAACACCCCGCACACCCCGCGACCGCGGGTATGGACGTGGAGCATCACCTGGGTGGCCTTGTCCAGGTCCATGGCAAAGAAGCTCTGCAGGACGGTCACCACGAAATCCATCGGGGTGTAGTCGTCATTCAACAGCATCACCTGGTAGAACGGCGGCGGTGCCACCTCCGGCCGGGCCGGTTCCAGCATGACGCCGTGATCGTGGTGGGGTTCTTGGGAGGGCTCGCGGGGCATCCCATCATTATAGCGGGAATGGACGTTGCTCCTGTCGCCCTTCACAATCTACCTATCCATCTACACCTTCACAGGGATTTCATGAAAAGGATCGTCACCGCGCTGTTGTTGACCGCCACGATGTTCGGCGCGCACGCAGCCGAAGCCGACAAGGCCGTCGGCCGGGTGCTCAAGCAGCTGGACTACCCCTACGAGATCGACGAGGACGGCGACTACAAGCTGGTCTTCGACGCCGGCGATGACCGCACCCAGCTGGTCTTCGTGCGCTCGGCGGTGGAAGAATTCGGCACCCAGAAGATCCGCGAGATCTGGTCCCCGGGCTACACCTCGCCGGGCAAGCAGTTCCCCGCCGCCGTGGCCAACCGCCTGCTGGAGGACTCCCAGGACGCCAAGCTGGGCGGCTGGGTGAAGCAGGACCAGCTGGCGATGTTCGTGGTCAAGGTGGACGCCAATGCCAGCTCCGCTGCACTGAGCGACGCCATCGACGCGGCCATGCGTACCGCCGATGCGATGGAAAACGAACTGACCGAGACGGACGAATACTGAGTGAATGCCGTGCAGGACCCGCGCTGGACGCCGCATGTCACCGTTGCCACCGTGGTGGCACGTGACGGGCGCCTGTTGCTGGTGGAAGAGCGCATCGACGGCCGCGACGTGCTGAACCAGCCGGCCGGCCACCTCGAACCGGGCGAAAGCCTCGCCGACGCGGCGGTGCGCGAGACCCTGGAGGAAACCGGCTGGGCGGTGCGGCTGAGCGCCTTCATCGGCGTCTACCAGTGGACCGCCCCCGACGGCACCGCGTTCCTGCGCTTTGCCTACGCCGCCGAGCCGGTCAGCCATGATCCGGCCCGTCCGCTGGACGCGGGGATCCTGCGCGCGCTGTGGCTGAGCCCGGCCGAACTGCAGGCCGAGCACGCGCGCCTGCGCAGCCCGCTGGTCTGGGAGGTGGTCGCCGACTACCTCGGTGGCCAGCGTCATCCACTCTCAATCGTGCGGGAGACGGCATGAGTACCCCCCGGGTGATGGTCGGTGTGTCCGGCGGCGTGGATTCGTCGGTGGCGGCCTGGCGGCTGGTCCAGCAGGGCGAGCCGGTGGCCGGCCTGTTCATGCAGAACTGGGCCGATGACGGCAGCGGCGACTGCCGCGCCGAGGACGATCGCCGCGATGCGGTGGCCGTCTGCGGCCTGCTTGGCATTCCGTTCCATTTCCGCGATTTCTCCAGCGAATACTGGCAGGGCGTGTTCGAGCACTTCCTGGCCGAATACGCGGCCGGGCGCACCCCCAACCCGGACGTGCTGTGCAACCGCGAGGTGAAGTTCAAGCACTTTCTGGATGCCGCCCGCGAGCTGGGCGCCGAGCGCATCGCGACCGGCCACTATGCCCGCGTGGCGCAGGTGGAGGGACGCTGGGCGCTGTTGCGCGGCGCCGACCGCAGCAAGGACCAAAGCTATTTCCTGCACCAGTTGGGGCAGGAGCAGCTGGCCGCCACGCTGTTCCCGATTGGCGACCTGCAGAAGAACGACCTGCGCCGCATCGCCCGCGATGCGCGGCTGCCGACCCACGCCAAGAAGGACTCCACCGGCATCTGCTTCATCGGCGAGCGCGACTTCCGGGAATTCCTCGGCCGTTACCTGCCGGCCAGGACCGGTGAGATCCGCGATCCCGATGGCGCGCTGATCGCCGAACACCCCGGCGTGTTCTATTTCACCCTGGGCCAGCGCGAGGGCCTGAACATCGGCGGCGTACGCGGCCGCCCGGCCGCGCCGTGGTACGTGGTGGGCAAGGATGTGGCCAGCAACATCCTGTACGTGGACCAGGACCGCGACAGCCCGTGGCTGCTGTCGACCCGGCTGCACTCGGAGACCGCGCACTGGATTGCCGGCGCCCCGCCCTCCCGCCGTTTCAGCTGCACCGCGCAGACCCGCTACCGGCAGCCGGACGAGGCCTGCGAGGTGCAGGTCAACGACGATGGCACGTTGCTGGTGCGGTTCGCGCGGCCCCAGCGCGCCGTCACCCCCGGTCAATCGCTGGTGTTGTATGACGATGAGGTCTGCCTGGGTGGCGCGGTGATCGCCGCCACCGATGCGCCGCTGGAACAGCGGCTGCGGACCGTTCCTTCCCCCTTCGAGGTATCTGCTGCATGAGTTTTTCCGTCGACGACCGCGTTCTTGCTCTGGCCGGCATCGCCCAGGCCCTGCAGCAGGTGCGCCGCATCGCCGAAACCGGCCATTCCGAGGCCGCGGTGGTGCGCACCGCGATCGACAGCGTGTTCCGCATCGATGCCGACAGCCCGCAGGCCATCTACGGCAGCCCGGCCAACGTGGCCCCGGGCCTGCGCCTGCTGCACAACTACTTCCGCAACCAGGGCCAGGACGAATCGCTGCCACGGCTGGCCCTGGCGGTACTGCAGCTGGAACGCCGTTTCGTGCGTGAGCATGCGGTGGTGGACAAGGTCAGCCAGGGCATCGCCAGCGCCCAGCGCCAGGCCGGCGAGCTCGGCGACAGCGCCCATCCCGACGTGCTGGCTGCCCTCGGCGGCCTGTACGCGGACACCATCAGCAACCTCAAGCCGCGCGTAATGGTCCAGGGCAACCCGCATTACCTGGGCCAGGCCGGGGTAGTGGCCGAGATCCGTGCGCTGCTGCTGGCGGCGGTGCGCTCGGCGGTGCTCTGGCGTCAGACCGGCGGCCAGTACTGGGACTTCCTGTTCTCGCGCAAGGCGATGATCGAGGCCGTGGACCGCCAGCTGCGCTGATTCACGGCGACGGGGCGGGCTGCGTGCAGCCACCCATGGGGTGGCTCTACCGTTGATTGCCGCGGGTAGAGCCACCCCATGGGTGGCTGGGTTGGGCGGTCGGGGATCCCGCAGCCACCCAAGGGGTGGCTCTACCGCGGGGAGGTTTTTCGATGGAATGTGCAGTGCAGCACTAAAGCAAACGGGGGTACGGCCGATACATCAACCGTGCACTTCCCGAGAACGTCCATGTACTCACGCATCTTCATCCGTCTGGCCGCCCCCCTGGTCCTGACCCTGCTCCTTCCCTTCGCCATCGGCTTCGAATGGCCCGCCGCCCTGCGTTGGGCCATCCTGACCACGATGACGCTCAGCTGGCTGGGCTTTGCCTGGTGGACCGCACGGGCACAGACCCAGCGCTCCCCCGAGCATGCCCGCATCCTGCGCGAGCAGGACCAGCTGCTCACCGAACTGCGTTCCTTCGTTGCCAACGAAGTGGACGGCTCGCGCGGCGAAGTCGAACGCGCCCGTGACCTGATCCGCCATGCGGTCAGCGGCCTGGGTGGCAGCTTCGACGCCATGAACCGCAAATCGCGCCAGCAGAGCCAGGCATTGGCCCGCATCGTCGACCGTGCCGGTGAAGACGGCGGGGCCGGTGTCGACGTGGCCCGTTTCGCCCAGCATGCCACCCATCGCATGGAGCAGCTGGTGAAGGCGCTAGAAC
>NZ_DAMAGC010000174.1:0-6451 GCF_031995405.1 Stenotrophomonas sp. | reverse complement strand
CGCTGGAAGCCCAGCTGGAAGCGCGCGCGCTGATGATGTCGACCAACAACATCCTGTCGCCGGCCAACGGCGAGCCGATCATCGTGCCTTCGCAGGACGTCGTGCTGGGTCTGTACTACATGACCCGCTCGCTGGAGAACAAGAAGGGCGAGGGCATGGCCTTCGCCAACATCTCCGAAGTCAAGCGCGCCTACGACAACCGCGTGGTGGAACTGCACGCGCGCGTCAAGGTCCGCATCACCGAAGTGGTGACCGACGAGGACGGCAACAAGCAGAACAAGACCTCGATCGTGGACACCACGATCGGTCGCGCCCTGCTGGCTGAAATCCTGCCGGAAGGCCTGCCGTTCGCGCTGGCCAACACCGAGCTGACCAAGAAGAACATCAGCCGCCTGATCAACTCCAGCTACCGCCAGCTGGGCTTGAAGGACACGGTCGTGTTCGCCGACAAGCTGATGTACACCGGCTTTGCCTACGCAACCCGCGCCGGCGTGTCGATCGGTATCGACGACATGCTGATCCCGGACGAGAAGAAGGGCATCCTCACCGAGGCCGAAGCCGAAGTGCTGGAAATCCAGGAGCAGTACCAGTCGGGCCTGGTCACCGCCGGCGAGCGCTACAACAAGGTGGTCGACATCTGGTCGCGTACCAATGAACGCATCGCCAAGGCGATGATGGACACCATTGGTACCGAGAAGGTGATCAACGCCAAGGGCGAGACCATCGACCAGAAGTCGATGAACTCGCTGTACATCATGGCCGACTCCGGTGCGCGTGGTTCGCAGGCGCAGATCCGCCAGCTGGCCGGTATGCGTGGCCTGATGGCGCGACCGGATGGCTCGATCATCGAAACGCCCATCAAGGCGAACTTCCGTGAAGGCCTGAACGTGCAGGAGTACTTCAACTCCACCCACGGCGCCCGTAAGGGTCTGGCCGATACCGCGCTGAAGACGGCGAACTCGGGTTACCTGACCCGTCGTCTGGTCGACGTGGCCCAGGACGTGGTCATCACCGAGGTGGATTGCGGTACCACCGAAGGCCTGACCATGACCCCGATCGTGGAAGGCGGCGACGTCGTGGAGCCGTTGAAGGACCGCGTGCTGGGTCGTGTCGTGGCCGAGGACGTGTTCCTGCCGGGCAACGACGAAGATCCGATCGTGACCCGCAACACCCTGCTCGACGAGCAGTGGGTGGCCAAGCTTGAAGACGCCAGCGTGCAGTCGGTGAAGGTCCGTTCGACCATCTCCTGCGCCTCGCCCTTCGGTGTGTGCGCCCATTGCTACGGTCGCGATCTGGCCCGTGGCCACATCGTCAACATCGGTGAAGCGGTCGGCGTCATCGCCGCCCAGTCGATCGGTGAGCCGGGTACCCAGCTGACCATGCGTACGTTCCACATCGGTGGTGCGGCATCGCGTGCGGCGGCGGTGGACAACATCACCGTCAAGACCACCGGTTCGGTCAAGTTCAACAACCTGAAGTCGGTCGAGCACGCCAGCGGTTCGCTGGTGGCGGTCTCGCGCTCGGGTGAAATCTCGGTGCTCGATGCCCACGGTCGTGAGCGCGAGCGTTACAAGCTGCCGTACGGCTCGACCATCGCTTCCAAGGATGGCGACCAGGTCAAGGCTGGCCAGACCGTGGCCAACTGGGACCCGCATAACCACCCGATCGTGTCCGAAGTGGCCGGTTTCATCCGCTTCATCGACTTCATCGACGGCGTCACCGTCATCGAGAAGACCGACGAACTGACCGGCCTGGCCTCGCGCGAAATCACCGATCCGAAGCGTCGTGGCTCGCAGGCCAAGGAACTGCGCCCGATCGTGCGTATCGTGGATGGCAAGGGCAATGACCTGACCATTCCGAACACCGATCTGCCGGCCCAGTACCTGCTGCCGCCGCGTTCCATCGTCAACCTGCAGGACGGCGCCGCCGTCGGCGTGGGCGACGTGGTCGCCAAGATCCCGCAGGAAGCGTCCAAGACCCGTGACATCACCGGTGGTCTGCCGCGCGTTGCCGACTTGTTCGAAGCCCGCAAGCCGAAGGATCCGGCGATCCTGGCCGAGCGTTCGGGCATCATCAGCTTCGGCAAGGACACCAAGGGCAAGCAGCGCCTGATCATCAAGGACACCGATGGTTCCGAGCACGAAGAGCTGATCCCGAAGTACCGTCAGGTGATCGTGTTCGAAGGCGAGCACGTGACCAAGGGCGAAACCATCGTGGACGGCGAGCCGAGCCCGCAGGACATCCTGCGTCTGCTGGGTGTCGAACCGCTGGCGGCCTACCTGGTCAAGGAAATCCAGGACGTGTACCGCCTGCAGGGCGTGAAGATCAACGACAAGCACATCGAAGTGATCACCCGTCAGATGCTGCGCAAGGTCGAGATCACCGACCAGGGCAGCAGCAAGTTCCTGAATGGCGAGCAGGCCGAGCGCCAGCGCGTCATCGAGGAAAATGCGCGTCTGACCGCCCGCAACGAGCTGATCGCCCGTTTCGATCCGGTCCTGCTGGGTATCACCAAGGCGTCGCTGGCCACCGAGTCGTTCATCTCGGCGGCCTCCTTCCAGGAAACCACCCGCGTGTTGACCGAAGCTGCCGTCCGCGGCACCAAGGACAACCTGCGCGGCCTGAAGGAAAACGTCATCGTCGGCCGCCTGATCCCGGCCGGTACCGGTCTGTCGTACCACGCCAACCGTCGTCGCAACGCCTCGGGTCTGACCGACTCGGAAATGCAGACCCTGTCCGGCTCCGCGCCGGTGGTGGCTGACGTGGCAGTGACGGCACCGGTGGCCGTGGAATCGACCGAAGCTGAACAGGCTCCGGGCAGCGACGAGTAATACGCAGGCCCGGCTTCGGCCGGGCCCGCGGCAGGGCAGGGCGCCGACCTCCGGGTCGGTCCCGTCCCGGAAAGGGTCCGACCCTGGGTCGGACCGGTGAATCAGCAGCGCCGGCCACTGGTCGGATGCCTGCCGATGAGGTAGGATGCCCGCCGGTCTTGCAAAGGACCGGCTTGACAACCTGAACGGGGGGCACGGAAAAGGCTCCCCTGTAACGGCCCGGGATCAGGGCTGGCCGGGCGCGTGCGCATTTGACTGCGTTTTCGCCGGGTTGCTACAATCGTCTGTCTCAGCAGGCCGGTTTCTCGCCTGCTCGCACATTTCCGCATTCAATGGCCAGTCTTTTCATTGGCCTCTCTCAGAAGAACATACTGATGGCGACGATCAATCAGCTTGTCCGCAAGCCGCGGCAGGCAACCACTTATAAGAGTGCCTCCCCGGCCCTCGATAAGTGCCCCCAGCGCCGTGGCGTCTGCACGCGCGTGTACACCACCACTCCGAAGAAGCCGAACTCGGCGCTTCGCAAGGTTGCCAAGGTTCGCCTGACCAACCAGGAAGAAGTGATTAGCTACATCGGCGGCGAAGGCCACAACCTGCAGGAACACTCCGTGGTCCTGATCCGTGGCGGTCGCGTCAAGGATCTGCCGGGTGTGCGTTACCACACCGTGCGTGGCTCGCTGGACGCCTCCGGCGTTGCCAAGCGTCGCCAGGGCCGTTCCAAGTACGGCGCCAAGCGTCCGAAGAGCTAAGGGAAAGTACACATGTCTCGTAAAGGTAATACGCCGCAGCGCTCTGTCCTGCCGGATCCGAAGCACGGAAGTGAAACCATCGCACGCTTCATCAACATGGTGATGCTGAGCGGCAAGAAGTCGGTCGCTGAAAAGATCGTCTATGGCGCCATGGACGTGATCGGCGAAAAGAACCCGAATTCCGTCGAGCTGGTTCAGAAGGCTCTGGAAAACGTGGCTCCGTCGGTCGAAGTCAAGTCCCGCCGCGTCGGTGGTGCCACCTATCAGGTGCCCGTCGAAGTGCGTTCCTCGCGCAAGATGGCGCTGGCCATGCGTTGGCTGATCGACTCCGCGCGCAAGCGTGGTGAGAACACCATGCCGAAGAAGCTGGCTGCCGAACTGCTGGACGCCTCGGAAAACCGTGGTGGCGCTATCAAGAAGCGCGAAGAAACCCACCGCATGGCCGAAGCCAACAAGGCATTCGCCCACTACCGCTGGTGAGTTTGACGGCCTTGCAAAACAGGCACGGCGGCACTATCTAGTGCCGCTTCGCGGCACCTGGGGTGCCGCGCCAATCCGAAGGCCGCCGAAAGGCGGCGTTCGGCCATCCGAATTCCAAGAAATTGAGAGGCTCCCGTGGCCCGCAACACTCCCATCGAGCGTTACCGCAACTTCGGCATCATGGCTCACATCGATGCCGGCAAGACCACCACGTCCGAGCGCATCCTGTTCTACACCGGCAAGAGCCACAAGATCGGTGAAGTGCACGACGGCGCTGCCACCATGGACTGGATGGAGCAGGAGCAGGAGCGTGGCATCACGATCCAGTCCGCTGCGACCACCGCGTTCTGGAAGGGCATGGACAAGTCCCTGCCGGAGCATCGCTTCAACATCATCGATACCCCCGGACACGTCGACTTCACCATCGAAGTCGAGCGCTCGCTGCGCGTGCTCGACGGCGCGGTGTTCGTGCTGTGCGCCGTCGGTGGCGTGCAGCCGCAGTCGGAAACCGTGTGGCGCCAGGCCAACCGCTACAAGGTGCCGCGCATCGCGTTCGTCAACAAGATGGACCGCACCGGCGCCAACTTCACCAAGGTCGTTGGCCAGTTGAAGGCCAAGCTGGGTGCCGTCGCCGTGCCGATGCAGCTGCCGATCGGCGCTGAAGAAGGCTTCAAGGGCGTCGTCGACCTGATCAAGATGAAGGCCATCCATTGGGATGAAGCCTCGCAGGGCATGAAGTTCGAGTACCTGGAGATCCCGGCCGACATGCAGGCGGAGGCCGAAGAGGCCCGCACCTACATGATCGAAGCCGCGGCTGAAGCCAGCGAAGAGCTGATGGAAAAGTACCTGGGCGGCGAAGAGCTGACCGAGGCCGAGATCGTCGAAGCCCTGCGCGTGCGCACCCTGGCCACCGACATCGTGCCGATGTACTGCGGTTCGGCGTTCAAGAACAAGGGCGTGCAGGCCATGCTGGACGGCGTGGTGCAGCTGCTGCCGTCGCCGATCGACGTGCCGGACGTGACCGGTACCGACGTGGACGATGAAACCATCGCCCTGAGCCGCAAGTCCGACGACAAGGCCCCGTTCTCGGCCCTGGCCTTCAAGATCATCACCGACCCGTTCGTGGGCGCGCTGACCTTCTTCCGTGTCTACTCGGGCACGCTGAACGCCGGCGACCAGCTGCTGAACTCGGTGAAGGGCAAGAAGGAGCGCATCGGCCGCATCCTGCAGATGCACTCCAACGATCGCGAAGAAATCAAGGAAGTGCTGGCCGGTGACATCGCCGCGGCTGTGGGTCTGAAGGACACCACCACCGGCGACACGCTGTGCTCGCAGGACCACCCGATCATCCTGGAGCGCATGGTGTTCCCGGAGCCGGTGATCTCGATGGCCGTCGAACCGAAGACCAAGTCCGACCAGGAAAAGATGGGTCTGGCCCTCGGCCGTCTGGCCCAGGAAGATCCGTCGTTCCGCGTCAAGACCGACGAAGAATCCGGCCAGACCATCATCTCGGGCATGGGCGAGCTGCACCTGGACATCATCGTCGACCGCATGAAGCGCGAGTTCAACGTTGAAGCCAACGTCGGCAAGCCGCAGGTGGCCTACCGCGAAACCATCCAGCTGGCCGACGTCAAGTCGGACTACAAGCACGCCAAGCAGTCCGGTGGTAAGGGTCAGTACGGTCACGTCGTGATCGAGCTGTCGCCGATCACCGCTGAAGACCGTGCCGATCCGAAGATCGCCCCGATGATCAAGGACGACTTCCTGTTCATCAACGACATCACCGGTGGCGTGATTCCGAAGGAATTCATTCCGTCGATCGAAAAGGGCCTGCGCGAAACCATCACCAGCGGTCCGCTGGCGGGCTTCCCGGTCGTGGACGTCAAGGTCAAGCTGGTCTTCGGCTCGTACCACGACGTCGACTCCTCGGAAATGGCGTTCAAGCTGGCCTCCTCGATGGCCTTCAAGCAGGGCTTCCAGAAGGCCAAGCCGGTTCTGCTGGAGCCGATCATGAAGGTCGAGATCGTGACCCCGAGCGACTATCAGGGTGACGTGATGGGCGACGTCAGCCGTCGTCGCGGCATGCTGCAGGGTTCGAGCGTGACCGGTGACGGTTCGGCGGAAATCATCAACGCGATGATCCCGCTGGGTGAAATGTTCGGTTACGCCACCTCGCTGCGTTCGCAGACCCAGGGTCGCGCGACGTTCACGATGGAATTCGACCACTACGAGCCGGCGCCGTCGAACATCGCCGAAACCGTGATCAAGAAGTCCTGAGCGTAAGCTCGGGACTCCACCTCATTCTTTTCTGATATCCAAGGTATACAACAATGGCAAAGGGTAAGTTCGAGCGCACCAAGCCGCACGTCAACGTCGGCACCATCGGTCACG
>NZ_DAMAGC010000173.1:0-6691 GCF_031995405.1 Stenotrophomonas sp. | reverse complement strand
GCGTGAGGGCCCCGTAGCAGCCGGTAGGCCCCTGGCGCAAATGTCCCCCGGCCTGGCGGCCTCCTCCTTTATTTTGCCCAGGGGCCTACCGGCCGCCACGGGGCTCGGCTTGCGGTAAGCAGGTGGAAGCCGCGCTTTTCTGGCTCCTGTCGGTGGGTTGGGTGCTGGGCCCCTATGCCCTTGGAGGCGAAATAAAGGAGGAGGCCGCTTGCGGCCGGGGGACATTCGCCGGAAAGGGCATAGGGGCCCAGCGCCCAACCCGCCGACGACCGCTGTCGACCCAGCGCTGGAGCCAATGACCGCCGCGTCGGCAGCTGCGTCCGGACCCATGAGGAGCCGGCCAGCGGCCGGCATTACCCCCGCCTCGCCAGCCGTCATCCTGGGGCGCCTGACGCACGCCCGCCTCGAACTTACAGCGACCGGCTGATGGTGAAGCTGCCGAACACCGGGGCTTCCTTCTGCCCGTCGAACTCGCGCGTGCTGTGGTAGCGGGCGACGGCGAACTTCCAGCGCCCGCGCATCACCGCCACGCCGTAACCGGCCTGGCCCACCACGTGGCGCTTGTCCACGCTGTGGCTGTTGCGGAACGTATTGCCGTCCAGCGTGATATCCCGGATCACCCACGCCGCGTCGGTGGTGGCGAACATGTGCCACGACCAGCCCGACGGACGCCCGCCGCGGGTGGGCGCGGTGTTCTCGCCGGCCGGACGCAACGGCGTACTGCCGAAATCGTCCGGCAGCTTCCAGCCAAACCGCACTTCACCGCCTGCGTTGAGGTGGGTGGCCAGGTTGCCGACCGCCCCGCCGTAGTGGCTGATCGCATCCCAGCCCCAGCCGCCGGCATTCTCGCTGGCATCGGCCGGCCAACGCCGCATCCGCTCATGGGTGAGCATGAACACCGGCTCGTTGTGCAGCTGGTTGTCCCAGCCCTGGAATTTCTCGTCGCCCAGCAGGCTGTGCACCGCGTTCTGCACCTGCTCGCCCTGCGCCCATGGCCCCACCACGCCGAGCGCCAACTGCGTGGTCTGCAGCCGGTCGCCGCGCCGGGCGTTGTAGCCGAAGCTGCCGATCAGCACCCCTGCGTACGGCCGATCATCTTCGATCAGGTCCTTGCGGGTGAAATCGGTGGGCGTGAAGATGCCCTGGGCCAGGCTGAAGATCATGTTCTGCTGCTCGAACTCGCCCGGGTGCAGCTTCTCCAGATGGCGGTTCACCCAGCGCGCCAGCCGCGGCAGGCAGGGGTCATCGGTGTAATCGACCAGGTTCGGCGAGACGAAGGTGATCTGCGCGCCGTTGGTGTAGCCCTGGTCCTGGTCGGCGCCGCCGAACAGATCGTTGTCGACCCGGAAATTGACCTGCGGCGGATGCTCGCGCATCGCATCGGGACCGCACTGGTTGGCGGCCTGCACCGCGGGGGCGACGAGCGCCAGGACGCCGGCGAGTGCGGCCGACAACGCATAAGGCTTCAACGACATGGGATTCCCGCTCAGGACCTGTTCTGTTTTTATGCCGAAGCAGCGTAGTCAGCGTGTGACGCCCTGACCAGCGCTGCGCACGCACTGGAGCGTTTTGCCGGTGAAGGTCGATTTTCACATCGCGTTGGGTGCCGCTATGGGCACGATCATGCAGCGCTTGGGTTCGGCCGCTGGCGTCCCCATAATCGCGTCATGGAGATCTCGTCTGACAACCCCGACCACGGCTTCCAGTTCCCCGGCCAGTTTGAACTCAGCGCCATGGGCGCGGCTGGTATGGAGCTGGAACGCGAACTGCCGCGCCTGCTTGAGCTGGCCGGCGTCGAAGTACTGACCGAACGGGTCAGCTGGAAACACTCGTCCAACGGCAAGTATGTGTCGGTGCGGCTGGTGTTCAAGGCCGACACCCGCGAGCAGTACGATGCCGCGCACACCGCGCTGCGCGACCACCCGGAAGTGAAGTGGACGCTGTAAGCGCCTGCGAAACCGCCGCTTCACCGGGTGCACGCCCGCCACGACCGGCGATCGTGCGCGACCTCGGCCGGCAGGCGTATGCACCGGTCTGGCATGCAATGCAGCGTTTCACCGATGCGCGCGATGACGCCACGGCCGATGAGCTGTGGGTGGTCGAGCACGATCCGGTGTTCACCCTGGGCCAGGCCGGCAAGGAAGAGCACGTGCTGGCGCCGGGCGACATCCCGGTGCTGCATGTGGATCGTGGCGGCCAGGTGACCTATCACGGGCCCGGGCAGATCGTGGTCTACCCGCTGCTGCAGCTGCGTCGTCTGGGGATCGGGGTGCGCGATTACGTGTGCCGGATCGAGCAGGCGATCATCGACACGCTGGACGAATGGAATATCGGCGCTGAACGGCTGGACGGGGCGCCCGGGGTGTATGTGGGCGGGGCGAAGGTCGCCGCGCTGGGCATCCGGGTCCGCCGCGGCTGTACCTTCCACGGGCTGGCCTTCAACGTGGCCATGGACCTGGAGCCATTCCATCGCATCAACCCCTGTGGCTACGAAGGGCTGCAGGTGACCTCGGTGGTAGACTTGGGGGGACCGTCCGGCATGGCGGCCGTCACGCCGGTGCTGCTGGGCCATCTGGCCCGCCAGTTCGGCCTGGACCTCCAGCCGACCCTTGAATTGCCCGATCTGACTGACGCGGCCTGACGCCGCCGACCAAGGCCATGACTGAATCGACCGCTCGCCTCATTCCCCTGCAGATCGTGCAGGGCGACACGCCGTCCGCCGCACCGTTGCAGACGGGCGTCAAACAGCTGGGCGGTGACAAGATCGGCCGCTCGCCGGTGCAGTTCGCCGACGCGCCGGTGCTGCGCAAGCCGTCGTGGATCCGGGTGCGGATTCCGTCGGGCAACGCGGTGCAGACCCTGAAGGCGAAGCTGCGCGAGAACCGGTTGGTGACGGTCTGCGAGGAGGCGAGCTGCCCGAACATCCACGAGTGCTTCAGTCATGGGACGGCGACGTTCATGATCCTGGGCGAGGTGTGCACGCGGCGCTGTTCGTTCTGCGATGTCGCGCATGGTCGGCCGAAGCCGCCGGACGCCAATGAACCGGCCAGCCTGGCGCAGACGGTGGCCGACATGGGCCTGAAGTATGTGGTGGTGACGAGTGTGGATCGCGATGATCTGCGCGATGGTGGTGCGCAGCATTTCGCGGACTGCATCGGCGCGATCCGGGCGAAGTCGCCGGCGACGCGGATCGAGGTACTCACGCCGGACTTCCGCGGCAAGGGGCGGATGGAGCGTGCGCTGGATATCCTGGCGACCAATCCGCCGGATGTGTTCAACCACAACATCGAGACGGTGCCGGACCTGTACCGCAATGTGCGGCCGGGTGCGGATTACCAGTGGTCGTTGACGCTGTTGAAGAATTTCAAGGCACAGCATCCGTCGATCGCGACGAAGTCGGGGATCATGCTGGGCCTGGGCGAGGAGCTGGAGCAGGTGCGCGCGACGATGCGCGATCTGCGTGCGCACGACGTGGACATGATCACGATCGGTCAGTACCTGCAGCCGACGCCGCACCATCATCCGGTGCTGCGTTACTGGACGCCGGAGGAGTACAAGGCGTTCGAGGTCTACGGCTACGAGCTGGGCTTCAGCCATGTGGCCTCGGGGCCGATGGTGCGTTCTTCGTACCATGCCGATGTGCAGGCCAAGGGTGCGGGCGTTGCCTGAGGCTTTCGAAGCCTGAGGCTTTGAAGCAGCGCAGGACCGGGGTTGGGCGTCCGGCCCAACCCGCCGGGGCCAGTGCGCCCCAGCCCATGGGCGCGGCAGATCCCGGTTGACCCGGTAGATGCCGGCCGGTGTCGGGTACATTTCTGAACGATTCTCTTCCGTCCCGGTAGCAACCTCCGTCGCTGGGCGTGTGGCTCTGCGCCTTTCGTTCCTCTCCGCCCGACCCCCCTTTGCCGTCCGTCCAGCCTCCAGCGGTTGGCAGCCGCTGCCTTCCCCTGTGCCATTCACAATTTGCTACAGGCCCCGGTTTAGGCTGGAAATCCCCGTTGCGCGGGGATGGATGACAAACCCCGCAACTTTCGGCACTGTCGTGTGGTCTGATCCGCACGCAGTCTCCCCGTTGGCAAGGTGCCATGAGCAAGTCGATGAAATTCAAAGCCCCCGCATTCCTGATGGCCCTGGCGCTTACCGCGCCGCTGGCACTGGCCGCCTACGCTGATTCGCCGGCCCTGCCGTCGGCGGCGACGCCCGACCAGGTGACCACCTCCAAGCTGGTCTACGGACTGCTCTCCGACAGCCGCTATGCCTATCGGCCGCGCGCGCTGGATGCGGCGACCTCCAAGGACGTGTTCAAGCGGTACCTGGAAGCGCTGGATGGCAGCAAGCAGTTCTTCACCCAGGCCGATGTGACGCGCTTTGCGCCGTTCGAGGCGAATATCGCCACGGCGATCCGCGGCGGTGAGCTGGAGCCGGCGTTCCAGGTGTTTGCGGTGTACAAGCAGCGCGTGGGCGAGCGCATCGGGTATGCGCGGAAGCTGCTCAAGCAGGATTTCGATTTCAGCACCGATGAAAAGTTCGAATACGACCGCAAGGACGTGCCGTGGGCGGCGAGCAACGCCGAGCTGGACGATCTGTGGCGCAAGTCGGTCAAGAACGATTGGCTGCGGCTGAAGCTGGCAGGCAAGCAGCCGGCGGAGATCCGCAAGACGCTGGACAAGCGGTATGCGACGCTGGAAAAGTCGGTCAATGAGTTGAAGGGCGAGGACGTGTTCCAGTTCTTCCTCAATTCGTACACCAGCGCGGTCGATCCGCACACCGATTACTTCACCCCGCGCACGGCCGAGAACTTCAACCAGGCGATGTCGCTGTCGCTGGAAGGCATCGGCGCGCAGCTGCAGCGGCAGGACGACATGGTGGTGATCCGCGAGGTCATCGCCGGCGGTCCGGTGGCGGTCAACGGCACGCTCAAGGCAGGCGATCGCATCGTCGGTGTCGGCCAGGGCAAGTCCGGGCCGATCGAGGATGTGATCGGCTGGCGCATCGATGACGTGGTGGCCAAGATCCGGGGCAAGAAGGACACCCAGGTGCGGCTGGAATTCATTCCGGCCGAAGAGGGCGTGGACGGCAAGCACCACACGCTGGTGCTGACCCGCCAGAAGGTGCGCCTGGCCGAACAGGCCGCCAAGGGCGAAACCCTGACCATCCCGGCCAAGGACGGTGAGCCGGCCCGCAAGGTCGGTGTGATCAAGCTGCCCACGTTCTACCAGGACTTCGAAGGCCGTCGCCGCAACGCGACCGACTACGCCTCGGCTACCCGTGACGTGGCCAAGCTGCTGGCCGGTTTCAAGGCCGACAAGCTCGATGGCGTGGTGCTGGACCTGCGCAACAACGGCGGTGGTTCGCTGGACGAGGCGATCGAGCTGACCGGCCTGTTCATCGAACAGGGCCCGGTGGTGCAGGTGCGCGAGTCCGGTGGCCGCGTCACCGTCAACAGCGACCGCAGTGAAGCGGTGGCGTGGGACGGCCCGCTGGCGGTGTTGATCAACCGTGGTTCGGCGTCGGCGTCGGAAATCTTCGCCGGTGCCATCCAGGACTACGGTCGTGGCCTGGTGATCGGTGAGACCACCTTCGGCAAGGGCACCGTGCAGAACATCGTCGACCTGGACCGTTGGCCGAGCGGGGAGACCCAGCGCTACGGGCAGGTCAAGCTGACCATCGCGCAGTTCTTCCGCGTCAGTGGCAGCAGCACCCAGCACAAGGGCGTGGTGCCGGACCTGGCCTTCCCGGCCAGCGTGGATGCAAGCGAGTACGGCGAAAGCACCTACGACAACGCCCTGCCGTGGACCCGCATCGCCTCGGTGCCGCATACCCAGTACGGCAACTTCGGTCCGCTGTTGCCCAAGCTGGAAACCCGCCATGCCGCGCGCATTGCCGCCGACAAGGAATTCCAGTGGTGGAACGAAGACGTGGAACAGTTCCGCGCCGAGAAGGCCAAGAAGTACATCTCGCTCAACGAGGCCGAGCGCCGCGCCGAGCGTGAGAAGCAGGACAAACAGCGTACCGAGCGCCAGGCGATCCGCAAGCAGCTGGGCCTGGACCTGGACCCGCTGGCCGACGACAGCAATGACGACGGCCTGACCGGCAACGAGCGCGACATCGTCAAGGATGCCGCCCGCGAAAAGGCCGCCGAGAAGCGTCCGGACCCGCTCCTGCGCGAGTCGGCGTCGATTCTGTCCGATGCGGTCAACCTGCTGGAGAACGACCGCCCGCTGTCGGCGCAGGTGCTGCCGCAGTCCACCGCCGTGGGCCGCTGGGCCGACTGACCGGTCCCGGAGGGAGGCGTAGAGCCGAGCCATGCTCGGCTGCGCGCACCAACCGCGCCATGAGGGCGTAGAGCCGAGCCATGCTCGGCTGCGCGCACCAACCGCGCCACGGGGGTAGAGCCGAGCCATGCTCGGCTGCGTGCACCGACCGCGCCATGGGTGTAGAGCCGAGCCATGCTCGGCTGCGCGCACCGACCGCGCCATGGGGGGGGGTAGAGCCGAGCCATGCTCGGCTGCGTGCACCGACCGCGCCATGGGGCGTAGAGCCGAGCCATGCTCGGCTTGGCTCACCGACCGTGCCATGGGTGCAAGGAAAGCCGAGCCAAGCCAAGGCAGGCCAAGCCGAGCCAAAGCAAGCCGAGCCAAAGCAAGCCGAGCATGGCTCGGCTCTACCCACCCCCACCCCCACCCCCACCCCC
>NZ_DAMAGC010000172.1:0-6700 GCF_031995405.1 Stenotrophomonas sp. | reverse complement strand
GGTTGGCAAACCCCGAGGCGGTGAGCAGCCCGAACAGCGGCAGCATCAGCCACGGCAGCAGATGCGCGTTGCCGGCGCCGCCCTTGCCTTCGATGATCCAGCCAAACAGCATGACCACTGCGATGAAGCCCAGCGAGCCCCAGACCCGGATCAGGCCGTAGCGGTGACTGTCACTGCCCAGGTGGGTGAGGGTGATCGATTCGAACTGCGGCATCACCGCGTTGTAGAAGAAGCAGAACGCGATCATCGCCGGGTACAGCCACGGCTGGGGCAGGGGCAGCAGGAACGCGCAGAAGGTCAGCAGGGTGAGCACGCAGCCCAGGCGCAGCCAGAAGATCGGGCGCGGCGAAGCGGCGGCGATGGAGGTCCAGGTAGTGGGCGCGACGATGCGCGTGGCGTACCACAGTCCCATCATCACGCTGATGGCGGTGACGCTCATGCCGCGCGAGGTGAGGAACAGGCTCCAGTAGGGCGTGAACGCGCCCAATGCGGCGTAGTAGAACAGGTAGAAGGACGACAGGCGCACGGCCGGAACGGCGTCGCGGGTGGAGGCGGTCATGCGGGGTCTCGGTGGCGGCGCGCACGCACCCACGGTGGGCGCTACCGCGGCATTATGACGGTTGCACCCGACCGTGGGTCGGGTGAACACCTCATTCCGGATCGTAATCCAGGTTCGAAGCCAGCCAGCGCTCGGCCTGCACGCGGTCCACGCCCTTGCGTTTGGCGTAGTCGCCGACCTGCTCGCGGGTAACCCGGCCGACCACGAAATACTGGCTCTGCGGATGGCTGAAGTAGTAGCCCGATACCGCTGCGGTCGGCAGCATGGCGAAGCTTTCGGTCAGCTGCATGTCGGCGTTGCGCTCGGCGTCGAGCAGGCGGAACAGCGTGGCTTTTTCGCTGTGTTCCGGGCAGGCCGGATAGCCCGGGGCAGGGCGGATGCCGCGGTACTTCTCGGCGATCAGCGACTCGTTGTCCAGGTGTTCCTCGGGCTGGTAGCCCCAGTAATCGGTCCGCACGTGCTGGTGCAGGCGCTCGGCCAGCGCTTCGGCAAGGCGATCGGCCAGGGCCTTGAGCAGGATGGCGTTGTAATCGTCATGATCGGCTTCGAAGCGCGCCACGTGCGGATCGATGCCGATGCCGGCGGTGACCGCGAAGGCGCCGATCCAGTCCTGCTTGCCGCTGTCGGCCGGGGCGATGAAATCGGCCAGGCAGAAGTCCGGGCGCTCGACCGGCTTGTCCACCTGTTGGCGCAGGAAGTGGAGCACGCTCGGGCCGGCATCGGTGCGCAGGTGCACGTCATCTCCGACGCTGTTGGCCGGCCACAACCCGAACACGGCCTTGGCGGTCAGCCACTTCTCATCGACGATCCGGGCCAGCATCGCGCGGGCGTCCTTGTACAGGTCGCTGGCCTGGGCACCGACGATCTCGTCGGTGAGGATCGCCGGATACTTGCCGGCCAGTTCCCAGGCCTGGAAGAACGGGGTCCAGTCGATCACCTCGACCAGGTCGGTCAGCGGGTAATCGTCCAGCACATGCAGGCCGGGCCTGCGCGGGGCAGGCGGGGTGTAATGGGACCAGTCGCCGTCGAAACGCTGCGCGCGCGCCTTGGCCAGTGTCACCAGGCGCTTGGCGTCGCCCCGGTTGCGATGGCGCTGGCGGATGTCGGCATAGTCGGCCTCGTTGGCGGCCACGAACGCCTCGCGCAGCTCGCTGGAGATCAGCGACTGGGCCACGCCCACCGCACGCGAGGCGTCCTTCACCCACACCGTGGGCGCCTTGTAATGCGGGTCGATCTTCAGCGCGGTATGCGCACGCGAGGTTGTGGCACCGCCGATCATCAGCGGCAGGGTGAACCCCTGGCGCTCCATTTCGCGCGCGACGTGGCTCATTTCTTCCAGCGAGGGGGTGATCAGGCCGGACAGGCCGATGATGTCGGCGTTCTCGGCGCGCGCGGCGTCGAGGATCTTCTGCGCCGGCACCATCACGCCCAGGTCGATGACCTCGAAATTGTTGCAGGCCAGAACCACGCCGACGATGTTCTTGCCGATGTCGTGCACATCGCCCTTGACCGTGGCCATGATGATCTTGCCGTTGCTCTTGGCGGTGTCACCGCTGCGTGCCTTCTCGGCTTCGATGTAGGGCAGCAGGTAGGCCACCGCCTTTTTCATCACGCGTGCCGACTTGACCACCTGCGGCAGGAACATCTTGCCGGCCCCGAACAGGTCGCCGACGATGTTCATGCCGTCCATCAGTGGCCCTTCGATCACGTCCAGCGGACGAGTGGAGCGCGCGCGTGCCTCTTCGGTATCGGTTTCCACCCAGGCATCCAGGCCGTGCACCAGCGCATGCGCCAGGCGCGCGTCGATCGGCTTCTCGCGCCAGGCCAGGTCTTCGCCCTTGACCTCGCCCTTCTTGCCTTTGTAGCGCTCGGCGATGTCCAGCAGGCGCTCGGTGCCGTCGCGGCGGCGGTTGAGGATCACATCCTCCACGCGTTCACGCAGTTCCGGATCGAGCTCGTCGTAGATCGGCATCGCACCGGCGTTGACGATGCCCATGTCCATGCCGGCGGCGATGGCGTGGTACAGGAACACCGAATGGATCGCCTGGCGCACGCTTTCGTTGCCGCGGAACGAGAACGACACGTTGGAGACGCCGCCGGAGATATGGCAGTGCGGCAGCGTGCGCTTGATGATGCGCGTGGCTTCGATGAAATCCACCGCGTAGTTGTCGTGTTCCTCGATGCCGGTGGCGACAGCGAAGATGTTCGGGTCGAAGATGATGTCCTGCGGCGGGAACCCTACCTGGTCGACCAGGATGCGGTAGGCGCGCGTGCAGATTTCCACCTTGCGCGCGCAGGTGTCGGCCTGGCCGTCCTCGTCGAAGGCCATCACCACCGCGGCGGCGCCGTAGCGCAGCACCTTGCGGGCATGCTCGATGAACTGCGCTTCGCCTTCCTTGAGCGAGATCGAGTTGACCACGCTCTTGCCCTGCAGGCACTTCAGGCCGGCCTCGATCACGCTCCACTTGGAGGAGTCGACCATCACCGGGATGCGCGCGATGTCCGGCTCGGACATGATCAGGTTGAGGTAACGCGTCATCGCCTTCTCGGAATCGATCAGGCCCTCGTCCATGTTCACGTCGAGGATCTGCGCGCCATTGGCGACCTGCTGGCGGGCCACGTCCACCGCCTCCTCGTAGCGCTCTTCCTTGACCAGCTTGCGGAACTGCGCGCTGCCGGTGACGTTGGTGCGCTCGCCGATGTTGACGAACAGCAGGTCCGGCGTGATCACCAAGGGCTCTAGGCCGGACAGGCGGGTGTGGCGGGGCGGTGTCACCGACGGGGTGTTATCGGCCGGTATGCTCACGCGGCATTCTCCAGCGCCGGACCGGGCAGGGCCCGTGGCGGCAGGTCGGCCACGGCCTCGGCGATCGCGCGGATGTGCGCCGGGGTGGTGCCGCAACAGCCGCCCACCAGGTTGAGCAGGCCGGCGCTGGCAAATTCGCGCAGGGTGCCGGCCATTTCCTCGGGGGTTTCGTCGTACTCGCCAAACGCATTGGGCAGGCCCGCGTTGGGATGCGCGCTGACCAGGCAATCGGCCACGATCGACAGGGTTTCCACGTGCGGGCGCATGTCGTTGGCGCCCAGCGCGCAGTTCAGGCCCACCGACAGCGGCCGGCTGTGCGCGACGGAGGCATAGAACGCCTCGGCGGTCTGCCCCGACAGGGTGCGTCCGGAGGCGTCGGTGATGGTGCCGGAGATCATGATCGGCAGGCGCGCGCCACGGTCGTCGAAGGCTTCCTCGATGGCGAACAGCGCAGCCTTGGCGTTGAGGGTGTCGAAGATGGTTTCCACCATCAAGGTATCCGCGCCACCGTCGATCAGGCCGTCGATCGCTTCGCGGTAGGTCTCGCGCAGTGCATCGAAGCTGGTGTTGCGGAACCCCGGGTCGTTGACGTCCGGGCTGATCGACGCGGTGCGGCTGGTCGGGCCCAGCACCCCGATCACGAAGCGCGGCTTGCCCGGCGTGGTGGCCGCCACCGCATCGCAGCAGGCGCGCGCGACGGCGGCCCCGGCCTTGTTGAGCTCGTACACCAGGTGTTCCAGGTGGTAATCGGCCTGGCTGACCGAGGTGGCATTGAAGGTGTTGGTCTCCACCAGATCCGCGCCGGCCTCCAGGTAGGCGGTATGGATCTGCGCGATCACCTCCGGCTTGCTCAGCAGCAGCAGGTCGTTGTTGCCTTTCAGGTCGTGACCCTCCGGCGTGCCGTGATCGCAGCCGGGGCCATGCGCGTGGGCGCTGTCGTAGCCTTCGGCGAAGCGTTCGCCGCGATAGTCCGCTTCCTGCAGGCCATGGCGCTGGATCATCGTGCCCATCGCACCATCGATGATCAGGATGCGCCGGGCGAGCGCGTCCTGCAGGGCATGCACACGATCGGGGTGGAGCCAGGGCAGCGACGACATGGTGGACCTCAGGGCTTGCTGGCGATCAGTGAAATGACTTCGAAATGCGGCGGGCGCTTCTCGCGGGTGACCGTTTCCAGGCTGGACACGACCAGGCCGGCTTTCTCGGCGAACTTGCGCAGTTCCTTGTCCGAGAAGCCCAGGTTGACGTGCCCGTAGGCATCCACCGCCGCCTTGTGTTCGTGGCGGGCAAGGCTGCACAGCAGCAGGCGCCCACCCGAGCGCAGCACGCGCGCGCCTTCGGCCACGGCCTGGGCCGGCTTGGCGGCGTAGGTCAGTGCGTGCATCAGCACGACCAGGTCGAAGCTGCGGTCCTTGAACGGCAACGCATGCATGTCGCCTTCGCGCACCTCCACGTTGGCCAGGCGGCGCAGGCGCTCGCTGGCCGCGGCGACCACGCGCGCGCTGGTGTCGATGCAGACGTAGCGCTTGGCGTGCGGTGCCACCAGTTCGGCGAGCACGCCGTCGCCGGAGGCGATGTCCAGCACGTCACCGGTTTCCAGCAACGGAAGGGCGGTACGCGCCAGCGCTTCCCAGGTACGGCCGGGGGAATAGTGGCGCTCCATGTCGCCGGCCACGCTGTCGGCCCAGTTCTGGTCGGCGGCGCGGCTGGCCAGTACGGCGGCGACGCGTTCAGCATCCTGACGCAGCAGCGGATCGTCGCTGCCGGTGCTGAGTGCATGCCACAATGCGCGCTGCGCCGGGTCCAGCGCGGCGTCGTCGAAGCGGTAATACGCCGACACGCCGGCACGCCGGTCGCGCACCAGACCGGCCTCCTTGAGCCGGGCCAGATGGGTGGACACCCGCGGCTGCGCCAGCGTGGTGATGGCCGACAGCTCGGCCACGGTCAATTCTTCCTGCTCCAGCAACGTGAGCAGGCGTACGCGGGTGGCGTCGGCGAACACTTTCAGCCGGACCGACCAGTCCTCGAGATCCATAAATATCTACCTATCGCGATATAGAGATATTTTCGCCCCGGGCCGGTGCCGGGTCAAGTCAGCCGGCATTGACCGGCCCCCGGTACAATCGCCCCACGTGGACGCGCGCTGCGCGGCCAAAATCACCATGTTCCCGGGAGGGTGTTGTGGATTTCAGTTTTACCGAAGAGCAGTTGATGCTGCAGGACGTCGCGCGGCGCATCGCGCAGGAAAAGATCGCGCCCAGCGCCGAGCACCATGACCGTACCGGCGAGTTCCCGCTGGAGAACATCCGCCTGCTGGGCGAAAACGGGCTGATGGGCATCGAAGTGCCGGCCGAATACGGCGGCGCGGGCATGGACCCGATCGCCTACGTGCTGGCGATGGTGGAGGTCGCCGCCGGCGACGCGGCCCACTCGACCATCATGTCGGTCAACAATTCGCTGTTCTGCAACGGCATCCTCACCCACGGCAGCGAAGCGCAGAAGCAGACATACGTGCGCGCCATCGCCGAGGGCGAGGCCATCGGTGCGTTCGCGCTGACCGAGCCGCAGTCCGGTTCGGACGCCACCGCCATGCGTTGCCGCGCGGTCAAGCAGGCCGACGGCACCTTCGTGATCAACGGCAAGAAGAGCTGGATCACCTCCGGCCCGGTCGCCAAGTACATCGTGTTGTTCGCGATGACCGACCCGGACCAGGGCGCACGCGGCATCACCGCGTTCATGATCGACACAGACAAGGCCGGCTTCCACCGCGGCAAGACCGAGCCGAAGCTGGGCATCCGCGCTTCGGCCACCTGCGAAATCGAGTTCCAGGATTACGTGGCCAGCGCCGACGAGGTGCTGGGCAAGGAAGGCGAGGGCTTCAAGATCGCCATGGGCGTGCTCGACGCCGGCCGCATCGGCATCGCCTCCCAGGCCATCGGCATCGCCCGCGCTGCCTATGAAGCCACGATCGAGTACGTGAAGGACCGCAAGGCCTTCGGTGCCGCCATCGGCACCTTCCAGATGACCCAGGCCAAGATCGCCGACATGAAGTGCAAGCTGGATGCAGCGCTGCTGCTGACCCTGCGCGCGGCATGGGTCAAGGGCCAGGGCAAGCGTTTCAGCAACGAAGCGGCCATCGCCAAGCTGACCGCATCCGAAGCGGCGATGTGGATCACCCACCAGGCCGTGCAGATCCACGGCGGCATGGGGTACTCCAAGGAAATGCCGCTGGAACGTTACTTCCGCGATGCCAAGATCACCGAGATCTACGAGGGCACCTCGGAGATCCAGCGGTTGGTGATTGCGCGCAACGAGACCGGGTTGCGCTGAGTCAT
>NZ_DAMAGC010000171.1:0-6719 GCF_031995405.1 Stenotrophomonas sp. | reverse complement strand
TGACGACCGTTGGTGGTACGCCGCGGCACCGGCAACGGCAACGGCACCGGCACCGGCACCGGCAACTGCTACGGCCGACGGCAACGGCAACTGCTAGGGCGGACGGCAACTGCTACGGCGTCGTCTGTGGGCGGTGGCTGGGTTGGCGCGGTGCGGGTGGGTTGCCGGGACACGCCGTAAACCCGTCCTTGGGGGCTCGGTGTTGCCATCCATGGCAACACACGGTCCCGGCAACCCACCCGCACCACGCCCAGACAGTGGGTCGGCGCGCATGGGAAACGCCGGGAAACGCGGGGAAAGGCTGGGAAACGCTGGACCAGAAACGGTAGAGCCGAGCCATGCTCGGCTGCCCTTCGTTAAAACGCCGGAACACGCCCAGGTAGAGCCGAGCCATGCTCGGCTGCTCTTCGTTCAGCGGTCATGCTCCCATCGCATGAGAAAGAGGTATCGGCAGTCGATCGAGGACCGACCCGACCGGCACCCGGCAGTCCCACCCATCCCTGCCCAACCCGGGAGAACGCACTCACACGCAGCTGTCGCCTTTCCAGCCTTCAGCCTTCAACAGCCCCAGCCCCGGCCCCACCCGGCAGCGGATCGACATGCCCGCACGCCTCGCAGGTACGCATCTCCAACGACGCCTGATACCGCGCGAATACCTTGGGTAGATCGGTCTCGATGTTCTCCAGCGCGAAGTACTCTTCGTACAGCTTGTGGTTGCAGCGTTCGCAGAACCACAGCAGCCCATCGCGCTCATGCGCCAGGCGCGTGCGCTCCACCACCAGCCCCACGCCGCCCGCTGGACGGCGCGGCGAATGCGGCACCTTGCCCGGCAGCAGGAAGATCTCGCCCGCGCGGATCGGAATGTCGCGCACCGCACCGTCTTCCTGCACCTTCAGCGTCATCTCGCCTTCGAGCTGGTAGAACCACTCGGGGCCCTCGTCGTAGTGGTAGTCGGTGCGGCTGTTCGGCCCGCCCACCACCATCACGATGAAGTCCCCGTTTTCGATCATCTTGTTGCCCACCGGCGGCTTTAGCAGATGCCGGTGTTCCTCGATCCAGGCCAGCAGGTTGATGGGGGAGGCGAGCATGGGAGTGGATTCCGTAGGGGGGCGTCAGTCGCGTCGACCGCGGCGCGGCACGTGGGCCAGGGCTTTTTCGTAAGCCGCCTGCAGCTCCTCCGGTGCGCCCACGTCGATGCCCATCTCGCGTACGCGGCCGTCCTTCAGGCTGTAGACCCAGCCGTGCACCATCAGCTTCTGGCCGCGCGCCCAGGCATCCTGCACGATCGTCGAGCGGCAGGCGTTGACCACCTGTTCGATCACGTTCAGCTCGCACAGGCGTGCGTGCTTCAACTCCGGATCCTCGATCGCATCCATGATCGCCGCATGCTTCTGCGCCACATCGCCGACGTGCCGCAGCCAGTTGTCGGCCAGGCCCACGCGGGTGTTGTGCAGGCTGGCATGCACGCCGCCGCAGCCGTAATGGCCCACGATCAGGATGTGCTTCACCTTCAGCTGGTCCACCGCGTACTGGATCACGCTCAGACAGTTGAGGTCGGTATGCACCACCACGTTGGCCACGTTGCGATGCACGAACACCTCGCCCGGTGCCATGCCGATGATCTGGTTGGCCGGCACGCGCGAGTCGGAGCAGCCGATCCACAGGTATTCCGGGTGCTGCTGCTTGGCCAGCTGGTGGAAGAAGTCCGGGTCTTCCTTTTCGATCCGGTCCGCCCATTCGCGGTTGTTCTGCAGCAGCTTGTGGATGTCTTTCATCGTGCGGGTTCCCTGACGTCGGGTGGGGGCAAGGCGCGGCCAGGGGGCCGCGTCGTCGCAGGAGTGGGAAGGTCAGTCGGCGGCGGTGCCGCCCTCGCGACGCCAGCGCATCCACTGCGCCAGCTCGCGTGACGCCGGGGCGTCCAGTGCCGACAGCGCATCGATCACGCTGGACTGGTTGGCCTCGGGATGGTTCTGGCTCAGCTTGAGCTTGATCTGCACCTGGGCCGGGCGGAAGCGGAAACCGACGATGCCGCCCAGCATGCGCTGTTGGCGCGGCTCGATCGGCAGCAGGTCCCAGTCACCACCGACCTGCGCTTCGTAGTGCGCGCTCAGGCCGTCCAGCATCGCGATCAGTGCCTCATCATCAGTGACCGGCTCGAGTGCGCCACGCAGTTCCGCGGCGGCATAATTCCAGGTTGGCACACGCGCCTGTGCGGCTTTGTCCGGATACCAGCCGGGCGAGACATACGCATGGGGCCCGTGCACGAGCATCAGTGCGGGGCCGGCATGGCCCGCCTGCGGGTTCGGCCTGGCCCAGTGGCCTTCGATCAGGATGCCATCGGCGTCGCGCCGGTACAGCACCGGCATCCGGGTGGCCTGCGGCAGACCGTCGGCCCCGGTGGTGACCAGGGTGATGAACGCATCGCGCGCCAGCAGCCGGTCCAGCCAGATCAGGTCGGTCTCGACGAAGGCGGAAGGGATGAACATCGCCGGTTACGCGCGGGCGCCCAGGCTCTGCACCATGCGGCCGTGCAGCTCGGCGTCGCTGGCAGCCTGCGGCGGCTGCACTTCATGCAGCGAGAAGCCGCGGATCAGCGCGTCTTCCTCATCCAGGCCGTCATAGGAGACGAATTCGGCGTCGAACAGCTGCGAGCGCGCGGTGTCTTCGCTGTCATAGCTGAGCGTGTTGCCGTCGCTGTCGAGGACTTCGGCAGTGCCGGCCGGGCGGACCCGCAGGCGCGCCCAGATCAGCGTGTTGCCCAGGCTGGCCAGGAACCATTCGTCGCGGTGTGGGGTGATGTCGTTCATATCAGTACCATCGAAAGCAGCCAGAGCAGGGCAGCCATGCCCAGTCCGGCCAGCAGGGTCAGCAGCGACACCCAGGCCGGCGTGGCCAGCCCGGACAGCGCCCGGTCGGGGGTTTGCCGGTAATCGCGCCCGAGCAGCCAGCGCAACGCATCCGGACGCAGGAACGCGCCGTTGCCGAAGCGTTGCGCCAGCAGCGGATGGCGGTCGCGGATGTGGATCAGGGTCAGCGGCCAGAAGATCACGAAGGCACTGAACCCGGCGATCGCCACGCCGACGAAACACAGCGCGAAGAACAGGGTCATGGACTCGGTGCCTCCGTAGGGGTGATCAGAACTCGGCGCTGCCCGGTGCACGCGGGTAGGGGATGGCGTCGCGGATGTTGCCCAGCCCGCACACGTACACCACCAGGCGCTCGAAGCCCAGGCCGAACCCGGCATGCGGCACCGACCCGTACCGGCGGAAATCGCGGTACCAGCTGTAGTGTTCACGATCCAGGCCGAACTGCGCCATGCGCGCGTCGAGCACATCCAGGCGCTCTTCGCGCTGGCTGCCGCCGATGATCTCGCCGATGCCCGGGGCCAGCACGTCCATCGCCGCGACGGTCTTGCCGTCATCGTTCAGGCGCATGTAGAACGCCTTGATGTGCTCGGGGTAGTTGGTCACCACCACCGGGCGGCCGATGTGTTCCTCGGTCAGCCAGCGCTCGTGTTCGGTCTGCAGGTCCAGGCCCCATTCGACCGGGAAGTCGAACTTCCTGTCGGCCTTCTGCAGCAGCTTCACCGCCTCGGTGTAGTCGATCTGCTCGAACGGCGAATTGATGAACGCTTCCAGCTTGGTGATCGCGTTCTTGTCCACGCGCTCGGCCAGGAACGCCAGGTCGTCGCCGCGCTCGTCGAGCACCGCGCGGAACAGGTATTTCAGGAACTGCTCGGCCAGGCGTGCGTCTTCGGCCAGGTCGGCGAAGGCGATTTCCGGCTCGATCATCCAGAACTCGGCCAGGTGGCGGGTGGTGTGGGAATTCTCGGCGCGGAAGGTCGGCCCGAACGTGTAGACCTTGCTCAGGGCCAGGCAGTAGGCCTCGACGTTGAGCTGGCCGGACACGGTCAGGAAGGTTTCCTTGCCGAAGAAGTCGCGGCTGAAATCGACCTCGCCCTTTTCGTTGCGCGGCAGGTTGGCCATGTCCAGGGTGGACACCCGGAACATCTGGCCGGCGCCTTCGGCATCGGAGGTGGTGATGATCGGTGTGCTGATCCAGTTGAACCCGTTCTGGTGGAAGAACCGATGCACGGCCTGGGACAGGCAGTTGCGGATACGGGTGACCGCGCCGAACAGGTTGGTGCGCGGGCGCAGGTGCGCCACTTCACGCAGGAACTCCGCGCTCATCGGCTTGGGCTGGATCGGGTAGGTCAGCGGGTCTTCGACCAGGCCGACGATCTCGATGTCGTGGGCCTGGATCTCGAACGACTGGCCCTTGCCCTGGGACTTGACCAGGGTGCCGCGGGCGATCACCGAGCAGCCCGGGGTCAGGCTCTTGATGTCGTCGAAGTTGGCCAAGGTGTCATTGGCCACCACCTGGATAGGGGCGAAGCAGGAGCCATCGGTGACATTGACGAAGGCCAGCGCCGCAGAGCCGCGTACCGTACGAACCCACCCGCGTACTGTTGCCTCGCCGCCTTCCGGGATTTTCCCGGCAAGCGCATGTTCAACGCTGACCACCGTCATGACTTGAATCCTCTGTTGATCGACTCGATCTCTGAACGAGGGAGTTTAACGGTTGCAGCGTTCTGCTTGCGAGGCATTTCTCGCGCGCCAAGGCTCCTATAATGACCACGATCCGCTGGAGTTGCCCGTCATGGCTGTAAGCCTTACCCCTGTTGCCTTTGCCCGTGTGCAGAAGTTCGTCGCCCAGACCCCCGGCGCGCTGGGCCTGCGTTTCGGCGTGACCCGCACCGGCTGTTCCGGCTGGGGCCACATCACCGATCTGGCCCGCGACGAGCGCCAGGGCGACACCGTGTTCGAGCAGGACGGGGTGCGCATCTACGTGGATGCCGACAGCCTGGACCTGGTCGATGGCACCGAAATCGACTTCGGCAAGCACGGCCTGAGCGAAACGTTCACGTTCAGGAACCCGAACGCCACCGCTGAATGTGGCTGCGGCGAGAGCTTCACCACCGAGGCCGACAAGGCCTGAGCCGGGCCGCTGCGGGGCTGCATGCCCCGGCGCTGCTTGCCTGTTGGCCCCGGCGATGCCATAATTTGCGGCTTCCTGCCTGATTCCGGGCAGGACCCTTGCCCCACCGCGTTCACCTGCGGGGGGCTGTCCGGCCCTCAACGGGCCACATCCGAAAGGTAAAAACACATGAGTCGTCATTACGAAGTCGTGTTCCTGGTCCATCCGGACCAGAGCGAACAGGTCCCGGCCATGATCGAGCGCTACAAGGCGCTGGTCGAGAACGGCAGCGGCACCATCCACCGTCTGGAAGACTGGGGCCGTCGTCAGCTGGCCTACCCGATCCAGAACCTGGTGAAGGCCCATTACGTCATGCTCAACATCGAGTGCGACCAGGCCGTGCTGAGCGAGCTGGTGGAAAGCTTCCGCTTCAACGACGCCGTGCTGCGCAACCTCGTCATCAAGCGTGACGAAGCTGACACCGAGCAGTCGCTGATCATGAAGAGCAAGGACGAGAAGGGCGAGAAGCCCGAGCGTGGCGAGCGTCGTCGTCGTGATGACGAAGAAGGTGAAACCACCCCCGCCGCTGACACCGATGCCGGCGAAGACGCCGCTTCGGCCGCTTAAGGAGCACTGACATGTCCAAGTTCTTCCGTCGCCGCAAGTTCTGCAAGTTCACGGCCGAAGGTGTCAAGGAGATCGATTACAAGGATCTCAACACCCTGCGCCAGTACCTGACCGAGAACGGCAAGATCGTGCCGAGCCGCGTCACCGGTACCAAGTCGAAGTACCAGCGCCAGCTGGCAACGGCCGTCAAGCGCGCCCGTTTCCTGGCCCTGATTCCGTACACCGACAACCACGACGTCTGATGAAAGCCGGCGGCTTCGGTCGCCGCTTTCGCGGATCTGGCCGCCCGCTGCGAAGCGTCGGGCGGTTTCCAGGTCTGCCGTTCGGATATTCGGACAGCCATCGCTGCGGGGCTTCCGCCTCGCTAACGAATACATATTTGGAGCTACACCATGAAGCTGATTCTTCTTCAGAAGGTCACCAACCTCGGCGGTCTGGGCGATCTGGTCGACGTGAAGCCGGGCTACGGCCGCAACTTCCTCGTCCCGACCGGCAAGGCCGTTCCGGCCACCGCGACCAACGTGGCCGAGTTCGAAGCCAAGCGCGCCGATTACGAAGCCAAGGCCCAGTCGATCCACGCTGACGCCGAAGCCCGCAAGGCGAAGCTGGAAGGCAAGAGCGTCACGATCGCTGCGAACGCTTCGACCGAAGGCAAGCTGTACGGTTCGGTCGGCCCGCGCGATATCGCCGAGGCTTTCACCGCTGCCGGCCTGCCGCTGGAAAAGAGCGAAGTGATCCTGGGCGAAGGCGCCTTCCGCAACGTGGGCGAGTACGAGGTGACTGTTCACCTGCACGCCGACGTCGAAACCACCGTCAAGGTGGTTGTGGAAGCCGAAAAGGCCTGATTCCTGCCGAAAGGCGGGTGTTGCAGAAACGGGTGCCCGCGAGGGTGCCCGTTTTTGTTTGTGGGGTGGTTGGTTTTTTTTAGAAGCTAACGGCAATGGCCACAGCCACAGCCACAGCCACAGCCACGGCCACGGCCACGGCCGGCGCTTTTGCTTTTCTGGAGGAGGGTGGCGGGTAGCCTTGGCCGGGACACGCCGTAAACCCATCCCTGGGGGCTCGCGGGCGCCATCCATGGCGCCCGACGGTCCCGGCAAGGGGGTCGGACCCTC
>NZ_DAMAGC010000170.1:0-6842 GCF_031995405.1 Stenotrophomonas sp. | reverse complement strand
GGCGGAACGCACTCGCGGAGCTACCGGCGCAGAGAACGGGAACTGCATCCGTGGGTGCGGCGGCGGCATGGAGGAGCTCACTCCCACTGCGGCTTGCGCGCCAATCAAGGTACATGGAGGCTCACGCAGCCCTGTGCTGCCCAATGGCCTGGCGTCGCCCAGGGCGCGTCCGCGCTGCTGGTCCATCCGGTCACGGACGAGTAGTTGAGCCACGCATCATCGTGAGCAGTCCAACCGTGGCGCGTGCGGCGGCATCCCTTTCCACGCGATCCTTCCAGCAGGCGCATCTCCGCCCCTACCTTGCCGGCAGAAACCTCCGACACCCCGGCCGCAAGGCGCGCGTGCGCAGCGTAGTTCATAGAGCCGGGGATGACGATGGCGAGCAGCGTGGCCAGGACGCCCACCGCCACGATCAGTTCGACCAGCGTGATCCCGCGCGGGCGGCGCGCGATCGCCGCCGGCCGCCGGCCCATGCCGGATGCCTCGGAAGAAATAAACATCGTTGCCTTCTCGTCATCGGCAAGCCCTTGCGGCCTGCCCTCGTCGACGTCACGGGAGCATTGAGCAGCCCCACAGAAACGAGGAAAGGCCGGCACCGCGACTGCATCGCGCTCCGGCCCCCCGTTCCGTCTACAGCGCGATCAGGTACGGCAGATCGGCGGCAGCAGGCTCTTGTCGGTCATCGAGCTGGTGCAGGTCCAGGCACCATCAACGTTGCGCTCCAGTGCGATGTTGCCGCTCACCTTGCCGCTCTCGATCAGCTCGCAGGTCAGCGAGGCAACACCGCTGGACTGCATATCCACTTCGATCGCGCTGCAACGTGCGGTGGTCGCCTGCAGGCCCAGCTCCGGTGCCGCGGTGGCCATGGCCTCGCCTTCCGCATAGATCGTTTCCACACCGATCTTGCCCGGGCTCAGCTCCGCCAGCGCAGCGGACGTCTGAGTCTTGGCGATGTAATTCTGGTACTGCGGCAGTGCGATAGCCGCCAGGATGGCGATGATGGCAACAACGATCATCAGCTCAATCAGGGTGAAGCCGCCCTGGGCGGTGGCGTTGCTGCGGGGCTGGGTGCGGTCGTTCATGTGTGTCCTTGAAAACGTGATTTGGGTGGTACAGCTAACGAGGTCGGCGCAACCCGAGCCTGGGTTGAACGCGTGCCGACAAGGAGACCACCGCCGCCCCGGATCACGCCATGCAAGGAGTCATAAAAGCGCTCTGTCTGACGTGTTTTGCAACTATTTGCACATTGCGTCAGCGCGCGCCGCCCGCTCACATTCGTACTAGTTGCATTGCCATTTCGTGCAACTTTCCCAAGACTTCCGTGTAATCGTTTTCAGTGCGTTCGACGGAAGATTCTTCTTCGCGCGTATCCATCGTTTTCATGAATTGAGAGACCCTTGCACCATGCACACGCGCATCATCATCGCGGACGACCATCCCGTTGTCCGGCTGGGCGTCCGTTCGCTTGTCGAGATGCAGGGGCGCTTCAAGGTCGTGGGCGAATGCGACAATCCCGACAGCCTGATCCGCACGATCGAACACACCCCGGCCGACCTGCTGCTGACCGATTTCGCGATGCCGTCCGGTCCCATCGCCGATGGCCAGGCGATGCTGTCCATGATCAGGCGCAGGAGCCCGGCCTTGCCGGTGGTGCTGCTGACCACCTTCACCAACATTCCGTCGCTGCGCATCGCCCTGAACGCGGGGGTGCGCGGGATCATCGACAAGTCCGAGCCGATGGAGCGCATTCCCGATGCACTGAGCGTGGTGTTGGGCGGGTCGATCCATCTGAGCCCGCGGCTGCGCGATGCGATGCAGGCGGAAGGCGAACACACCGGCACGGCGGCTGTGCGGGTGTCACCCAAGGAACTGGAGGTGCTGCGCCTGTACGTCTCCGGTGCGTCGGTGTCCCAGATCGCCACGCGCCTGGGCCGCACGGTGAGCACGATCAGCCGGCAACGCATCATGGCGATGGACAAGCTCGGGGTCCGCACCGAGGCGGACCTGTTTACCTATGCCTACGAGCAGGGCCTTGCGCCAGCCCCCCGCCAGTCTTTCGGCACCGCCGCGTACTGAGCGCCGACTAGACCAGCCGCAGCGTGGGATGACCACCGTGCACGGCCGCCGTGCCGACCAGGCGAGCCGTGCCCTGCCCCGCGTCCACCCGGAACGCCGCTACCGTCTGCAACAGTTGGGTGGCCTGCTCTTCCATGCTGCGCGCGGCCGCGGAGGCTTCTTCCACCAGCGCCGCATTCTGTTGGGTGCCCTCGTCGATATGGTCGACGGCCTGGTTGATCTGGCCGATGCTTTCGCTCTGCTGCTGGGCCACGGTGCTGATCTCGGTGATCAGCGCGCTGACCCGCTTCACGTTGACCACGATCTCATCCATGGTGCGCCCGGCGCTTTCGACCTGTCCGGTGCCGGTACCGACCTTTTCCACCGAGTCGGCGATCAACTGCTTGATCTCCTTGGCGGCGCTGGCCGAGCGCTGGGACAGCTCGCGGATCTCGGTGGCCACCACCGCGAAGCCGCGTCCGTGTTCGCCGGCACGCGCCGCTTCCACGGCGGCATTGAGCGCCAGGATGTTGGTCTGGAAGGCAATGCCGTCGATGACCCCGATGATGTCCACGATGCGGCGCGAAGACTGGTTGATCAGTGCCATGGTCGAGACCACTTCATGCACCACGTGCCCACCCTGCGCGGCCACGTCGACCGCACCACTGGCCAGCTCGCTGGCCTGGCGTGCGTTGGCGGCGGTCTGCTGCACGGTGGCGGTGAGGCCCTTCATCGAGACGGCGGTTTCCTCCAGCGAGGCGGCCTGCTGCTCGGTACGCACCGACAGGTCGCTGTTGCCCTCGGCAATCTCGCTGGCGCCCACGGCAATGGTGTCGGCGGCGAACTTGATCTGGGTGATGATGCCGGCCATCGCCTCGACCAGTGCGTTGATGCCCTCGCACAGTTCGGCGATCGGCCCGGTCTTGTCCTGGGTGGCGATATGTCCGGTCAGGTCGCCGCCCTTGGCCGCTGCGACCACTTCGCGGGTCTGCGCCACCGCCTGCTGCATGGCGTGGGTGTCGCGTACCTGGGCGGTGATGTCGGTGGCGTACTTGACCACCTTGAACGGGCGTCCGTTCATGTCGAAAATCGGGTTGTAGGAGGCCTGGATCCAGACTTCCCGGCCCCCTTTGCCCAGCCGCCGGTACTGGCCGGCGTCATACTCGCCGCGGCCCAGTTTTTCCCAGAACAGGCGGTATTCCAGGCTCTGCCGATACTCGGGGTCGACGAACAGCGAATGGTGCTGGCCGCGCACGTCCTCCAGCGTGTAGCCGGTGGTGGCCAGGAAGTTGTCGTTGGCCGACAGGATGCGTCCGTCCAGGCTGAACTCGATCACTGCCTGCGACTTGTTGATCGCCGCCAGCTGGCCGGAGACATCGGCGGCCTGCTGCATCTGCGCGGTGATGTCGGTGGCGAACTTCACCACTTTGTACGGTCGCCCGTTGCCGTCCAGCACCGGGTTGTAGGAAGCCTGGATCCAGATCTCGCGGCCGCCCTTTCCGAGCCGCCGGTACTGGCCGGCATCGAATTCACCGCGGCCGAGCTTGGCCCAGAAATCGCGGTACTCCGCGCTCTGCGCCAACGCCGGCGCGACGAACATCGCATGGTGCTGGCCCCGGATCTCGTCCAGCCGATAGCCGACGGCCTGCAGGAAGTTGTCGTTGGCCTGCAGGATGGTGCCGTCCAGGTCGAACTCGATCACGGCCTGCACCCGGTGCAGCGCGGCCACCTGCGCTTCCAGCTCGCACTGGCGGCGCTGGGCAATCGCATTGGCCGACCCGCGCGCGTCGCGCCGGGCCACGAAAGGCGCCACCAGCGCGCGCCATGGAGAGCCTGCGCCGGCGTCGGCGACCCGTTCCTGCACAGGCGCGTGCATGCGTGAAATAAGCATCATCTGATCCTCGGTGCCCGGTTGCTGGGATCCGACGGGCACGATGCCCGGCGGTACATCGTCTGGCTTGGGGACTACGAAGACGTCAGTGGGGTGACGTCACGGCTGCGGCTTGTACAACACGGTCCTGCTTCCTGCAGACGCTTTGTTGCAAAGGCATGCGGTCCAGGCCACACGAGCGGGGCAGCCACGGGCCAACGCGGAGCCAGGTGACGGCAGCTCCAGTAGGGATATCGACAGGCGCGGCGGAAGCTTTAGGGCGCCCGGTCCCGCACCGACCAGCGGTCGGCGCCTAGCCTTCCCCGCCCTCGCTGCTTTCCACGGCATCGAGCGGATCGGGCAGCTGCCCGCCGCTGGGGGCTTCCACCTGTACGTTGTTGCGGCCCTCGGCCTTGGCCCGGTAGCACTGGGCATCGGCGGCGGCGACCGCGTCGTCCACGCTCATGCTGCCGCCGATCGCGGCGATGCCGATGCTGGCCCCGACCCCCAGCCGCTGCAGGTCCCAGGGAATGGTCAGGCCACGCACCGATTCGAGCAGGTCGCTGGCGATGCGGCGGGCGCGCTTGAGCGAGCAACCGGCCAGGATCACCGCGAACTCGTCACCGCCCAGGCGCGCCACGATGTCCGAGTCGCGCACGCCATGGCGCAGCACGTTGGCCACCGCCCACAGCATGGCATCGCCGGCCAGGTGGCCGTGGTTGTCGTTGATCGGCTTGAAATTGTCCAGGTCGATGAACATCAGCGAGGCGGACTGCCCGGTGCGCGCCACGCGGGTGATCGCCTGTTGCAGATGGGCTTCGAAGCCCCGTCGGTTGCTCAGTTCGGTCAACGGGTCCACTTCTGCCAGGTGCCGTGCCTCGCGCTGGCGGGCGCGTTGCTGGGTGACATCGCGGATCACCCACACCGCCCCGGTGGTCTGGCCGTCTTCGCCGCGCAGCCAGGCGCGCGTCACATCCACCGGCAGCAACCGCGCGCCCACGGACAGCAGCAGGTCCGAATGCAGGTCCACCGCATTGCTTTCCGGATCCAGCAGCACGGCGATGTCCAGCGGCGAGCGCGGCGCGTACTCGGTGGTCAGCTCCATCACGTCCTGCACCTGGCCGTTGGTCAGCGGCGCGGCGCCGGCGCCGGCCAGCGCGCGGGTGGCGGCGGCGTTGGCGTACTGGATCTGGCCGTGCAGGTCCAGGGTGAGCACCATGTCGGCCACCGCATCCAGGGTGATGCGGGTGCGCTGTTCGGATTCGCGCAGCTGCTGGCCGCTGTGCCGCTGGGCGGTGACGTCCTGGATCTGCGACACGAAATGCAGCGGCTCGCCGTTTTCAGCGCGCACCAGCGACACCGACAAGCGCCCCCAGACGATGTTGCCGCCCTTGCCCAGGTAGCGTTTGTCCATGTGGTAATGGTCGCGGCGCCCGGCCAGCAGGTCGCCGACCAGGGTCAGATCGGTGTGCAGGTCGTCGGCGTGGGTGAGGGTCTGGAAATCGATCTCCAGCAGCTCGGCCCGGGTGTAGCCGAGGATGCCGCACAGCGCGTCGTTGACGTCCAGCCAGCGCCCTTCCAGCGACACCAGCGCCATGCCCAGCGCGGCCGAGGAAAACGCACCGGCGAATTTCTCCGCGGCCAGGTACGCCTGCTCGCGCACTTCCAGCATCGGGGTGATGTCCACCGCCATGCCGACATACCCGATGCGGTTGCCGCCGGCGCAGTCCAGTGGACTGATCGACAGGCGTACCTGGCGGCGCTGGCCATCCTTGCGTACGAACGTCCATTGATGCGACCACGTGCCCTGCGCGGCGCGCGCGGTGAGCGCCTCGAAGATGGTGGGCACGCGCCCGTCGGCGTCGGCCTCGGGCTGCAGATAGGCGTGCATTTCCGCCACGTCATGGAACAGGCCCGGGTTGACCCGGCCAATGACTTCGTCCGGTCGATAGCCCAGTAGCTTCTGCGCACCGGTATTGAACAGGTTGACCACCCCGTCCACGTCGGTGGCGATCACCGCCACTTCGTCGGACGCATCCACCACCGCCTGCAGGCGCTGGCGCATGTTGGCCGCATCCTGCCGCGCGTTCTGCAGGTCGGTGACATCGGCGTGCGCGCCGGCCATCCACAACGGCCGGCCCTGCGCGTCCCACTCGTAGACGCGGCCGCGGTCCTGCACCCAGACCCAGTGCCCGTCCTTGTGGCGCATCCGGCACAGGCTGTCGTAGTGCGCCGAACGGCCTTCCAGGTGTGCGTTCAACAGTGCGTTGGACTTGTCCAGGTCGTCGGGGTGGACCAGCCGGAAGAACGTTTCGGGGGTGATCGGGGCCAGCTCGTCGCGGGTGTAGCCGACGATCTGCGCCCAGCGTTCGTTGATCCGCATCTGCGCGGCCTGGATGTTCCACTCCCAGGTCCCGGCGGCGGTGCCTTCGATGATCATCTCCAACCGACGGTGCTGCTCGGTGATATCGCGCAGCGCTGCGTCGATGCCATGCTCGGCAGCGGGGTCGCGGCGGCTCATGGGCACGGCCACGCGCACGGCGCGGTGTCGCGTCGCGCGTCGATCCACCTTGTGAGATCCCTGGTCATACGGCCTCCCCGCCTGCCCAAGCTACGGGCATTGAAGGGGAAGTGTGAACAAAGCCGGGTGAAACCAGAAGTGCCATCGGTCCGGACCGGCCAGGAACCGCCGAAAGGCGGGCCCTGGCGGACCGGCTGCCGGTTCAGCCACCGCGTTTGGCGCGGGCGAAAGCGTCGGCCAGGGCGTTGTTGGCCGGCGGCGCGGCGCTGCCCGGACGCGGTCCGGCGGGGGCGCCACGGCCCCCATTGCGCTGGCCACCGCCACCGCCCGCATCCCGACGGCCGCCGCCGGCCGGGCGCGCATCGCGCTCGCCGGGGGCCTTGGCCGGGGCCGGGG
>NZ_DAMAGC010000169.1:0-7037 GCF_031995405.1 Stenotrophomonas sp. | reverse complement strand
CCGACCGCCTGGTTCGTAGCCAGGTACTCTATCCAACTGAGCTACGGGCGCATTTACATCGCGTTGTACTACTGCTGCCAGCGGCGGAGCCGACAACCTGTTGATGGTGCGCCCGGAGAGATTCGAACTCCCGACCGCCTGGTTCGTAGCCAGGTACTCTATCCAACTGAGCTACGGGCGCGTCAACAGGAGCGGAATTATGCGGATGCACGTCGCATTCGTCAACGCTTTTGTGAAGGTCTTCATTCAAATGAATGAAAAAGCAGCGTTGCCACGGCCTGCGGGGAGTTCATCCAGGCGAAGTGGTCGGCACGCGTGCGAAGCGCTGCGGGCGACAGCACGCTGAGCGTGGCGTCCACCTGCGGCATCTTCGCCAGCAGGCCCTGCATGGAGGAGGGCGGGGCCAGCCAGTCCTGTTCCATCACCACGGCGGTGGCGTGCGCGCGCACGCCGCGCAGGCCGGCTTCCAGATCCTCGCCAATGCCGACCCCGGCATAACGGTTGTTCAGCCCCACCTTGGCCCAGTCGGCGATCAGGCCACGCGCTTCGGTGCCGCCAAAGCCGAGCCGCCGACCGTGCAGCACGCCCTGGCGCTGCGCAAGCCACGGCAGGAACCGGTAAATCAGCGGCAGGGTCCAGCCGCGCGGAGCGGGGAAGGTGCGCCAGTACGGGGTGCCGCTGGCGACCAGCCACAGGTGCGGGAAGACAGCGGGATGCATCCCGGCGAAACAGCAGGCCAGCTGGCCGCCGAGGCTGTGGCCACCGATGATGCGTTCGACAGACGCGCCGGCATCCAGCTGCGCCAGGCTGGCGGGCAGGTCCATCGCCAGGATCTCGCGATAGCCCCAATCCTGCGTGTGCGACGGGCGCAGGCTGCTGCTGCCGTTGCCACGCCATTCGTGCAGGTACACCGCCACGCCGCGTGCGGCCAGCGCGTCGGCCAGTGGCAGGTAGTGGCGCGCGGCCACTCCCAATGCCGGTAACCAGAGCAGTCGCGCGCGGGGCCGTGCCGGCACCCGGGCCAGCAGCTCGAAGCGATGGCCGTCGGCGGCGACGACCGGAAGCGCCTGTGCGTCGATCATGCCGGGCGCGCCGCGCCGAAGTGGTCGATCACCAGCACCTCGCTGCGTCCGGGGTAGTAGCCGCCCTGCAGGCCGCGTGCGACGTAGTCGATCGCCGCTTCGCAGGCGTTGGGCAGCGACAGGCCCTGGCACAGCTGCGCGGCGATCGCCGAGGCCAGCGTGCAACCGGTGCCGTGCGCATCCACCGGCAGGCGCGCGTGGATGAATTCCTCGCGGGTGACGCCATCGAAGTAACGGTCGACCACGCGACTGCCTTCGTGCAGGTGCCCGCCCTTGAGCAGTACCGCGCCGGCACCGAGATCGAGCAGCGCGGCGGCGGCATCCTCGGCTTCGTCGGCGCTGGTGATCGGGCGACCCAGCAGCAGTTCGGCTTCGGGGATGTTGGGCGTCAGCAGCGTGGCCAGGGGCAGCAGCCGCGTGCGCATCGCGTGCAGCGCGCTGTCTTCGAGCAGCTTGGCGCCGCTGGTGGCCACCATTACCGGATCCAGCACGACGTGGGTGGGACGATGCTTTTCGAGCGCATCGGCGACCAGGCCGATGACCTCGGCATTGGCCAACATCCCGAGCTTCACCGCATGGATCTCGAAATCGGCGAAGCACGCATCGATCTGCGCCTGCAGGAAGTCCAGTGGCGGCACATGCACGGCGGTGACGCCACGGGTGTTCTGTGCGGTCAGCGCGGCGATCGCCGACAGACCATGCACGCGGTGCGCGGCGAAGGCCTTGAGATCGGCCTGGATGCCTGCGCCGCCGCCGGAATCGGAACCGGCGATGGTCAGGGCGGAAACGGGGCTGGAGGAGGGGCTCATGCGGCGATTGTGCAGTGTTTGCCGTCAACGCGCCTCAGCGTCGGCGCAGCCACGTCCACGGCCGGTACAGGACGTAGCCCAGGCCGGTGCAGCCGGTCAGCAGTGCCGGGGCGAGCAGGGCGTCGTAGCCGAAACGCAGGAACAGCCATGCCCCGATCACACCGCCCGCCAGGAAACCGCTGACGATCAATCCACTCAGGGTCAGGCGACGGATCGGCAGCGGCAGGCCGCGCAGCAGGTGGCCCAGGCCGATGCCAAGGTCGGTGAACATGCCGCTGAGGTGGGTAGTGCGTACCACCGCGCCGCTGAAGGTGGTGGCCATCGCGTTCTGCAGGCCGCAGGCCATCGCGGCGGCCAGCGCGCCCCAGATCTGCTGCTGTTTGAACAGGGGAATGGACGCCAGCAACAGCAGCGATTCCAGCGTGAGCACCACGCCGTAGCGACGGCCCAGCTGCAGCGTGCTGTCCTGCACGATCATGCCGCTGAGCATGGCGCCCAGGCAGAACGCGATCAGCAGGCCCCACAAGTGCCCGACCACCCGCCAGTCGCCCTGCGCCAGCGCCATGCCGAGCTGGCTGGTGGTGCCGGTCATGTGGCTGACGGCCTGGTGTTCGAAGCCGAGGAAGCCGACCACATTGACCATGCCGGCCACGCACGACAACGCGATCGCGCCGATCCACACCCAGGTGGGCAGCCGGATGCTCATCCGGCGTTCGCGGGGAGGTTCACGACACGATCAGCGCATGCTCAACGGCCCGCGGGCGGACCGTTGAACTGCACGTCGGAGAAGCTGCCACTGGCCGGGTCGAACACCGCACCCCAGAACTGCGCGCCGCCGTCGCAGACCCGGATCGCCTCGCGTGCCGGATCGATGTCGGCGTCGTCGGGCAGGTGGAACGCATTGAGATAGATCAGCTTGCGCCCGTCCATTTCGATGCCCACGTACTGGCGATCGAAATCGGCGACCTTGGGCACCTGCGCATCGAGCGACGGCAGCTGGGCTTCGAGCTGTTCGACCTCCTTGCGGCTGGGCGCCCAGTAGCCGGTGACCCGGCCGGCCTCGCGGCCGGGACTGTCGCGCGAGCAGGTATCCAGGACCTGGGCGGCGACGATCGGTCGCGTCACCACCCACGACTGGCCGGTCTTGACCGTGGTCGGGACGCTCGCGCCCGGTCGTGTATTGGCAGGCGTGCAGGCGGCCGCCAGCGCAGCGAGCGCCAGCGGCAGGACGGCACGGGAGAGGGGACGGTTCACAACACCTCCGAGGCGTAATCGGCCAGGCGCGAACGCTCGCCACGGCGCAGCGTGACATGCGCGCTGTGCGGCCAGTTCTTGAAACGGTCCACCGCGTAGGTCAGGCCCGAGGTGGTCTCGGTCAGGTACGGGGTGTCGATCTGTTCGACGTTGCCCAGGCAGACGATCTTGGTGCCGGGACCGGCCCGGGTGATCAACGTTTTCATCTGCTTGGGGGTGAGGTTCTGCGCTTCATCCAGGATCAGGTAGCGCGACAGGAAGGTGCGGCCGCGCATGAAGTTCAGCGAGCGGATCTTGATCCGGCTGGCGATCAGGTCGTTGGTCGCCGCACGGCCCCACGCACCGCCTTCCTGGGTGTGGGTGAGCACTTCCAGGTTGTCGGTGAGCGCGCCCATCCACGGGGTCATCTTTTCTTCCTCGGTACCGGGCAGGAAGCCGATGTCCTCGCCGACGCTGACCGTGGCGCGGGTCATGATGATCTCGCGATAGCGCTGCTGGTCCATGGTCTGGGCCAGGCCGGCGGCCAGCGCGAGCAGGGTCTTGCCGGTGCCGGCGGTGCCGAGCAGGGTGACGAAATCGATCTCCGGGTCCATCAATGCATTGAGCGCGAAGTTCTGTTCGCGGTTGCGCGCGCTGATGCCCCATACCGCGTGGCTGCCGTGGCGGAAGTCATTGACCAGGGACAGGGTGATCTTGTCGTTGTCGACCTTGGCCACGCGCAGTTCGACTTCATCCTCGCCGGGCAGGTAGGCGTACTGGTTGGGATGCCAGTTCTCGTCTTCGCTGGCGATGATTTCGTAACTGGTGCGGCCCTTGTCGCTCCAGCTGCGCAGGTTGTCGGTGTGCTTCTTCCAGAAATCTTCCGGCAGCTCGGTGGCGCCGGTGTAGAGCAGGCTGAAATCGTCGAGGGCGCGGTCGTTCTCGTAATCTTCGGACACGATCCCGGCGATGGCCGCCTTGATCCGCAGGTTGATGTCCTTGGAGACGAACACCACCGGGATCTCCGGCACCTGTTCCTTCAGCGCCAGGATCGCACCGAGGATGGCGTTGTCCGGAATGACCGCGCCGAAGCTCTTGCCCGCATCGAAATGACTGGTCTGGAACCGCAGCAGGCCCACGCTCTGCTTGCCGCGCAGCTGCAGCCCGTTGGGGCGCTGCAGCGGGATGCCATCGGCCAGGTTGTCCAGGCCCGAAGCCTGCACCAGCTCGTTGAGGAAGCGGCTGACCTGGCGCGCGTTGCGGCTGGCCTCGGTGGTGCCCTTCTTGCCGTTGTCCAGCTCTTCGATCACCTGCATCGGCAGGTAGACATCATGCTCCTCGAACTTGAACAGCGCGGTCGGATCGTGCATCAGCACGTTGGTATCCAGTACGTAGATGCGCTTGCCTCGGGTCATCGTCAATTCCTGGTGGCAGAACAGGGACAAGCCATCACGACCTGCGGGGCAGGGTGATGGCCATTGGGGGTACCGGATTGATCACTGGGTTTTCGCGGCCTTCAGGGCATCGAGGACGGTGTCTGCGTGGCCGGCCACCTTGACCTTGCGCCACGCCTGCACGATACGACTGTCGGGCGAAATCAGGAAGGTGCTGCGTTCGATGCCACGCACCTGCTTGCCGTACATGTTCTTCAACTTGATCACGTCGAAGGCGGTGCACAGCGCTTCGTCGCCATCGCTGATCAGCGGGAAGGCGAAGCCCTGTTTGGCGCAGAAGGTGTCGTGGGATTTGACCGAATCGCGGGAGACGCCGAACACGCGGGCGCCGGCCTGGGTGAACTGCGGGAGCAGCGCGTTGAAGTCGATGCCTTCGGTGGTGCAGCCCGGCGTGCTGTCCTTGGGATAGAAGTACAGGACAAGCCATTGGCCGGCGAGCGCGCCGAGGGTGGTGGTTTCACCGCCGGACAATGCCAGCGGGCGATCGAGGATGGATCTGTCCAGGGTGTCGCCGATGTTCATGAGGTCATTTTTCCGGAGCCTGGGGCAAAGCTGTTACAGAGGTGCGTCACTACACCTGCATGAAACATCGCGCGCCCGTGACGAACGCGCGAAAGATCAGAACTTCATCGGATCCATGATCGCGTCGAGGTTCAGGTGGTCGCAGAACTCGAGGAAATCGTCGCGCAGCGCGGCGATGTGCATGTTCGCCGGCACGCCGATGGTGACCTGCGCGGAGAACATTTCCGCCCCGGTCTGCATTGCGCGGTAGCGGGTGCTCTGCAGGTTCTCGATGGTGATGCCCTGGCGGTCGAAGAAATCGGCCAGCTGGAACAGGATGCCCGGCTTGTCGGCGGCGATCACTTCCACGATGTAGGGCAGCAGGTTGGACTGCGCCTGCTTGGCACCGGTGCGGTACCAGACCAGCTTCAGGCCTTCCTCGCGCTCCAGGCGGGTGAGCATGGCTTCCAGCTTGGCGACCGAGTCCCACGAGCCGGTGGCCAGTGCGGTCACCGAGACATCGCGACCCACCGTGGCCAGGCGGGCATCGACCAGGTTGCAGCCGCTGTCGGCGATACGCCGGGTGACGGGCAGCAGGGGGGACTCCGGATGCGTCGTGTAGGCGTTGATCAGGAGATGGTTTTCGGTCGGCGCAGGCCGCGGCGTGGTGTCGGTCAAGATGGTTCCGGGTGATACAAGGTGAGTCTGAACGGCCGACGACGGCACGTTCGCCGGAGTCCAGCATACTTGCCCGCGCTTTCGACCCGCAAGTAACATGCAAAGTACATCCGGCCGGCGTTTACGCAGGTGGGGTGCCCCCTTTCTTCCGAGCAACGTTTCCTTGTCCCTTTCCGGTCTCATCACCGCGCTGGCGACGCCTTTCCAGGCGAGCGGCGCATTGGATCCCGACGGTTGGCAGCGCCTGCTGCACCTGCAACTGGAGGGTGGTGTTCACGGGGTGGTGGTGGCCGGTTCGACCGGCGAGGCCGCGGCCCTGTCCGACGACGAGTACGACCAGCTGCTGCGCAGCGCGGTGAAAACCGTGGCCGGACGCGTCGCCGTGCTGGCCGGTACCGGCCTGTCGGGGACGGCCAAAACCATCGAGCAGACCCGCCGCGCGGCCGCCAATGGCGCCACCCATGCGCTGGTGGTAACCCCGCCGTACGTGCGCCCGACCCAGGCCGGGCTTATCGCGCACTACCGCGCGGTCGCCGACCAGGGCGGCCTGCCGGTGATCCTGTACAACGTGCCGGGACGTACCGGCTGCGACATGTTGCCGGAGACCGTGGCTGAGCTGGCCGCCCATCCCAACATTGTCGGGATCAAGGAAGCGGTGGGCGATGTCGGCCGCGTGCAGGCGTTGCTGGCGCTGCGTTCGCCGGAGTTCGCCATCTTCAGCGGCGACGACGGCACCGCCGCGCGCTCCATCCTGTCCGGCATCGATGGCCTGATCTCGGTGGGTTCCAATGCCCTGCCGGGCGCCTACCGGCGCATGTGCGACCTGGCTGCGGCCGGCGAGCGCGACGCGGCCGAGGCGTGGGATGCACGCCTGGAGCCGTTCCATGCATTCTGTGGCGTGGAGTCCAATCCGATCCCGGTGAAGGACCTGCTGCGCCGGATCGGCATCGGCCACGGGCTTCGCCTGCCGCTGCTGTCCCTGTCTGCGGCCCATCACGCCGCTGCCGAACACCTGGCCACCGACATCGGTGCGCTGGAAGCACTATCCAACCACTGATCGACAGTGGTCACCCAGGAGATTCACATGCGTCAATCCGTTTCCGCCATCCGCGTGCTGTCCTTCGCGATCCTGGCCACCGCCACCCTCGTGGGCACCACCGGCTGCTTCAAGCGCGGTGCCAAGGGCGACTATGCGCTCGCGCCGGAAATGCGTCCGCTGGAAGTGCCGCCGGACCTGAACGTCCCGGGCGGCAGCGCCGCAGCGCAGGTGCCGGCACTGG
>NZ_DAMAGC010000168.1:0-7052 GCF_031995405.1 Stenotrophomonas sp. | reverse complement strand
GCCGGTGGCGGCCGACAGCGGCACCCGCCACGGCGGCCACGGCTGCTGCTGACCGCACACGGCGTGACGGACGCAGCCTGGCCTTGCTAGGCTGCGTCCACCCTCCGAAGGCGCAGATGGCATGAACGGACTGTTCGGCAGCACCAGCTGGCTCTACATCATCCTGGTCGGCTTCGTGGTCGGCCTGCTCGGGCGCTTCTTCATGCCCGGCAACAACCGCATGGGCTGCCTGCTGACCATCGTGCTCGGCATCGTCGGCGCACTGCTGGCCGGCTGGTTCGGCCAGTACATGGGCTGGTATGCCGCCGGCGAGCCGGCCGGTTTCCTCGGCGCGGTCCTGGGTGCAGTAGCGGTGCTGGCACTGCTGCGACTGGTCAGCGGCAACGGCAAGCGCTGAACCCCACCCTCCCCTCTTTCCCTGGCGCCTGTACGGTGCCGCTTCGACGTACCCGTCCATGAACGATCCCGCTTCCGATCCCCTGCGCGCCGACCTCCGCCGCCAGTGGGCCAGCGCCGCGCTGAACGACCCGCACCTGGCCCTGGACCGGGCGTCGGTCGACGCCGGTTTCCGCAGCTACTGGCGCACCACCAGCGCCGCCGGCAGCCACATCGTGATGGACTCCCCGCCCGGACTGGAGGACGTGCGCCCGTGGCTGCGCATGCATGACCTGCTGGAACCCAACGGCGTGCGCGTGCCGCGCGTGCTCGAGCGCGATGTCGAGCAGGGCTTCCTGTTGCTGGAAGACCTCGGCGGCCCGACGCTGGCACGGCATATCGATGACGACAACGCCGACGCGTGGTTCGATGCCGCCTTCGCGCAGCTGATCCGGCTGCAGCAGATTCCGGTGCCCGAAGGCATGGGCTCGTTCGGCGAGGCGCTGCTGCAGCGTGACGCGGGGCTGTTCGACGAATGGTTCCTGCAGCGCCACCTTGGCCTGCAGCTGGACTGCGGCGAGCTGGAACAGCTGCAGCTGGTGCATCGGCGCTTGATGGACAACGCACTGAACCAGCCGCAGGTGCTCACCCACCGCGACTTCATGCCGCGCAACCTGATGCCGATCGACGGCGGTCCGGCGGTGCTGGATTTCCAGGATCTGGTGCGCGGCCCGATCGCCTATGACCCGGTCAGCCTGTTCAAGGATGCGTTCCTGAGCTGGCCGCTGGAAAAGGTGGATGCGTGGCTGGCGCGTTACCACGCCCAGGCGTTGGCTGCAGGGCTGCCGGTGCGTCCGTGGCCGCAGTTCCTGCGCGATGCGGACTGGATGGGCGTGCAGCGCCACCTCAAGATCCTCGGCCTGTTCGTGCGCCTGCGCGACCGCGATGGCAAGGGCCATTACTTCGACGACGCGCCGCGCTTCATCCGTTACCTGGACGAAGTGCTGCCGCGCCATCCCGAACTGGCCGCGCTGGATGACTTGCTGCAGCAGCGCATCAAGCCGGCGCTGGCACAGTTGGCCGGCCCGATCCCGGCACGCCCATGAAGGCGCTGATTTTTTCGGCGGGCAAAGGCGAGCGCATGCGCCCGCTGACCCTGCATACGCCCAAGCCGCTGCTGGTGGCCGGTGGCAAACGCCTGATCGAATGGCACCTGGAGCGCCTGGCCGCAGCGGGCGTCGAGGACGTGGTGATCAACACCGCGTGGCTGGGCGATCAATTCGCGCCGGCGCTCGGAGACGGTGCGCGCTGGGGCCTGCGCCTGCACATCCTCGACGAAGGCGCGGTGCCGCTGGAAACCGGCGGTGGCATCCTCAACGCGCGACCGGTACTCGGCGATGCGCCGTTCCTGGTGGTCAACGGCGATGTGTGGACGGACGTGGACTTCGCCACGCTGCCGCGTGATCCATCAAGCGATGCGCACCTGGTGCTGGTCGACAACCCCGCCCAGCATCCGCGCGGCGATTTCATCCTGCGCGGCGATGGCCAGGTCAGCGACGCAGGCGACGAAGCGCGCCTGACCTATGCCGGCATCGGCGTGTACCGGCCGCGGATTCTCGAGGGGTGGCGCGCGGTGATCGGCGACACCCCCGGCGCGCACGCGCAGCCGCCGCAGTTCGGCCTGGCGCCGTTGTTGCGGCATGCCATGGCGCAGGGACGCGTGAGCGGCCAGTACCACCCGGGGCGTTGGACCGATGTGGGCACGCCGGAGCGTCTGGCGCAGCTGGACGCGCAGTTGCGATCCCCGCACGGGTAACACCGCAGACACCCCGCCTGGGCGACCCGGTGGTAGAGCCGACCGTTGGTCGGCTGCTCTCCGCCCGAGCCCAGCGGAGCAGCCGACCAACGGTCGGCTCTACAGCCGCGGCGGCCCATCCTCCAGCACCTGGCGCAGGAACGGTACGGTGATGCGCCGCTGTGCTGCCATCGATTCGCGGTCCAGCCAGTCCAGCAGGCTCACCAGGCTGCCCAGCTCCCGGCCGGTGCGGGTCAGCAGCCATTCGATCGCCGCCTCATCAATGGCCAGCCCACGACGCAGCGCGCGCTCGCGCAACACCGCCGCGCGGCCTTCGTCATCCAGCGGCTGCAGGTGCAGGCGCACGCACTGCTGCAGGCGCGAACGCAGGTCCGGCAGCACCAGGCCCAACTGGTCCGGGCCGTGCTGGGCGGTGTACAGCAGGGTGATGCCGGCGCTGCGCGCACGATTGTGGAAATCGAACAACGCCACTTCGTCCTCGCGCTGCCCGGCCACCGCGTCCAGCCCATCGAGCGCGACCAGGTCGCGGCCTTCCAGCGACTCCAGCGCGGCGCGGGTGCGCCCCACCACCGCCTTCAGGGGCAGGTAGGTCGGCTGCCGGCCAACCTGTTCGGCCAGCGAGCACATCGCCAGCGCCTGGTGGGTCTTGCCGGTGCCGGCCGCACCTTCCAGGTACACCCAGTCGTGCGCGGCGCCCACCGCGATGGCACGCAGCTGCGCCAGCGCACCGTCGGGTGCGCCGATGAAGGTTTCCAGGCGCTCGTCCTGCGGATAGCGCAGGGCGAGCGGCAGCTGCGGGACGACACTCACTGCAGGTCAGGTGCCTTCGGCGAGGTGTCGACAATGATCGTCGGCTTGTCGATGTAGGAATCCAGCACGATCGCCGAGCGCTCCCCGGCGTACAGGTCGCTCTGCCGGTAACGCTGGTGCGCGTAGCGCAGCAGCACGTTGCTCACCGCCGCCACCGGCAGCGCCAGCAGCATGCCGAGGAAGCCGAACAGCTGGCCACCGGCCATCACCGCGAAGATCACCGCCACCGGATGCAGGCCGATCTTGTCGCCGACGATGCGCGGGGTCAGTACATAGCTCTCCAGCAGCTGGCCCACGGTGAACACGACACCGACCAGGATCAGCAACTTCAGGTCGAAGCCCTGCGCCTGCACCAGCGCGGCGGCAATGGCCATCACGATGCCGGTGGTCGCGCCCAGGTACGGGATGAAGCTGATCAGGCCGGCGATCAGGCCGATCAACAGGCCCAGCTTCAGGCCCACCAGCGACAGGCCGGCGGCGTACACCACGCCCAGCGCGATCATCACCAGGAACTGGCCGCGGATGAACGCACCCAGCACTTCGTCCGACTCGCGGGCCAGTTTGGTGATGGTGCCGATGTGGTTGCGCGGGATCATCGAGGCCACCCGTTCGACCAGCTTGTCCCAATCACGCAGGAAGTAGAACGCCAGGATGGGCAGCAGCAGGATGTTGACCACCCAGGTCACCATCGTGAAGCCCGACCGCGACACGTAGCCGACGAAGGTCTTGGCGAAGCCGCCGGCCTGCTGCCAATGGCTGCGCACCCACTCGATCAGCCGGTCCGGATCCATCCACTGCATGACCTCCAGGCCAGTCTTCTGCTCGAACCAGGGAATGCCGGTCTGCATCAGCCACTGCTGGGCCTGCGGAATCGCCGCCACCAGGGTGGCGATCTGGCGCTCGATCATCGGCACCAGGATCAGCAGCGCGGCGGTGATCATCAGGATCATCGCCACGAACACCAGCACCACGCCGGTATTGCGCGAACGACCGGTGGCCTCGATCCGGTCGACCAGCGGGTCGCCCAGCCAGGCCAGCGCCAGGGCGAGCACGAACGGCGTCAGGATCGGGCCGAGCAGCCAGATCACCCAACCGGCCGCCAGCGCCACCAGGACGTACTTGAGGCGGCGCAGGAACTGCGCGATCTCCGCTTCGGGGGTCAGGATCATCGCAGGCGGTACTCGTTGCTGGCTGGCGGCGGCGGGGTGCCGGGGGCTTCATTGGGGTCGATCGGCACCGGCAGCGGGGCCAGCGGGACGATCACCCCGTTCTCGCCCAGCATGCGGTTCAGGCCGGCCAGGCCGGTGGTCATTTCAAGCGACAGCTCCAGGCGGTTGCCCGAGGCACGCAGTGGGGTGATGTTGCGCACCACCGGGTTCTCGCGCAGGCCCGCGGCCAGGCGCAGGTAGTCCTCGGCGCTGTCCAGCCCGGTTACCGCGATGGTGTAGCTGCCCGCCGCACCGGTGGCCACGCCCGCCTTGGCATAGCGCCGCACCAGTGCATCGGCGGTGCCGTCAGCACCGCCGGCCATGGCCCGGCGGGCATCGCTGTCCTTGGTGGTCCACTTGTTCAGTTCCTTGCCACCGTCCACGAACACCCAGTCGGCCACCCAGCCGCCGTTGGCGCGGTACAGCTTGCCCACCAGCTGCATCGGCGGGGCGTAGCGCGAGGACGCGCGCGCCACCGCAGCGGTGTCCTGGCGCCAGATCGCGCCGACCAGCGCCTGCTCGGCCGCGCTGCCACTGGGCAGGCCCAGCTTGTAACCGCGCTCGACCGCACGGGCCAGCAGCGGGCGGGCCGCGTTGGCCTGCTGCACGCTGACCAGACGCGGGCCGGAGCCGTCATCGATGGCCAGCCAGACCACCGGCTTGGGCCGCGGCTGCGGCCACAACGGCAAGCCCAGCGCGGAGATCAGGCCATCCACCTCGTCCTCGCGGAACCGGGCCACCAGCATGGTGCGGAAACTGGGGGCACCGCTGGCCGAGGTGCTCTGGTCCTGGCGGTAGTCGTAGCTGGCCACGTAGTCCTTGGCCCCGCGCAGGGCCTGGGCCACGCCCGGGCGCGCCATCACGCTGCGGTCGCCGGACAACTTGCCCAGCACCACGCCCAGCGCGCGCGACAGCGCGCCGTTGCGGTCGGCATCGGCCTGGCTGTTGACCGGTACTTCGGCCTCGTAAGCACCGCTGGCAGTAGCCACGTCGCCTTCGGTACGCAGCCCGCTCTGGGCCATCGTGGCCACCGGCAGGCATAGCGTGAGGAGCATCATCAAAAAGAGGCTGCGGCGCATCAGGACTTCCATTGAGCGTATCCGGGGGGAATTGTTGCCCGAATAGGGCCTGCGCGCCAACGTGGCCTGTTAAAATCGCGCTTTCACCCCAGCGCAGCGCCGACGCCCGTGACCAATTCCCCGTCCAACCCCTCTCCCCTGACCTACCGCGACGCCGGCGTCGACATCGACGCGGGCAATGAACTGGTCGAGCGCATCAAGCCGCTGGTCAAGCGCAGCTTCCGCCCTGAGGTGATGGGCGGACTGGGGGGCTTCGGGGCCCTGTTCGACCTGTCCAAAAAGTACCGCGAGCCGGTGCTGGTGTCGGGCACCGACGGCGTTGGCACCAAGCTGAAGCTGGCACAACAGCTGGGCCGCCACGACACGATCGGCATCGATCTGGTCGCCATGTGCGTGAACGACGTGCTCGTGCAGGGCGCCGAACCGCTGTTCTTCCTGGATTATTTCGCCACCGGCAAGCTGGACATCGACACCGCCGCGGCGGTCGTGGGCGGCATCGCCAACGGCTGCACCGAGGCCGGCTGCGCCCTGATCGGCGGCGAAACCGCTGAAATGCCGGACATGTACGCCCCCGGCGAATACGACCTGGCCGGCTTCACCGTGGCCGGTGTCGAAAAGAGCGAACTGAAGGACGGCGCCAGCGTGGCCGCCGGCGACGTGTTGATCGGCATCGCCTCCTCCGGCCCGCACTCCAACGGGTATTCGCTGGTCCGCCGCATCTACGACCGCGCCGGCCAGCCGGCCGACCTGGAGCTGGACGGCGGGGTCAAGCTGGTCGATGCGCTGATGGCCCCGACCCGCCTGTACGTCAAGCCGATCCTGGCGCTGCTGAAGACCCACGGCGAAGCCATCCACGGCATGGCCCACATCACCGGTGGCGGCCTGACCGAGAACATCATCCGCGTGGTGCCCGAAGGCCTTGGCCTGGACATCCAGGCCGATGCGTGGACGCTGCCGCCGGTCTTCCAGTGGCTGCAGAAGGAAGGCGCCGTGGCCGACAGCGAGATGTGGCGCACCTTCAACTGCGGCATCGGCTTCGTGCTGATCGTCGCCGCCGACCAGGTCCCGGCCGTCGCCGCCGCTGTCTCCGCGCAGGGTCTGGATCACTGGACGATCGGTGCGGTCACCACCGCCAGCGGTGCCGAACGCGTGCGGATCGGCTGATCCACTCCGTGGCGCCCCGCCTGGAGGCCGACACGACACCGACGCTGCCGGCCTCGCCGCCGGCAGTGCCGGTTGCCCGACTGTCGCACAACGACGTGTCGCAGCTGCGCACGCTGTCGATCCTGCATTACGTGCTGGCCCTCTTCGTGGCCTTCTTCTCGCTGTTTCCGCTGATCTATCTGTTCCTCGGCATCGCCCTGCTGACCGGTTCCATACCGCTCGACGGCGGTGCATCCGGGGCGCTGGGTGCCGAAGCGGTCGGGGGGATGTTCGTGGTGATGTCCGCGTTCTTCCTCCTCGCCGGCATGACGCTGGCCGGCCTCCTGGTGTTCGCCGGGCGTTGCCTGATGCAGCGTCGCCGCCACACGTTGTGCATGGTGGTGGCCGGCCTGAGCTGTCTGTGCATGCCGCTGGGCACGGTGCTGGGCGTGTTCACCCTGATGGTGCTGTCGCGCGCCCCGGTACGCGAGAGCTTCCAGGGCACCGCGAGCCCGCTCGCACCGACATCCTGATTCGCCGACACCCCCCGCCATGACCCTCCCCAGCCGAATCGTCGCGCCCATGTCCATTGCCAGGAAGATCGCGTTCGCCGGCGTACTG
>NZ_DAMAGC010000167.1:0-7176 GCF_031995405.1 Stenotrophomonas sp. | reverse complement strand
CAACGCGCTTCTGCAGCCCGGCGACACGCTGGTGGTGCCGCATGACGCCTACGGTGGCAGCTGGCGCCTGTTCAACGCGCTGGCGAAGAAGGGCCACTTCGGCCTGATCACCGCCGACCTGACCGATCCGCGTTCGCTCGCCGATGCGCTGGCGCAGTCGCCGACGCTGGTGCTGATCGAAACCCCGTCCAATCCGCTGCTGCGCATCACCGACCTGCGGTTCGTCATCGATGCCGCGCACAGGGCCGGCGCCAGGGTGGTGGTGGACAACACTTTCCTGTCACCGGCGCTGCAGCAGCCGATCGCCTTCGGTGCGGACGTGGTGCTGCATTCGACCACCAAGTACATCAACGGCCACAGCGACGTGGTCGGCGGTGCGGTGATCGCACGCGATCCGGCGGTGCACGAGCAGCTGGTGTGGTGGGCCAACGCGCTGGGCCTGACCGGCTCGCCGTTCGATGCGTTTCTGACCCTGCGTGGCCTGCGCACGCTCGGCGCGCGCCTGCGTGCGCACCAGGAGAACACCGCCGAGGTGGTCGACCTGCTGGTGTCCAGCGACGCGGTCGCCAAGGTCTACTACCCGGGCCTGGCCGATCACCCCGGCCATGCCATCGCCGCCCGCCAGCAGGACGGCTTCGGTGCGATGTTGTCCTTCGAGCTGGCCTCGTGTCCCGGCGATGATCCGCACGCGGCGGTGCGCGCGTTTGTCGACGGTCTGCGCTGCTTCACCCTGGCCGAATCGCTCGGGGGCGTGGAAAGCCTGGTGGCGCATCCGGCGACCATGACCCATGCCGCGATGACGCCGGAGGCGCGTGCGCATGCCGGCATCAGCGAAGGCCTGCTGCGGCTGTCGGTGGGCATCGAATCCCCGGAAGATCTGCTGGCCGATCTGCAGGCCGGGCTGGAGCGCGCGCAGGCGGTGATCGACCTGCAGGCCAAGGCGGCAGTACGCAAACAGGTGGATGCGTGAGCGCGGTGCTGAACCTGGTGCCTGCACCGGCGCGTCGCCTGGCGTTGCTCGGCACCGGTACCGTCGGCACGGCGTTCGTGCAGCGCTACCAGTCGCTGCAGGCGCGCGGCGTGGCATTGCCGGCGTTCTCCTGGCTGGCCAATTCGCGCACCGCGCGTGCCTGCGAACGGGGCCCGGAGCACGAACTGCAGCAGGCCAACCTGGCCGCGCGCAGTGTGCCGGCGCTGCAGCCCTGGGCCGAGGCTGAAGGGCTGCAACGCGGCGATGTGGTGGTCGATGCCACCGCCAGCGACGAGGTCGCCCACTGGCACGAGCAGTGGCTGGCCCGCGGCGTGCACGTGGTCACCGCCAACAAGCTGGGCCAGGGCGCGCAGCTGGCGCGTGCGCAGGCCATCGCCGACGGCTGCCAGGGTGGCGATGCGCGGTACGGCGACAGCGCCACCGTGGGTGCCGGCCTGCCGCTGCTCAGCAGCCTGCGCGCGCTGGTTGCCGGTGGCGATCGCATCCATCGGGTGGAGGGCGTGTTGTCCGGTTCGCTGGCGTGGCTGTTCCACCACTACGACGGCCAGCGTGCGTTCTCCGACTGGGTGCGGCAGGCCGCGGCGGCCGGCTACACCGAACCGGATCCGCGCGTCGACCTGTCCGGTGAAGATGTACGCCGCAAGCTGTTGATCCTGGCCCGTGCCAGTGGCATCGCACTGCGTGCCGAGCAGGTCGAGGTGGCGTCGCTGGTGCCTGCTGCACTGGCCGCCTTGCCGGCGGATGCGGCGTTGCTGCAGCTGGAGTTGCTGGACGCACCGCTGCAGGCCGCTTGGCAGCAGGCCCGCGCGCAGGGTGCCTGCCTGCGTTTCGTCGGCGGTTTCGACCACGACGGTGCATGGGTGGGCCTGCGTATACTGCCGCTGGATCACCCGCTGGCCGGTGGCGCGCAGACCGACAACCGCGTTGCGATTCACAGCGATCGTTACCACGCCCAGCCGTTGTTGATCCAGGGCCCGGGGGCCGGTGCGGCGGTCACTGCAGCGGCATTGCTCGATGACGTACTGGCGATCGTGCGGCGGTAGCGCCAAGCCACGCTCGGCTGCCGTTCCCACGGCCGGGTAGAGCCGAGCCACGCTCGGCTGCCGTTCGCGGGGCCGGGTAGAGCCGAGCCATGCTCGGCTGCCGTTCGCACGGCCGGGTAGAGCCGAGCCATGCTCGGCTGCCGTTCGCGCGGCCGGGTAGAGCCGAGCCACGTTCGGCTGCCGTTCGCGCGGCCGGGTAGAGCCGAGCCATGCTCGGCTGCCGTTCGCGCGAAGCACGACCTCGCGGCCCGGTAGAGCCGAGCCACGCTCGGCTGCATCTATGGAGCAGCGCGTGACGTCGTCCATCGCGCGAACAGCAGCCGAGCATGGCTCGGCTCTACCGTTGGGTTTCCTTGAGCGCCTTCAGCAAGGCCGCGTTGAACCGCTTCGGGTCCTGCACCTGCGGCGAATGGCCGAGATCATCGAAGGTCACCAGCGTCGCGCCGGGAATGGCTGCCGCCGCCGCCTTGCCCAGCGCCGGATAGTCGCCCAGCGTCGCTTTCAATGCCGACGGGGCGAGGTCGCGGCCAATCGCGGTACGGTCGGTCTGGCCGATGAACAACGTGGTCGGCACGCTGATCCGCGGCAGCTCGTAGACCACCGGCTGGTTGAACACCATGTCCGAGGTCAGCGCCTGGCTCCAGGCCACCGCCTGCTTGCCCGGGCCGTCGTACATGCGTGACTGCATGCTTGCCCAGTGCGCGTACTCGGGCTTCCACTGGCCGTTGTAGTACACCTCGAGCTGGTATTTCTTGATGCTGTCGAAGCTGGTCTTCAACTCGCCGGCATACCACGCGTCCACGCTGCGCCACGGCACGCCCTTGGCTTTCCAGTCTTCCAGTCCGATGGGATTGACCAGCGCCAGGTGCCGCAGTTGCTGCGGATACATCAGCGCGTAGCGCGCGGCGAGCATGCCACCCATCGAATGGCCGACCAGGTCGACCTGGGTCGTGTCGAGCCCGAGATGGGCGAGCAGGGCATGGGTGTTGGCCGCCAGCTGGCCGAACGAATACTGGTAGCGCTCGGGCTTACTGGATTTGCAGAAGCCGATCTGGTCCGGTGCGATCACCCGGTAGCCGGCGGCGCTCAGCGCCTGGAGGGTGTCCTGCCAGGTGGCTGCGCAGAAGTTCTTGCCGTGCAGCAGCACGACCGTGCCGGCAAAGGCCGTGCCGGATGGCGGGACGTCCAGATAGGCCATCTCCAGCGACTGGCGCTGCGATTCGAACGTGAAGATCTTGACCGGGTAAGGGTAGTCGAAGCCTTCAAGCCGTGGCCCGTAGGTGTCGGCGGCGAAGGATGTCAGGGGCAGGCAGGCGAGCAGGGCGGCGGCCAGGATGCGCATGGCGGTCTCCGGGAGGGGAGGCTCGACTGTACTGGAGGCGTCGCGATGACGCTGCCGCGTGGGGCGGTCGGAGCAGCCGAGCATGGCTCGGCTCTACGGGGGTGATTGGTGCAGCCGAGCATGGCTCGGCTCTACCGGGTGATTGGTGCAGCCGGGCATGGCTCGGCGCTACCGTGGCGGTCGGATCAGCACTCGATGACGTTGACCGCCAGCCCGCCGCGGCTGGTTTCCTTGTACTTGTCCTGCATGTCGCGGCCGGTGTCGCGCATGGTCTTGATGACCTTGTCCAGCGATACCTTGTGCTTGCCGTCGCCGCGCATGGCCATGCGCGAGGCGTTGATCGCCTTGACCGCGCCCATCGCGTTGCGTTCGATGCACGGAATCTGCACCAGCCCGCCGATCGGGTCGCAGGTCAGGCCGAGGTTGTGTTCCATGCCGATCTCGGCGGCGTTCTCGATCTGGCTGGGGCTGCCGCCCAGCGCGGCGACCAGACCACCGGCGGCCATCGAGCAGGCCACCCCGACTTCGCCCTGGCAGCCGACTTCGGCGCCGGAAATGGAGGCGTTTTCCTTGTACAGGATGCCGATCGCCGCCGAGGTCAGGAGGAAATCGAACACGCGCTGTTCGTTGGCGCCGGGGCAGAAACGGTCGAAGTAATGCAGTACCGCCGGCAGCACGCCGGCCGCGCCATTGGTCGGCGCCGTCACCACGCGGCCACCGGCGGCATTTTCTTCATTGACCGCCAGCGCGTACAGGTTGACCCAGTCCAGCGTGGTCAGTGGATCGCGCATGGCAGCTTCGGGCTTGGAGGACAGTTCGCGGTACAGCGCCGGGGCGCGGCGGGACACGTGCAGGCCGCCGGGCAGCGTGCCTTCCTGGCGGATGCCGCGCGCCACGCAGGCCTGCATCGCGCCCCAGATCTCGCGCAGCTGCTCGCGGATCTCGTCTTCGCTGCGCCAGCTTTTTTCGTTCTCGAACATCATCTGGGCGATGCTCAGGCCGCTGCGCGCGGTCTGCGCGAGCAGTTCGTCGCCGCTCTTGAACGGATACGGCAAGGGGGTTTCATCGGGCACGATGCGGTCGTCGGCCGCGTCGTCCTGGTTGACCACGAAGCCGCCGCCCACGGAGTAGTAATCGCGGGTGGCGATGACCTGCTCGTCGGCGTCATAGGCGGTGAAGCGCATGCCGTTGGTGTGGTAGGGCAGCTTCTGGCGCTTGTTCAGGCCCAGGTCGCGCTTCTCGTCGAAGGCGATCTCATGGGTGCCCATCAGCTGGATCCGCTTGCTGCTGCGGATGCGTTCCAGGGTGGCCGGGATGATGTCCGGGTCGATCAGGTTCGGGCGCTGGCCTTCCAGCCCGAGCAGAACCGCCTTGTCCGTGCCATGGCCGCGCCCGGTCAGGGCCAGCGAGCCGTAGACGTCGGCGCGGATGCGCACCACGTCCTGCAGGCGGCCCGGGTCCAGCAACCAGCGGTGCACGAAGCGTTCGGCGGCCTTCATCGGTCCCACGGTGTGCGAGGAGCTCGGGCCAATGCCGATCTTGAAAACGTCGAACGTGCTGACAGCCATGATTGCCAAACTGCGGGTATCGGATGGAGCGCTATTCTATGCGCTTCGCGCCGCCGGCTCTGGCTGCGGCGCAACATTTCCCAAGGCGGGTGGGCCGGTGTTTACCTTGTTCCAGCGTGATGACTGTCAGTTGTGCGACCAGGCCCTCGCGGTGCTGGCGCAGGCCCGGGTACCGGCCCTGGACAGTGTGTTCATCGACGATGACGCGGCGCTGGAGGCCCGTTACGGCCTGCGCGTACCGGTACTGCGCGATGCGCGGGGGCGGGAGCTGGACTGGCCGTTCGATGTGGCGCGCGTGGCGGCCTGGACCGACGGGCAACCGTAGAGCCGACCGTTGGTTGGCTGCCCTGGCTGCTCGACGCCAAGGCTGCAAAGGCTGCAAGGGCAGCCAAGGCAGCAAAGGCAGCCGACCAACGGTCGGCTCTACGGGGTTTTGATCACCTGTACGGAGCGCCGGCCAGCGGCTGGCGCCCGCCGGTGTCACTTTGCTTTCAGGACGACCTTGGTGCTGATCGCGGTTTCGTTCGGGATGGTCTTGGTGTCGGCCCAGTCGCCGCCGCCCACGCCGAAGTCCAGGCGCTTGACCGTGGCCTTGCCGCTGAGCACCGGCTGCGCGCCCGGGGTCCAGGTGAAGGTCAGGGTGACCGGCTTGCTGACCCCGCGCAGTTCCAGGGTGCCGTCGGCGGCGTACTGGTTGTTGCCCAGCGAACGGAACTTGCTGGCGCTGTACTTGGCCTGGGCGAACTTGGCGACGTTGAAGAAGTCCGCGCCCTGCAGGGTCGAATCGCGGTCGCTGTTGCCGCTCTTGGCGCCGGCCAGCGGAATGGTCACCTCCAGCCTGGAACCGTCGAGCTTGGCGGGATCGAAGCTGAGCTTGGTGTCGAAGCCCGGGAAGGTGCCGGTGAAGACTTCACCGTCGTACTTGGTCGCAAACGCGAGCACCGAACCGGGCGCCTGCACGTAGTCGGCGGCCAGCACCGGGGCGGTGGCCAGCAGGCCGGCGAGTGCGGCGGCGACCGCCGCGGGGGAGGTGAGCTTGATGTTCATGGTCAATCCTTCTGGGGGGAGGCAAGCCAGCGCTGCGGGAGCATGCGCGCAAGGGTGGCATCGCGTTGGTAAAAATGGTGGTAAAGCGCAGCGCCGGCGTGCGCGAGCACCACCGCGATGAGCAGCCAGAAGCCCCACTCGTGGATGGCGTGGGAGACCTGGGTGACGCGCTCGTCCGGCCCGCTCAGCTTGGGCACCTCGACCAGCCCGAACCAGCGGAACGGACGCAGCCCGCTGGCCGAGTCGTACAGCCAGCCCGACAGCGGAATGGCGAACATCAGCACATACAACAGCGTATGCGTGGCCGAGGCGATGCGTTCCTGCCAGGTGGGCGTGCCCGGCACCGGTTCGGGCGCGCCGGCGTACAGGCGCCAGCCCAGCCGCGCGACCACCAGGGCCAGCACGGTGATCCCGATCGACTTGTGCATCGTGTAGATCCAGAAGTACTTCGGGGTCTTGGGGAATTCGCCCATGGTCAGCCCTACGATGCCCAAGGCAAGGATCAGCAGCGCGATCAACCAGTGCAGGGTCTGGCTGACGCCGCCCCAGCGGGTGGCGGTGTTCTTGGCAGTCATGGCGTGGTCTCCTCGACCGGCGGTGGGGATACGGGAGCGGCCGGGGCGTCCTGCGGATCGGCGGCGTTGCTGTCGCGAACGGCCTCCGCTTCGATCCGCAGCTGCACCTCATCGCCGATCATCGACGGCCAGCCGTCCACGCCGAACGCGCTGCGGCTCAGCGTGGCGGTGGCCGAGAACCCGGCGGTGCGCCGGAACGGCGGCAGCGGGTGGCGCTTCAGCGCATTGAGGGTGACCGCCAGGGTCACTTCCCGGGTGACGCCATGCAGGGTCAACTGGCCGATGACATTGGCATGGGTGGCATCGATCGGTTCGACCCGGGTGGAGACGAAGCGCGCCTGCGGGAAGCGCCCGGTATCGAGCAGGTTGCGCGCGGCGGTGGCCTTGTTCCACTTGTCATCGCCCAGGTCCAGGCGCTGGATCGGCACGGTGACGCTGAGCCTGGCGGAGGGCCAGTTTTGCGGATCGAATTCGAGCACGCCTTCGCTGCCGGATACGGTGCCCAGCGCGTGCGAGAAGCCGGCGTGCTCCACCGCGAACAGTACGCGGGTATGGACCGGGTCGAGCCGGTAGGTATCGGCGGCGGCCTGGGCCGGCAGCCGGGCGGGGC
>NZ_DAMAGC010000166.1:0-7414 GCF_031995405.1 Stenotrophomonas sp. | reverse complement strand
CGCCCACACCGCCAGCAAGGCGATCAGCATCGCCGTGTGCAGTGGCCGCGGCTGGCGCAGCGCCTGCACCGCCAGCCCGACCATCGCCATCAGGAACAGCAGCGTCGGCACCTGCGCCAGCCGGCTCCAGCCGGTCGGCAGCCACGGCCAGTGCTGGTCCGAGAGCAGGTCGTGCATCCCCTGCGGTCCCTGTGCGGCCAGCAGGGCGAACACACCGATCGCCGCACCGCTGACCACCCCGCGCAGCAGCAGGTCCTGGCGCAGTCGGCCACGTTCGGGCCACAGCCCATGCAGCGCGAACAGCAGCGGCAGCCACAGCGAGACCGAATGGAACACCAGCGGCGTCAGCGCGGTGACCGCGCCGGTGTTGAGGAAACTGCCCACCAGCCCGTGCAGGATCGCAAAGGCCAACGCGATCGTCAGCAGCAGGCACACCGCGCGTACCCGGCTGTAGATCAGGCCCAGGCCGACGCCCAGGCAGGTCAGCACCAGCGGCAGGATGCGATGCACGGGGCTGCCCACCTCGTCGGCCGGCGTGGCCGACCACAATCCCAGCCCCACCAGCAGGGCGGGCAGCAGGAACAGATAGTGACCGGGCTGGCGTAGCAGGTGATTCCGCAAGACGGTTCCACGAAAGCGGGCCGGCGCGCCATGGCTGCACGTGCAGACCGGGACCACGCAGGCGAGGTGTCTTTCCGATAGCGGCCACTGCGTATTCAACTTGAGTGCGTAACATCGTGTGAGCCTTGCCATGACGTCCTGCTCACCGCCGCTGGCCGATCCTGACCGCGATGAATACCGCCGTCGCCTCACCACCGCCCGTCGCCCCATCGCCCGCTGCCGCACTGGCCGTTCGTTATGCCGGCATCCGCGCACGCAGCATCGCGCTGGCCGCGCCGCTCAGCGCCGAAGACGCGATGGTGCAGAGCATGCCCGACGCCAGCCCGGCCAAATGGCATCTGGCGCACACCACCTGGTTCTTCGAACGCTTCGTGCTGGCCAGCCAACCCGGCCACCAGGCGGTCAATGCCGACTGGCACTACCTGTTCAACAGCTACTACCAGAGCATCGGCCCGGCGCATGCACGCCCACAGCGCGGCCTGCTCTCGCGTCCATCGCTGGACGAGGTGTTGCACTACCGCGCCCGCGTCGACCAGCAGGTGATCACCCTGCTGCAGGCCGATGCGCTCGATGCGCAGGCCCGCCATCAGCTGCAGCTCGGCCTGCACCACGAACAGCAGCACCAGGAGCTGCTGCTCACCGACATCAAGCACGCGCTGTGGTGCAACCCGCTGCAGCCGGCCTACCGGGATGATCTGACCCGGAGCGAGGCCAGCGCCGTGCCGCTGTGCTGGCAGCGCAGTCCCGAGCAGATCGTGGAGATCGGCGCACCCGCCTGGCCCGCGCACGCGGACTTCGCCTACGACAACGAATCGCCGGTGCACCGCGTGCTGGTCCCGGCCCATGCCCTGGCCAATCGACCCGCCACCAACGCCGAGTACCGCCAGTTCATCCAGGCCGGTGGCTACCGCGAGGTCGGCCTGTGGATGAGCGAAGGCTGGGCGTTGTGCCAGGCCGAGGGCTGGCAGCACCCGCTGTACTGGGACGATGCACTGGAACGCGAGTTCACCCTCGGCGGCTGGCGCGCATTGGACCTGCACGCGCCAGTCTGCCACCTGAGCTATTTCGAAGCCGACGCCTTCGCCCGCTGGCAGGGCGCGCGCCTGCCCACCGAGTTCGAGTGGGAAGCCGCCGCCGCCGGCCATGCGCCCGCCGGCCACTTCGCCGACGCCGACCGCCTGCACCCTGCCGGTACCAGCGCGGTGGAGGAGGGCAGCGATGGCGCGCTCCTGCAGCTGTTCGGCGATGTCTGGGAATGGACCAGCAGCGCCTACGGCGCCTATCCGGGCTTCCGCCCCTTCGCCGGCAACCTCGGCGAGTACAACGGTAAATTCATGAACGGCCAATGGATCCTGCGCGGCGGCAGCTGCGCCACACCGGACGGACACGTCCGCCCCAGCTACCGCAACTTTTTCGCACCCTCGGCTCGCTGGCAGTTCGCCGGCGTGCGCCTGGCAAGGGACCTGGCGTGAGCACGGTCAGCGACGCGCTCGACGCGCTCACCGACCTGCAGCCCGATCGTGCCCGGATCACCGCCGATATCCTGCACGGTCTGTCCGCCACGCCACGCCAGCTGCCGTCCAAGTACTTCTACGACGCACGCGGTTCGGCCCTGTTCGAACAGATCACCCACCAGCCCGAGTACTACCCCACCCGCACCGAGCTGCAACTGCTGCACGACAGCGCGGCCGCCATCGCCAGGGTGGTCGGCCCACGCCTGCATGTGGTCGAACTCGGCAGTGGCAGTGGTCGCAAGACCGAGCTGTTGCTGCATGCGCTGGTCGATCCGGTTGCCTACACCCCCATCGAGATCTCGCGCGCGGCCCTGCTGGCCAGCATCGCGCGGTTGGCGCAGGCCCTGCCGGACATTGAAATGCTCCCGGTCTGCGCCGACTTCACCCGCCCGGTGCAACTGCCCGAACCGCAACGCGAACCCGCGCGTCGGCTGTTGTTCTTCCCCGGCTCCACGCTGGGCAACTTCGACCACGCCGATGCCGTCGCCCTGCTGCAGGCGATGCGCCAGACCATGGGGCGCGATGGCATGGCCCTGATCGGTATCGACCTGCACAAAGACCCGGCGCTGATCGAAGCGGCCTACAACGATGCCGCCGGCGTCACCGCCGAGTTCACCCTCAACCTGCTGCGCCGGCTCAACCGCGAGATCGGCAGCGACTTTGATCTCGATGGCTTCCAGCACCGCGCCCGGTACAGCGTGGAACGGCTGCGCATCGAGACCGAACTGGTCAGCACGCGCGCCCAGCGCGTCCACGTCGCCGGCCGCCACGTCGATTTTGCCGAGGGCGAAGCAATGACCGTCGAGTACAGCCACAAGTACACCGACGCGACGTTTGCGTCATTGGCCGCCGAGGCCGGACTGCGCGTCACCGCCCAGTGGAATGCCGCCGCCCCTGCGTTCGGCCTGCGCCTGCTGCAACCGGCGTGATCAGCCGGTCCGATCGGCGCCAGCCCGCTATGATGCAGGTCCACTTGGCTGCAAGGATTCCCGCCAATGAGGCTTCTCCCCGGCTGGCTGCTCGGCGCACTGTGCCTGGCCAGCGCCCCGGTCGCCGCCGCGCCACAGGATGATTTCGACCGCTGCCTGGCCACCCTGCAACCGCAGGCGCTCAAGCAGGGCATCAGCGCCGCCGGTTTCACCCGCTTCACCGCCGGGCTCACCCCGGACCTGAGCGTTCTGCCCCTGCTGGATGCGCAACCGGAGTTCACCACGCCGTTGTGGGACTACCTGGCCGCCCTGGTGGACAGCCAGCGCGTGGACGATGGCCGCGCGCGGCTGGTCGAGCATCGCGATCTGTTGAACCGGGTATCGGCCCAGTACGGCGTCGATCCGGCAACCATCGTCGCGGTCTGGGGCGTGGAGAGCGACTATGGCCGCGTGTTCGGCAAGCGTCCGCTGCTGCAGTCGCTGGCCACCTTGTCCTGCAACGGGCGCCGCCAACCGTTCTTCCGGGGCGAACTGCTTGCCCTGCTCAAGCTGCTCGACGCCGGCGACCTGCAGGCCGACGGGCTCACCGGCTCGTGGGCCGGCGCATTCGGGCACACCCAGTTCATGCCGTCCACCTATGCACGCATTGCCGTGGATGGCGACGGCGACGGCCGCCGTGACCTGGTCGCCAGCATTCCCGATGCCCTGGCCTCCACTGCCAATTACCTGGCCAAGGCCGGCTGGCGTACCGGCCAGCCCTGGGGCATCGAGGTCACGTTGCCGGCCGGCTTCAATCCGGCGCTGGCCGGGCGCACCCAGCGCAAACCGCTGGCCAGCTGGCGGGCGTTGGGCATCGTCCCGGTGGGCGGCGGTGCGCTGGCCCCGCTCGGCCTGCCCGACGACAGCAACGCCGCCCTGCTGCTGCCCACCGGCGCCAAGGGCCCGGCGTGGCTGGTGTTCCGCAACTACGATGCGATCTACGCCTACAACGCCGCCGAAAGCTATGCCCTGGCCATCGCCACCCTGGCCGACCGCCTGCGCGGCGGCAGCGGCACCGTGGTGGCCTGGCCCACCGACGACCCCGGCATCGGCCGTCGCGAGCGCCGTGAACTGCAGACCCTGCTGCTCGCCCGTGGGCATGACATCGGCGTCGCCGACGGCATGGTCGGCACCGCCACCCGCCGCGCCATCCAGGTCGAGCAGCAGCGTCTGGGCTGGCCCACCACCGACGGCCGCGCCGGCCAACGCATCCTCACCGCCCTGCGCAGTGCCCCGCCCATCCCGACCCCTTCGATCCCTTCGACCGCCATGCCCGCATCCACCGAGTTCACCCTGCCGCCCAACCACGCCCGCCTGATGCAGTCCCCGGCCGGCCCCAGCGCGGCGCTGCCCAGGGTCGAGGGCCTGAGCCTGGGCCAGGTGCAGGGCTTCCCCGCCTGGAAGGTGGAGACCCCGTTCGCCACCGCCGCCATCGCGGTGTTCGGCGGGCAGCTGCTGTCCTACATTCCCAAGGGTGGCCAGGACGTGCTGTGGCTGTCGCCCAGCGCACAGGCGCTGCCCACGCCCATCCGCGGTGGCAGCCCGGTGTGCTGGCCGTTCTTCGGCCGCCAGGGGCAGGGCAACGACGTGCCCTCGCACGGCTTCGTGCGCACCCTGCCGTGGACCCTGAAGGACGCGCGGCGCGAGGCCGACGGCACCCTCGTGCTCACGCTCGCCCCGCCCACGCTGGACACCCTGGCCCTGCGCCTGCACATGGAGCTGCGCATCGGCCGCACCCTCGAACAGCGCCTGGTTACCGAGAACGCCAGCGCGCAGACGGTCAGCTTCACCCAGGCGCTGCACAACTACTTCAAGGTCGGCGACGCCACCCGCGTCGACGTGCAGGGGCTCGACGGCCTCACCTACCTGGACAAGTTCGAGAACTACGCCACCCCGCGCGTCCAGCAGGGCGACTGGAACCTGCGCGACGCGCGCGACCCGGGCCGCAGCGATCGCATCTATACCCACGCCGGTGGCCGCTACGTCCTCAAGGACCCCACCCTGAAGCGCCGCATCGAGATCAGCACCCAGGGCAGCCGCTCGCTGGTGGCCTGGAATCCGGGCGAAGCCGGCGCGGCAAAGATGGCCGACGTCGGTACCGGTTGGCGCAACTACGTCTGCCTGGAGGCCGCCAACGCCGGTCCGGACGTGGTCACCCTCGCGCCGGGCGGGCGCCATGTGCTGCAGCAGACGTTCTCGGTGGCGCCGTTGTGAGTGCCAGCCCCCACGACCCGTATGCCGCGCCCGCGGCCGCGGTCGTCGAGGCAGAGATCGACCTGGCCATCGAGCGGGCGGCCGGTGTCCACGATCGGCAACCGCAGCTGGCCCGGGCGGTAGGCGACAATTTCGGCCGGTATGCCCGCCGCTGGCATCTGGATGCCGCAACCGGTCGATGGCCGCGCCCTTGGCACTGGCCTGCCTTCCTGTTCGACGTCTTCTGGCTGTTGTATCGGCGCCTCTACCTGGCGGCCGCGCTGATGCTGGTGCTGGAATTCGGCGTCGGCGCCGCCGTGGCGTTCAGCTGGGTCGGTGAGAACGGCAGCCTGGTCCTGCTGATCGGTGCAAAAGTGCTGCTGGGGCTGTCCGCCAACGCGCTGTACCTGTGGCATTGCCGGCGCCTGGTGGCGCGCACCCAGGCCCGCTACCGCGATCAACCGGCACGCATCGCTGCCGAACTCGACCGCCGGGGCGGCGTGAGCAAGATGGCCCTGGGGCTGGGGGTCGTTCTATATGTGGGAATCCGGGTGCTGGCCGGCGACTGATCCGGCTCAGCCGGCCGTCGCGCGTGGTCGCAGCGCCAACAGGCAGATACCCCCGGCCACCAGCCCCCAGAACGCCGAGCCGATCCCGGCCAGCGACACCCCCGAGGCGGTGACCAGGAACGTCACCAGCGCCGCCTCGCGGTCGGCCTCCTCACGCAATGCCATCGACAGGCTGTTGGCGATCGTGCCGAACAGCGCGATACCGGCCACGCATGCCACCAGTTCCCTGGGGAAGGCGGCGAACACCGCCGCCACCGTCGCCCCGAACAGGCCCACCACGATATAGAACGCCCCGGCGGCCACCGCCGCGGTGTAACGCCGCGCCGGGTCTTCGTGTGCCTCCCGTCCCATGCAGATGGCCGCGGTGATCGCCGCCAGGTTCAAGCCATAGGCGCCGAAGGGGGCGAGCAGCGTATTGGCCACGCCGATCCAGCCGATCACCGGCGAGATCGGCGTGTCGTAGCCCGAGGCACGGATCACCGCCACGCCGGGGATGTTCTGCGAGGCCATGGTCACCACGAACAGGGGCAGGGCGATGCCGACCACGGCTGACCAGGACAGCGTCGGCCAGGTGAACACCGGCGTGGCCAGCTCCAGCCGCACCGTCTCCATGTGCAGCAGTCCCTGAGCGGCCGCCACCATGACACCTGCCAGCAAGGTGGCGATCACCGCATAGCGCGCGAACAGGCGCCGTCCAACCAGCCAGGTGGCGAGCATCGTCAGCGCCATCACCAGCTGTGTCTGCAGGGAGACGAACACATCCAGCCCGAAGCGCAGCAGCACACCGGCGAGCATGCCGGCGGCCAGTGCCATCGGCACCCGCCGCATCACGCGCGCGAAGATCCCCGAGAAGCCGGCGATCATCCCCAGCACGGCAGCAAGCACGAACGCACCGATCGCATCGTTGTAGCCCACTGCACCGGCGCCCACCACCAGCATCGCCGCACCCGGCGTGGACCATGCCGTCACCACCGGCACGCGGTAGCGCAGCGACAGTCCAATACAGGTGATGCCCATGCCCAACCCCAACGCCCACATCCATGAGGCGATCTGCGCCTGCGTTGCACCGACCGCGCGTGCGGCCTGGAACACGATCACCGCCGAACTGGCGAAGCCGACAAGCACCGTAATGAAGCCGGCCATCAGCGCGGGCAACGACACATCGCGCAACAACGAACGCTTGGGGAGGGCAGACATCGCATGCATTCCTGACGACAAGAGATGCATTGTTAGCAAGCCAGCGGCAGCACGCGCAACGCGCGTGCTGCCGCACAGGATGTCGAGCAGCACGCAATGATGACGTTGCGATGAAAAAGATCGAAAAAAGCCTTGACGAATTTTCAGAAGTCTTTAGTATTCGCTCCCTCGCTGCGACGCGGTCTTCACCCCGGTGAACACCAAGCCAAAGCGGCTGCAACATCCCTCGAAAGAAGGTGTTGACGGAAACGAAAAGCCTGACATAATAGGCGGCTCGCAACGACGAAAGCCTCTTGGGGCAAACGACGAAGCGGCATCGGCAACAACGGTTCACTTCGGTGAAACGGCCTTG
>NZ_DAMAGC010000165.1:0-7589 GCF_031995405.1 Stenotrophomonas sp. | reverse complement strand
CGATGCGGCCGTGCAGGCGCACGCCATCGATCTCCACCTCGTACCGGCGGCTGTCGGCGTCGGTGCCGGCCTGCCAGTGGGCCAGCGCCTGCGCGTAAGGGCGGGTCTGCGCCTGCAGCGTGTCGAACTGGCGTTGCCCCAACGCGCCGGACGGCAGCAGCGCGCGGGCGCGCAGCCGCGGGTAGAGCGGCGCCTCGTCCCCGTCCAGGGTGGCCTCGATCACCGCCTGCTGCAGCAACAGGGTGTCGCTGCCGCGTGCGGCCATGACCAGCGGCTCCACGTCATCGGCATCGCCCAGGTCTTCAGGCAGGCGCAGGCCCAGCCGCTGCGACAGGAACTGGCTGGCCGGGTCGGTAAGGAAGCGGCGCAGCGCGTCCAGGCTGAGGTCGGCCTCGTCCGGCACCGTGTCCGGGATCGGCAATGGCTGGTCGAACCACGGCGCCAGCGCGCGCCGCTGTCCGCCGAGCGAACCGGCGGCCGGGTGCCACTGCTGGCGATAGCTGAAACGCCGAGGTTCGTCACCACCGCCGAACGCGGCCGGAGCGAACGGCTGCAGCGAATGGCGCACGGTCAGCTCCCTGGCGGCGCTGGCCGGTGCCAGGTGATAGTCGGCGGCGGCATCGATCAGTTCGCTGACCAGCACCGAGGGTTCGCGCACGCTGCCATCGCGCGGGTCGGCACCGAGGTAACTGAGGTAGAACACGTCCTGCGCCGAGGCGAACAGCTGCAGGAACAGGAAGCGGTCGTCCTCGCGCAACGATCGATCGCCATGCCGACGCCGGGGGGTGCCCAGCTCGGCGGTGAGCTGGTTGAGTCCGGCGGCCGGGTCGCGACGCGGGAAATCGCCGTCGTTGAGGCCCAGCACGCAGATCACCCGGAACGGCAGCAGGCGCATCGGCACCATGCGGCCGAAGCTGACCCCGCCGGTCAGCAGCGGGGCACGGGTGTCCGCTTCGGCCAACACCCCGGCGAAATGCGCGCGTACTACTTCCGGTGCCACCGCGCCGTGGAAATCGGCCTGCTCGGCGTCACGGGCGAATTCGTTGATCAGCTTGCGCAGGCGCTCCAGCGCGCGCTGGCTGTTGGCGGCCTGCGGCGGCTCGGGCAACAGCGCATCCAGCAGCGCCAGCAGGCGTTGCCGCCACTGGGCCGGCGGCAAGGCATCGCCGAGCGCCTTCTGGTACCGGGCCAGCACGCGCAACAGGCCGAGCAGGCGGTCCAGCGCGTCCAGCGCGCTGCCTTCCAGTTCCGGCCAAGGCGCCACGCCGGCGATATCGCCATCGCTGCCGCTGGCATGCCCCAGCAGCAGCCGATCCAGCGCGAACTGCCAGGTGAACGCATCATCGCGCGGGGCCTGGTGCTGGCTGCGGTGGTTGGCATCCAGCCCCCAGCGCGCGCCGGCGGCCTGCAGCCAGTCGTGCAGGCGATCGAAGTCGGCCGCATCCAGCCCGGCCGCCTCGGCCAGCGGCGCGCTGGCGAGCAGGTCCAGCACTTCATTCAAGCCGAACCGCGACACCGGCAGGCCCAGCAGGTGCACGAAGACATCGGCCAGCGGCTCGCCGGCCAACGGGCTGGTATCGGCCAGCGCATAGGGAATGTGGTCGTCACCGCCGCTGCGACCGCCGAACACCGCTTCCAGGTACGGCACGTAGGGATCGATGTCCGGGGCCAGCACCGCGATCTCGCGGGCCTGCAACGGCGGCTCGAAGCGCGGATCCTGCAGCAGCCCGCGCAACTGGTCGTGCAGCACCTGCAGTTCACGCAGTCGGGTATGGCAGGCGTGCACCTGCAGGCTGGGATCGTCGCGGCGCAGGCCGTCACGGCGCTCACCGGCCGGTTGCCCGCGGCGATGGAAAAGATCGCGCTGCAGGCGATGCAGCAGGCTGTCGGACAATCCGCCGGCGTCCATGTCCGCACGCGCGTCGTCTTCGGGATCGTCATAGGCGGCGATCTCACCGGACGGATGCACCACCTCGTAGCTGCCCAGCACCGCCATGAAATCGCGCCCGGCCGCGCCCCACGCCTGCAGCAGGCGATTCTCGCCGGCCGCGTCGCCGAACGGATCCGGCGCGCCGCTGCGCAGTTTCTCGCCCAGGGTCTGCAGGTCGCCCCAGTAGGCCTGGGTCGGGGTGGGCAGGTAGAAGTGCATGGTGCCGACCCGCGCCTGGGTCGCCAGCACCCGCAGCACGTCGGGAGAAATATTGAGCGTGGCGAAGGCGAACACCCGTGCCGGCAGGCCCTGCGGCAGCGCCTGCCCCGCCCCTTCGAAGCGCGACAGGTAGGCATCGATGCGACGGGCGCGGTACTGGTGACCGCTGGCGATGTGCCGCCACAGGATCGCCTGCGGATCCTGCGCGTCGGCACCGGCTTCCCAACGCAGCAGCCAGTCGCGGCGCCAGGCCTGGTACTTCTCGAACACCGCCGCCAGCTCGCCGGCCAGCGCCCAGGGCTTGAGCGGATCGGCCGCCGACAGGTACGCCTGCAGCGCGCGCATCGGCGCCTGTGCCAGCAGCGCCGGGTCGCGCAGCGCGGCATACAGCTTCCAGCGCAGGGCGGCGGCGGTGAGGTCGTCGTGCTCGCCGGGCACGTTGGCGTTGAGCGCGCGTGCGACGAACTCGCCGGGGGTGAGGAAGGTCAGGTTGGCGGCAATGCCATACTCGACCGCAAGGGTGGACTGCAGCCAGCGTCGCATCGCCACCTGCGGAATCAGCACCACCTCCGGGACCAGGATCGACTGGCCGGACACCGGCGTACGCACCTCGCTGGCCAGCAGTGCGGCCAGGACGTCGAGTGAGTTGGAGTGGTACAGGCGGAAGTCGGACGCAGCATCGGTCATCGCGCCAGTGTGCCAGTGTGCCGCAGCTGTCGCACGATCACGAGGGTGGCGTCCTCCGGGATGCCCCCCGACGACGGGATGCCGTCATCCGATACGGAGTGTTGCGAGCGCCGTCGCAGGTCGGCCCGGGCCGGCGTGCGACAATACTGCACGGTCCAGTTCGGTTATGTTCAGCCGTTCACCACGATCTTACAACGTTGGAATTTTGTTAATGGCTTCCATGACGGCTTCCGCAGAACCTCTGGTGCAGTTGTCCAACGTGCGTATCGATCGCGGCGGTCGCAGCATCCTGCGCGACGTTTCGCTGCAGGTGCCGCGCGGCAGCATCACCGCCGTGCTGGGCCCATCGGGCAGCGGCAAGTCGACTCTCCTGGCGGCGCTGACCGGTGAACTGCGTCCGGTCGCCGGCGACGTCACCCTGTTCGGCAAGCCCATCCCCACCGGCACCGGCGCGCTGCTGGAGATGCGCAAGAGCGTGGGCGTGCTGCTGCAGGGCAATGGCCTGCTCACCGACCTCACCGTGGCCGAAAACGTCGCCCTGCCGCTGCGCACCCACACGCGCCTGCCCGCGGCCGTCCTGAGCCGGCTGGTGCAGATGAAGCTGCACGCGGTGGGCCTGCTGGCCGCCGCCGATGCCTGGCCGCGCGAGCTGTCCGGCGGCATGGCCCGGCGCGTGGCGCTGGCCCGCGCGCTGGCGCTGGACCCGCCACTGATGATCTACGACGAGCCGCTGACCGGGCTGGACCCGATCGCCTCGGGCGTGATCATGAGCCTCATCCAGCGTTTGAACCACAGCCTGGGGCTGACCAGCATCATCGTCAGCCACCATGTGCATGAGACCCTGCCGATCTGCGACCAGGTGATCGCCATTGCCAATGGTGGCGTGGTGTTCCAGGGCAGCCCGGCCGCGCTGGAGTCCAGCCAGGACCCGCTGCTGCGGCAGTTCCTGCATGGCCAGCCCGATGGCCCGATTCCGTTCGATGCCGCGCCGCGCGCGAGGGTTGCCTGATGCCGTTCGTTGACGCCACCCGTTCGCTGGGCCGCGCGGGCCTGTTCTCGCTGACGGTGCTGCGCGGCTCGCTGCCAACCGCCGATTTCCTGGCCGAACTGACCCGCGAGATCTACAAGGTCGGCGCGCGCTCGCTGCCGATCATCGCCGTCGGCGGTGCCTTCGTCGGGCTGGTGCTCACTCTGCAGGGCTACCGCACCCTGACCACCTTCGGCGCCGCCGATGCGCTGTCCACGCTGCTCGGCCTGTCGCTGTACCGCGAGCTTGCACCGGTGCTGACCGCGCTGCTCTTCATCGGCCGCGCTGGCAGTTCCATCGCCGCCGAACTGGGCCTGATGCGCGCCACCGACCAGATCAAGGCGCTGGAACTGATGGCCATCGATCCGGTCGCCAAGGTGGTGGCGCCGCGCTTCTGGGCAGCGGTGCTGACCGTGCCGCTGCTGACCGGCATCTTCTGCTCGATGGCGATCAGCGCCAGCTACTTCGAGGCCGTGCACGTGCTGGGCCTGGACAACGGCGTGTTCTGGTCGGCGCTGAGCAACAGCGTGGACTTCTGGGACGATTTCGGCGTGGCGATGCTGAAGTCGGCCATCTTCGGTGGTACCGCGGCACTGGTGGCGTCGTATGTCGGCTTCCACGCCGAACCCACCATCGAAGGCACCTCGGTGGCCACCACCCGCGCGGTGGTCAACGCCTCGCTGCTGGTGCTGATGTTCAACTTCGTGCTGTCGGCCATGATGTTCCGGTAACTCCCCGGAACGGTACGCAACGCAACCCCGCCCCGGCACCCGTCGGGGAACCTGACAAAAGAACAGTGAGATAACCCCATGGCCATCCGCGGTCCCAGACTCGAATTTTCCGTCGGCGCTTTCCTGCTGCTGGCGCTGGCCTCGCTGCTGGTGCTGGCCATGGCCTCCACCAACCAACGCTGGGGCCTAGGTGGCGACGGCTATGAACTCAAGGCGCGCTTCACCCAGATCGGGCAGCTGCGCAAACAGGCGCCGGTGAAGATCGGCGGCGTGGTGGTGGGCCAGGTCGCCAACATCGAGCTGGACCCGACCAAGTTCGACTCCATCGTCACCCTGAAGCTGGACGGCAAGTTCAAGGACCTGCCGGCCGACACCTCGGCGGGCATATTCACCAGCGGTTTGCTCGGCGAGAGCTATATCGGACTCCAGCCGGGCGGTGATCCGGACGTGCTCAAGTCCGGCGACGAGATCGTGTTCACCCAGCCGGCGGTGGATCTGCTGCAGTTGGTCGGCAAATACATGTTCAGTGGCCCGGCCAATACCGGCGGCGCCGCTCCCCAGGATGCTCCCGGTGCGGAAGCGCCGGCTACGGAAGCGCACAAATGAAAACCAAACTGATCCCGGTCCTGCTCGCCTCGGTCCTGCTGGCCGGTGCTCCCTCGCTCAGCTTCGCCCAGGCCGCGCCGGCCGCTGCCAGCGCCCAGCAGGGCCAGGCCGGCACCGTCGTGCTCGATGCCAGTACGCGCATCCTGTCCACCCTGCAGCAGCGCCGCACCGAGTTCCGCAGCAACCCGACCGCGCTGCGCAGCTTCATCAACGGTGAGCTGACCAAGACCTTCGACCGCGACTACGCCGCCCGCCTGGTGCTGGGCGTGCACGGCCGTGGCGCCTCTGATGCCGATGTGAAGCTGTTCGCCGATGCCATGGCCGACAACCTGATGCAGCGCTACGGCTCGGCACTGCTGGATATCCAGGGCAAGCCCAGCTTCCGCCTGAAGTCCGAATCGCCGCTGCCGGGCAACCGCGGCGTCAAGGTATCCACCGAACTGGTGCGCGCCGGCAGCGAAGCAACCCCGGTCGACTACCTGATGCGCAACGTCGGCGGCCAGTGGAAGATCTTCGATGTGATGATCGAAGGCATCTCCTACGTGCAGACCTTCAAGACCCAGTTCGACGCCCCGTTGCGCCAGAAGTCGATCCAGCAGGTGGCCACCGAACTGCGCAACGGCAGCATGCAGGCCGCCCCGAGTGGCAAGTAACCCGGCCAGCGTCAGCGTCCAGGGCACGTCGCTGGTATTCAGCGGCGTGCTCGACCGTGCCGCGGTGACGGCCCTGTGGCCGTCGCTGCAGGCCGCCGCCGATGTGCAGGTGCTGGACCTGACCGCAGTGCCACGGGTGGACAGCGCCGGCCTGGCGCTGCTGGCCGAACTGGCCGCACGCCTGCGCGGCAAGGGCGTCGAACCGCGTATCAACGGCGCTCCCGCCGGCTTCACCGAACTCAGCGCAGCCTACCGGTTGGCGCCGTCCCTGGATTTCAATGCCCCCTCTGCCGCGAGCTGACATGAACGTCATACGCACCCTCCCCTTCCTCGTGCTCGCGCTGGCGTTGACCGCCTGTGCCGGCAAGCCCGCCCGCGAGGCCGCACCGGCCAGCGTGGCGGTGGACGCCTCGGCGCCGGTCGATGTCGCCGTCGCGGCTGACGACACGGCCAGCGTGCCAGCGGCAGCCAGCGCCGCACCGGCCACTGCGCCAGTCGCCGCCGACGGCACCGCCGCGCCGACCGCACAGGCCGACGGCCAGGCCGCGCCAACCGATGCCGAAGACGACTTCGCCGCGCTGTACGGTGGTCCGGCGCCTTCGGCCGACGGCAGCGCCCCCGGCCGGGCCGCCTACGATCCGTGGGAACCGTTCAACCGCCGGGTGCACAGCTTCAACAACGTGGTCGACCGCGCCGTGGCCCGCCCGCTGGCCACCGCCTACACCAAGGTGGTGCCGCGCTTCGCCCGCACCGGCGTGACCAACTTCTTCAGCAACCTGCGTGCCCCGGTGACCATCACCAACCAGGTGCTGCAGGGTCGCCCCGCCGATGCCTGGGACAGCCTGGGTCGTTTCGTCATGAACTCCACGCTGGGCCTGGGCGGCCTGTTCGATCCGGCCAGCAAGGCGATGGTGCCGCGTCGCAGCGAAGACTTCGGCCAGACCCTGGGTGCCTGGGGCTGGCGCAGTTCGCGCTACGTGGAACTGCCGTTCTTCGGCCCGCGCACCGTGCGTGATGTGTTCGGCCTGGCCGGCGACATTCCGCTGTCCCCGATCCGCACGATCGAGGAAGACAAGGTACGCATCGGCCTGCAGGGCCTGCAGCTGGTGGACATGCGTTCGCAGCTGATGGCGCTGGATGACATCCGCGACAGCGCCGTGGACGAGTACGCGCTGACCCGCGATGCGTGGCTGCAGCGGCGCAACTACCAGATCGAGAACGACCTGCGCGACAAGCACACGCGCGGCAAGGATGCCGACGACACCGCCCCGATCCCGGTCGATGCGATGCCGATGCCGAACTGGGGCAACTGAGCCAGGGCGTGCCCGCCAACGGTGGGTACCTACCCGCAGGAAGCCGACAAAAACCCCGCCTCGGCGGGGTTTTTTTGGTTCCTCTACCCGTGCAAGGCGCGTCTTGTTGCAACGGGCGTGACAGATTGAACACGGCTCCACGCGCGTGGTCGGATCGTTCGGGCGCCGTGTTGGCCTTCGCTCGGGTCTGTCGCGCGCGTGAGGGGCCCTTAGCAGCCGGTAGGCCCCTGGCGTAGTGTCCCCCGGCCGCGTGGCGGCCTCCTCCTTGATTTTGCCCAGGAGCCTACCGCCCGCCAAGGGGCTCGGCTTGCGGCACGCAGATGGAAGCCAGGCGTTTGTTGCGCTGGTCGGTGGGTCGGTCGCTGGGTCCCCATGCCCTTGGAGGCGAAATAAAGGAGGAGGTGGCGGCCGCAGGCCGACGCC
>NZ_DAMAGC010000164.1:0-7599 GCF_031995405.1 Stenotrophomonas sp. | reverse complement strand
TAAAGGAGGAGGGGGCGGCCGCAGGCCGACGCCGGGGGACATTCGCCGGAAAGGGCATGGGGACCCAGCGCCCGATCCGCCGACAACCGCGCCCGAAAAGATGCAGAGCACGCTCTGTTCTCGCCACGCGATGGCCGAAGAACCGGTTTGTCCGCCGCGGCGACATCCAGCGCGTCACGCCCGCCTGTGATCGATGTGATTGCGACATCCGGCGGCCCGCAGCCGTTGCAGTAGCGGCGCCGCGCCTGCCCGCGACGGTTTTGGAGCCACGCCGGAAGCGGGTTACACTGCCCGGCTCGCCACTCAGGCCATGATTTTTCCCATGCTGCAGAAACTTCGCGACAAGACCTCGGGCTGGATCGTTACCGTGATCCTGGGGCTGCTGATGATTCCGTTCCTGTTCGTGATCGACTCCAGCTACCTCGGTGGCGTGGGTGCGCAGAACGTGGCCAAGGTGGCAGCGCCGCCGACGTGGTGGCGCTCGGCGCCGGCATGGTGGCCGATGTCGTTCCTGTGGCAGCACCATGAGATCAGTTCTCAGGACTTCCGCGTGCGTTTCGAACAGGCGCGCCAGCAGGCCCGCCAGGAGCAGGGCGAAGACTTCGACCCGCGCCATTTCGAAAGCACCGAGAACAAGCTGGCCGTGCTCGACCAGATGATCGACGAGCAGGTCGTGCGCCTGGCCGGCGAACAATCCGGCATCGTGATCGGCGACAACGCCGTGCGCGAGTACATCGCCGCCATCCCGGCATTCGTGGGCCCCGATGGCAAGTTCAGCGACACCCAGTATCGCCTGGCGTTGGCCGGCGGCAACCCGCCGCGCACCCCGACCCAGTTCGAGGCGCTGGTGCGCGAGAGCATCCAGCAGTCGGTGATCCCCTCGGCGCTGCAGCTGTCCGGTTTCGCCACCGCCGCTGAAACCGAGCGCCTGCTCAAGCTGCTGGGCGAAACCCGCGACGTCGAACTGGCCGCCCTGCCGGAACTGCCGGCCGATACCGCCGAAGTGACCGACGCGCAGATCAAGCAGTGGTACGACAGCCACACCAAGGACTTCCGCCAGCCGGAAACCGTGTCGCTGGAATACGTGGAAATCAACGGCGCCACCCTGCCGGCCGCCACCGCGGCCGACGAGGCCACCCTGCGCAAGCGCTATGCCGACGAAAAGGCACGCTTCGCCGCACCGGAACAGCGCCTAGCCTCGCACATCCTGATCGCCGCCGATGGCAAGGATCCGGCCAAGCTGAAGGTCGCCGAAGAAAAGGCCACCCGCATCGCCGCCGACGCCAAGAAGCCGGGGGCCGACTTCGCCGCGCTGGCCAAGGCCAACTCCGAAGACCCCGGTTCCAAGGAACACGGTGGCGATCTGGGCTGGGTCGAGCGTGGCGCGATGGTCAAGCCGTTCGAAGACGCGCTGTTTGCGATGCAGGCCGTTGAAGTGACCGGCCCGGTCAAGACCGACTTTGGCTACCACGTGCTGCTGCTGCGCGAAAAGAAGGGGGGCGAGAGCCGTTCGTTCGAAGAAGTGCGCGACCAGCTTGCCGCAGAGCAGCTCAAAGCCGACAACGAGCGCGCCTTCACCGATGTGAGCGGTCGTCTGGTGGATCTGGTCTACAAGAACCCGACCTCGCTGGAAGGCCCGGCCAAGGAAATGGGCCTGCCGGTGCAGACGCTGGGGCCGTTCACCCGCACCACCGCCAGCGGCATCGCTGCCAATCCGGCCGTGCTGCGCGCCGCGTTCTCCGACATCCTCACCCAGGACAGCACGGTCAGCGACCCGATCGAGATCGCACCGAACCACAGCGTGATGATCCGCGTGACCGACCACAGCCCGGAGCAGGCGCTGCCGTTGGACAAGGCCCGTGAGCAGGTGATCGCCGCGATCCGTGCCGACCGTGGCCGCCAGGCCTCGGAGAAGGCCGCTGACGCGCTGCTGGCCAAGCTCAAGGCCGGCCAGACCCTGCAGGCGCTGGCTGTCAGCGAGAAGCTGCAGGTAAGCCCGCTGCCGGGCCTGCCGCGCACCCAGCCGGTCCCGACCCCGGAGATCAACCGTGCCGTGTTCGGTGCGCAGGCACCGGCCGAAGGCAAGCCGAGCTACGGCAAGGTCGCCGTACAGGGCCGTTACCTGGTCTATGCGGTCACCAAGGTGACCCCGGCCAACCTGGCCGAGATCCAGCCGGAGCAGAAGAAGGCCTTCACCGATCAGCTGAACCAGATCGACGGCATGGCCGCGGCCAAGGCCTACATCGACGCGATGCGCAAGCACTACAAGGTGCAGACCGAAGAGGCGAACCTGTAACCGATCCGGTTGCAGCGGCAGCAGAAGGCCCGGCATTGCCGGGCCTTCTGCGTTGTGGAGGGGGATGCCAGGCAGGGCCTCAGGTTCCAGGCGATCAAGCGCCCTCGGCCATGGTCATGCCGACACCGCACCCTGCGCCCCCATCCTCCATACGTGCTCCGCTTCACGTTGCGACCTTCCACGATATGCAGCACCCGGAAACGACGATGCCCGGCATCGCCGGGCATCGCAGGTACTGCGCTGGATCGCCGGGTAACCCGTCAATCCTCCACGCGCAACACCGCGCCGGGCTTGAGCACGCTGCTGCCGTTGAGCCCATTGAGCGACAACAGGGCCTTCAGCGGCATGCCATAGCGGCGGGCGATGGTCCACGGCGATTCGCCGTCGCGCACGGTGTGGCGGCGGCTGCGCGGACGATCGGCGCTGCTGGCCACGGTCCGGGCCACGCGCGGTGCCGGGGCCTCGGCCTTGGCCGAGGGCGCCGTATCGACGGGGGCGGGGCTGTCGGCCGCGGCGACCGTCGCCATCACCGCAGCGCTGGCGTCCACCGGCGCATGGCTGGCCGGGGCCAGCACGGTGACCTGGCCGCTCGGACGGCCCTTGCCGCTGGCCAGGGCCGGGTTGAGCCGGGCGATCCGCGCCGGGTCCAGGGAGCGCTGTGCGGCCCACTGCTGGACGCTGGTGCCGGCCGGCAGGGTGTGGCCCTTCAGCACCGGCACGGTGCGGTCCAGCGAGGCCATCACGCCGGGCTTGGTTTCAGCCGTTTCCAGCACGCAGGCCAGCGCGTGCAGCTTCTCCACGTAGGCGTAGGTGATCGGCGACAGCCCCGGCAGTTCGGCTGGCCGCGCGTTCTGCGCGTTCATGCCGGCCTTGCGCAACGACTGCAGTACGCGGTACTCACCGGCGTTGTAGGCCATGGTGGCCAGGCGCCAGTCACCGCCGAACATGCCATGCAGGGTCTTGAGGTAGCGCACCGCGGCCTGGGTGGAGTCCACCGCCGACAGGCGACCGTCGTACCCGGCGGTCATCTGTACCCGGTGGTTCTTGGCGGTGGTGGCGATGAACTGCCACAGCCCGGCCGGGCCGCTGCCGTTGCGCGCATTGGGCCGGTAGCCGCTTTCCACGAACGGGATCAGCGCAAATTCGGTGGGAAGGTTCGAGCGACGCAGCTCTTCGACCACGTAGCCGAACAGCACCAGGGCGTCATCGTCCTGGTTGGCCAGCCGCGACGGCGCATGGGCGAACTGCTTCTGCCAACGCGGGCTGGTCGCCTCGGCGTTGCAGGTCGGTTCGGCCAGGCCTTCACGGAAGCTGGCGAAGATCTCCTGCCCGTTGCGCACCGAAACCGGCGGCAGGGCGGCGGGGTCCAGTGGCAGCTGCGAGAGCCCGGACACGTTCTGCGACATTCCCGCACTCAACGACTGGGCGCTCGCGCCACCGGCCAGGGCAAGTCCCAGGCCGAGCGCGAGCGGCAACAATCGCCGGCTCATGTACGGAATCCGTCTTTCCAGCCGCGCAGACCTGCGACGACATCGACTTCATCGGTGACGGGGCGACCCAGGTGGGCACTGACGGCCCGCTGGATCGAGGGAAAACGGGTACGCAGGAACGGATTGCATTCCAGCTCGCTGGCCAGTGTTACCGGCAGCGTGGGGCGTTCATCGCGGCGCATGGCCAGGGCCTCCTCATGGCGCTGCAGCAACGCAGCGTTGGTGGGGTCGACGTGCCGCGCGAAGACGGCATTTGACACGGTGTATTCGTGCCCGCAACACAACAGCAGATGCGGGGGCAGGGACGCCAGCTTGTGCAGGGATGCCTGCAGTTGGGACGGCGTACCTTCGAACATGCGGCCACAGCCCAGGCTGAACAGCGCGTCCCCACTGAAAAGGTGTTCAGCGGTGTGAAACGCGACATGCGACCGGGTGTGGCCGGGCACGGATACTACGTGGAACCCCAGGCCCAATGCCTGAACGTGTTCACCTTCGCCCACCCGATGGGTCGCCATCGGGATGCGGGGATCGTCCGGCGCATACACCGCAACCCCGGGATGGCGGGCCTGCAGCTCGGCCACGCCGCCGATATGGTCGTCATGGTGGTGGGTGAGAAGAATCGCCTCCAGCGTCCATTCCTGCTGCGCTGCCGCAGCCAGAACCGGCGATGCCTGGCCCGGGTCGACAACGACGGCGCGGCCGTCGTCGGCGACCAGCGCCCAGATGTAGTTGTCCGCAAATGCGGGTAGGGCAGTGAGTCGCATAGAATTGGACCATGCCCGCCACGCCGAGCCCCCGTCAAGCGTCAGTCGCATCCTGGTTTGATACTGAACCGGCACACGTCCTGTGCCAGCTGGAGTTGCAGCGCCTGATGCCGCTGCTCGCCGAGCACCCGGTGACGCCCTGGCTGTGGGTGGCGCCGACCGCCGCGTGGGCGGCCCTGCCCAGCCTGCCGGGGCGGGGGCTGCGCCTGTACCGCGACGGCGCCGGGTTTGCCGGCGATACCCGCTGCGGTCTGCCGCTGCCGCTGCCCAGCGAAAGCGTCAACGCGATCGTGCTGCAGCACGTCACCGCCCGCGACGCCGAACAGCTGATCGACGAATGCGCACGGGTGCTGATGCCCGGCGGCCGGCTGTGGCTGTCCACCCTCAACCCGTTCAGTCCGTATCGCCGCCAATGGCGCCACCGCGGGTTGGTGGTGCGCAGCCCGCAGCGGCTGCGGCATACCCTGGACCGGTCCGGGCTGGCCTGCCAGGACGTGACCTACCTGGGACCGATGTGGCACGACCGCGCACCCGGCCACCGCAGCCTCGCACTGCTGCGCGCGGCGTGCCTGTTCACCGCCGAGAAACGCACCCTGGCTTTGCCGGGACCTACGCCACTGCCGGTCCGCCAATGGCACGGCACCGTGGCGACCTGATCTGGAATGCAATGAAGACCATAGAAATACACACCGACGGTTCCTGCCTCGGCAATCCCGGCCCCGGCGGCTGGGCGGCACTGCTGCGCTACAACGCGCACGAGCGTGAGCTGAGCGGCGGTGAAGCGCACACCACCAACAACCGGATGGAGCTGATGGCCGCCATCTCCGGGCTGGAGGCGTTGAGCGAGCCGTGCAACATCGTGTTGTTCACCGATTCCCAATACGTGCGCCAGGGCCTGACCCAGTGGATGCCGGGCTGGATCCGCAAGAACTGGAAGACCGCCGGTGGCGATCCGGTCAAGAACCGCGAACTGTGGGAGCGCCTGCACGCGGCCACCCTGATGCACACCATCGACTGGCGCTGGGTGAAGGGCCATTCCGGTGACCCGGACAATGAGCGGGTGGACCAGCTCGCGCGCGATGCCGCGATCCGGATCCGCGCCGCCGGCCCGGTACACTGAGCCCATGCGTCAGATCATCCTCGATACCGAAACCACCGGCCTGGAATGGCGAAAGGGCAACCGCATCGTCGAAATCGGCTGTGTGGAACTGCTCGAACGTCGCCCCAGCGGCAACAACTATCACCAGTACATCAAGCCGGACTGCGAGTTCGAACAGGGCGCGCAGGAAGTCACCGGGCTGACCCTGGAGTTCCTGGCCGACAAGCCGGACTTCGCGCAGATCGCCGATGAGTTCCTCGCCTTCATCGATGGCGCCGAACTGATCATCCACAACGCCGCGTTCGATATCGGCTTCCTGGACAACGAGCTGTCGCTGCTCGGTGACCACTACGGCAAGATCACCGACCGCTGCACGGTGGTCGATACCCTGAAGATGGCGCGCGAGCGCTTCCCGGGCCAGCGCAATTCGCTGGACGCGCTTTGCCGGCGGCTGGGCGTGGACAACGCGCACCGCCAGTTGCACGGCGGCCTGCTCGATGCCCAGATCCTGGGCGATGTGTACATCGCGCTGACCTCGGGCCAGGAAGAGATCGGCTTCGGTTCGGCCGACGAGGGCAAGGGCGGTACCGCGCACGCGCAGGCGTTCGACACCTCGCGCCTGCTGCCGCGCCCACGCGTGGTGGCTACCGCGTCCGAGCTGGACGCCCACGAAGCGCGGCTGGCCAGGCTGCGCAAGAAAGCCGGCCATGCGATCTGGGACGGCGAACGCGAGATGGCCGAAGCGGGCTGACCGCAGGACGCAGGTCAGCCCTCAGTGGCAGCGCACCAGGATCACGGTGATGTTGTCCGAACCGCCGCCATCCAGTGCGGCGGCGACCAGGGTATCCACGCATTCCTGCGCGCTGGCGTCGTCGAAGGCCAGGGTGCTGGCGATGCCCTTGTCTTCCACTTCTTCGGTCAGCCCGTCGCTGCACAGCAGCAGCTGCATGCCCGGGCGCAGTTCGCCGGTGGTGGTGGCGACGTTGAGGTGGGCCGGGTCGGTCACGCCCAATGCCTGGGTCACCACGTTGCGGTGCGGGTGGGCGCGGGCCTGCTCGGCGGTCAGGTTGCCCTGGGCGACCAGTTCCTGGACCACGCTGTGGTCCTGGCTGAGCTGGGCCAGCTGGCCATCGCGCCACAGGTAGGCGCGGCTGTCGCCAACCCAGGCCACTTCATAGCGGTTGCCCTGCACGCGCGCGGCGACCACGGTGGTGCCCATCGGCAGGCTGTCGTTGCGCCGCCGCGAGGTGCGGATGATTTCTTCATCGGCAACCCGGATGGCATGCGCCAGCGACGCGCCCTGTCGGATCTCGCGCACGATGGTCTCGCGCGCCAGCGCGCTTGCCACTTCGCCGCAGGCGTGCCCCCCCATGCCGTCGGCCACCAGCCACAACGCCAGTTCGCCATCGCCGTAGTAGGTGTCCTCGTTGAGGTCACGGCGCAGGCCGGGGTGGGTCAGGTGTCCGAATTCGATCATGGGGAGGCTGCAGCCAAGGGGACGTTGCGGGGAATAACGGCATGATCGCGGCCCGCCGGACATCCGGCAAGGCATTCATACAGAAGAAATTCACTTCCACTGCAAACGAATGACTTGTCGCCGACGCGTCCTGCCCGTATCATTCGCCTCCCGGTTCGCCGGGACCATCTGGAGAGGTGGCAGAGCGGTTGAATGTACCTGACTCGAAATCAGGCAGGCGTTTATAGCGCCTCGGGGGTTCGAATCCCCCCCTCTCCGCCAGATCAAAAGAAAAGGGCTGCCCACCGGGCAGCCCTTTTCTTTTGATCTGGCGCGGGATGCGACGGCGCGTTGCGCCGTCGCCCCAAACGCCGCTTCGCAGCGTTTGGGCCCGGTCCCTTTGCCTGCCTCTCCCCGCCCCTGTCGGGGCAGCCCCTCAACAGAGGGGCTTGTGCCACCAGCAGAGAGTGCGCCACCTGACAGCAGGATCAGAA
>NZ_DAMAGC010000163.1:0-7623 GCF_031995405.1 Stenotrophomonas sp. | reverse complement strand
ATGGACTGCGGAGCCGGCCAGCGGCCGGCACTACCGGCGGGCGTCAGCGCAGGATACGGAAACGCACCTGCGTCCAGGCGCCATCGGAGGCCAGCGCGGTGAGGGTGTGCTCCCCCACTTCGTCGAAATCGCGCTGGAACAGGCGCGCGCCCTCGGTGCGTGCGATCCAGCGGCCATCAAGCAGCCAGTCCACGCTGTTGTCGTTGCCCAGCGCGCGCAGTTGCAGGCGCACGCCGTGCTCGGCGTTGGGTGCGCGTGCCAGCGTGGCGCGGTCGTTGAGGCCTTCGATATGCAGGCTGCCGCCACTCTCGCGGCCGTCCTCGCTGCAGTCCGGTGACAAGGCCGGCAGCTGCGCCGCGCGCCGTTGCGCCAGCGGCAGCCACGGCGACAGCAACGCTGGCCAGCGCGCGATCTCGCGACTCTCTGTTTCATGCGGCAGGCGGCAGTCCGGCGACACCCGCAGGCCGCTGCGTGCATCCACGTTGAAGCGCTGGCGCCCCGGCTGCCACAGGCGTGCGTCGCGCTCGGCAAAGGTCGGTGGCACCACGCCATCGAGCACGAAGGCATCCAGGCGGCGCTGGCACAACGCGTCCTCGGTGCGCTCGGCCAGCTCCCCGGTCGGCCAGCAGATTGCTTCGCGGGTGACGTTCGGTGGCATCGGCGCGCCGCTCGCGTCCCCGGCCTGGCGCGGCAGGCTGTCCACCACTTCGAACATCAACGGCAACGCGGTGACCGCGCCGTACTGGCCGGGCAGTGGCGTGCCATCCGGCCGTCCCACCCACACCCCCACGGTGTAGTGACGGGTGCTGCCGATGGCCCAGGCATCGCGATAGCCGTAACTGGTGCCGGTCTTCCAGGCCACCCGCGGGCGCCCGGTGACATCGAAGGTGCCGCTGCCATAGCCCGGGCGCGGATTGGACTCGAGCACCTCGCGGGTGATCCACGCCGCGCCGGGCGACATCAGGCGGCGTTCGATCACGGCATCGTCGGCGGTATAGCGCACCCGACCGGCGATGCCGTTGCGGTTGAACGCGGCGAACGCGCCGACCAGATCCTCCAGCCGCGCACCGGTGCCACCCAGGATCAGCGACAGGTTCGGCGCGCTGCCATGCGGGAAGCGCAGGTTGATGCCGGCATGCGACAGCCGCGCGGCAAACCGCGCCGAGCCGACCCGGTCGAGCAGATCCACTGCGGGAACATTGAGCGACAGCCGCAACGCCGTGGCCGAACTGACCGGCCCGTTGAAAGCCGAATCGAAGTTGCCGGGACGATAGCCGCCAAATGCCTGCGGGGCGTCCACCATCAGGCTCTCCGAATGGATCAGCCCATCATCCAGCGCCATGCCGTACAGGAACGGCTTGAGCGTGGAGCCCGGCGAGCGCCAGGCCTGGACCATGTCCACGTGGCCCAGCCGCTGCTTGTCGCCGAACGCTACCGACCCCACGTACGCGCGTGCTTCCAACGTGCGGTTGTCGATCACCAGCAGCGCGGCGGAGGTGCGTTCGGGCAGCTGCGAGAAGTACGAGGACACCCGCTCTTCCAGCGTGCGCTGCAGACCGATGTCCAGGGTGCTTTCGATGCGCGCCGCACGCGGTTGGGCCGAGCGCAGCCGCTGCGCCAGCAACGCGGCGTGCAGCGGCGGCTGCAGCGCGCGGGTGACCACCGGCTCGATGCGCGCATCGTCCACCGCCTCGCGACTCCAGACACCCAGCGCGACCATGCGCGCGAGCACCTTGTCGCGGGCACGCCGTGCCGCCTCGGGGTGGCGGTCCGGGCGCAACCGGCTGGGCGCCTGCGGCAGCACCGCCAATAGCGCCGCCTCGGCCTGCGACAGCTGCGCCGCCGGCTTGCCCAGGTAGGCCCAGCTGGCCGCCTCGACGCCTTCGATGGTGCCGCCGTAGGGCGCGCGTTCCAGGTACAGCGCCAGGATCTGCGCCTTGCTCAGGTGCACTTCCAGTTGCACCGCGCGCAGCATCTGCTTGGCCTTGCCCCATGGCGTGCGCGAATGCGGATCGAGGATGCGCGCCACCTGCATGGTCAGGGTGGAACCGCCGGACACGATGTGCCCCTGCAGCAACCACTGCTTGCCGGCACGCAGCAGACCCCACGGGTTGATGCCCGGATGCCGCCAGAACCAACGGTCTTCGTAGTTGAGCAGGGCCTGCAGGTACAACGGCGAGACACTGTCGGCCGAGGCCGGATAGCGCCAGACGCCGTCGGCATCGGCAAATGCGCGCAGCGGCGTGCCGTCGCGGGCCACCACCAGCGTGCTGGTGTCGCGGGCCTTCGGCAGTGGCGGCGGGAAGGCCAGGTCCAGCACCAGCAGCAGCGCCAGCAGCAACGCGGTACCCCAGCGCAGCGCAGGCCACAGCCAGCGCCGCGCCGGGGTGATCACGCGCCTGTAAGGGAAGGATTTCATTCGTTGGACGACAGGACTACGCGGGCCATCGCCTCAGCGATGGCCCGCATCCGGCTCAGGGCTGGACCACGGTCATCGTGGTCGGGTTGCTGCGGCCCACGCCACGCAGGTCGGGACGGTACATGTCCTCCACCAGCGGCGGCGGCACCGTGTAGGTGCCCGGGGTGACCGCGCGCACCAGGTAGAACACCTTGGCGGTGCTGCCCTTGGACAGCTTCAGCGCGGCCACGTAGCGGTCGTCGCGGAACTCCTCGTGGCGCAGCGTGGCCGCATCGCCACGATCGTTGACGCTGAGCCCGTCCACCACCACGTCGGCCCACTGCTTGGCATCGCCCAGGTTGAAGTTCTCGATCTCCAGGCCGGCCGGCAGCAGGTCGGTCAGCAGCGCATCGGGCATGTCCAGGTTCGGGGTGATGCTGACCCGTACGATCAGCGCCTCGCCTTCCTTCAGCGCACGCGGCGTCCACGGCTTGCCATCGGTGGTGTACCAGGTGCGTTCCACGCCGAGGCTGCGGCTGTCCGGCTCCGGTGCGGTGCGCGGGATGCCGGCCACTTCCAGGCTGGCGAACATCGGCGGCTCGCCCTGCGGGCTGAAACGCACGCCCTTGGCGAGCGCGGCGTAGTCGAAACTGCGGCCGAACATGCGCCGCGCGGCGATCGCTTCCACCTGGCCGCCCACGGCCAGTTCGCCGGACACCAGCTTCTTCTGGTTGGCCGCCAACGCCTTGCCCAGGCGAGCGATGGCGACCTGTTCCTGCGTGCTCAGCCACATCCAGCCGCTGTTGCGCCGCGCATCCAGCGCACGACCGAGGTCGACCGCACGCGCATCGTAGGCCGGCTTGGACAGCTTGCGCTCGTGCAGCAGCGCGATCATCAAGGCGTCATCGCGCACTTCGCTGCCGTAATCGCCGAAGTACGGCGGACGCTCGCTGCCCGGCTTGGCAAAGCCGGCGGCAATGGCCGCATCGCCGCGCTTGTGGTCGCCCTGCAGCGACAGCGCGATGCCCAGGTGGACCAGCGGCAGGCCGGTCAGCGCCTTGCTGCGTTCGTTGTCGTACAGCGCGCGCAGCGTGCCCAGCGGCGCGCGGTTGACCCGGGCCAGCACGTAGCCGGAATAGGCCTGATTGGCGAACTTGAGGTTCTCGCGGCGGTCTTCGCCGTAGAACTGGTTGCCGCCGGACAGCAGGTCTTCGCTCAGGCGGTTGAGGGCCTTCTGCAACACGTTGTCGGGCACCGCGAAACCGGCATCCTTGGCGTCGAGCAGGAACTCGGCGATGTACGGGGTCAGCCACGGATTGACGTAACCGTCGTCGCCCCACATCGAGAAGTTGCCGTTGGCCACCTGCATCGAGGCCAGGCGGCCGAACGCGCCTTCCATGCGTTCGCGACGGGCCTTGGCATCCAGTCCGTCGGCACCGAGCATCGCCGAGGTCGCCTCGTCGAGCATCAGCGCGGCATAGCCTTTGCTGGTGGTCTGCTCGGCGCAGCCGTAGGGGTACTTCAGCGCGCCGTTGAGCGCGCTGGCGAAGGGAATCGGCGGCAGCGCGCTGACCAGCATGCGCGCGGTGACCGAGTCGTCCATCAGGCCATCGGCCAGGCCGGTGCCCATCTCCACCGCCGCCAACGGATCCAGCGTGCGGGTCTGCGCCCGCAGCACCTGCGGCCAGGCCGCGCGGACCGGCAGGTCATAGCGGCGGTCCACCTTGAAGCCGTTGCCGTCCACGCGCACCCGCACCTTGGCCACGGTGTAGCCCTCGCGCGCGGTGAGCGGGAAGCTCAGCGTGGTCTTGGCATCGGCCTTGAGCTGCAGCGTGCGGCTGGGCTCGCCGAGCGCCAGCGGACCGATGCCATCGACCTGCACCTTGAACTCGCCCGGCTTGCCGGTGAAATTCTGCACGTCCAGGGTGACCGTGCTGCGGTCGCCCGGCGCCATCACCCGCGGCATGCTCGCTTCGGCCAGGATCGGGGCGCGCACGATGGTTTCCATGTCGCGCTTGCCGTACTGGTCATCGGAGTACACCAGCGCGGAGATGCGCAGGGTGCCGTTGAAGTCCGGCACCTTCAGCGCGATCCGCGCGATGCCCTTGGCATCGAGCTTCACCGGGCCGGAGAACAGGTCCACGGTCTGCACCCGCGCGGTCGGGCGCTTGGCCTGCGGCATCGCCGCCAGCGCCATGTCGCCACCGAACTTCAGCTTGCCGCTGCTGCCGTCGAAGCTCTCGATCACCCGGCTGTAGATGTCGTAGGCGTCCACGCCGAGCCGCCGCTGCGCGAAGAAGTGGCCGGCCGCATCGGGCACCGGGAAACGGGTGATGTTGAGGATGCCCACGTCCACCGCCGACACCGTCACATGCGCAACCTTGCCGGCCAGCTGCGGCGCACTCACCGCCACCGGCAGGGTCTGTTCGGGGCGCATCTGCTTGGGCGCGGACAACCCGACCGCGATCTGCCGCGCCTTGCGGTCCATCGGCACGTGCACCACGCCGACCGCACGGGCCGGGGTGATCTTGCTCGGCGCGCTGCCGCCACGGAACACCAGGGCGGTGATGTAGACGTCGTGGCGTTCCCACTCGGCGGTGACCGGGATGTCGAAGGTGCTGCCCGGCTTGGCGTCGATCTCCTGCACGTACAGCATCTTGTCGCTTTCCACCATCAGGATGCCCTTGCCGGCATGCGGCGGGGTGACGGTGACGCGGACCTTGTCGCCGGCCTTGTAGCCGGTCTTGTCCAGGCCCAGCTTGACCTTGTCCGGACGCGCGTCCAGGCCGCGGTTGTCGTCGTTCCAGCTCCAGCCGGCGCGGAACGGGTAGCGGCTGGTCAGGCCGGTGCCCGGGTCGAACACATCCAGGCGGTACTCGCCCCACTCCACCGGGAAATCGATCGCGGCGGCCGCACTGCCGGCGTCGACGGTGCGGGTTTCCTTGTTCTCGAAACGACGCGTGAAATCGTAGTCCCAGCGATTGTCGTTGAAGGTCCAGTGGTAGTCGCGCAGCTCGCGCACCAGGGTGACTTTCAGGCCCTTGGCCGGCTGCGGCTTGCCGGCCGCATCCACGCGCATCAGTTCGAAGCGGGCGTTGCTGTTGGCGTCGGCACCGTCATCGGGGTTGAACAGCGGGCGCACGCCGACCAGCGCCGGCGCCGGCCACATCACCCGCTTGAGGGTGCGGGTGACGGTACGTCCACCGGTCTCGTACACGCTGCCGGACACCACCACCGCGATCGGCGCGGTCGGCTTGACCTCGTCGGGCAGGGTCACGTCCTGGCGCAGCTTGCCGTCGGCGGGGAATTCGGTATCGATGACGTCGCGCGCTTCGCGCGGCAGTTCCAGCGTGGGGTCGCCGAAGAAGTAGCCCGGCAGCGATTCCACCGGCGATTGCTCGGCGGCCACGGCCAGGCGCGCGGTGAAGCGGTTGCCGTCGGCCGGCGCACCATACAGATAGGCCGCATCGGCCATCAGCTTGAGCGGTTCGCCGGGCTTGAGGGTCTTCTGGGCGCTGTCCAGGTCCAGTTTCATGCGCTCGGGCAGGAACTCCTCGATGCGCAGGGTCATGCCCTGGATGGCTTCCTTGCTGGCCGGATTGGTGCGGAATTCCACCTGCCAGCGGCCGGTCGGCGCTTCGGCCGGGATCAGCTGTTCGAAGCTCAGGTAGCCCTGCTCGCCCGGCTGCAGGCGCGTCTCGCGGAAGGTCTTGCCGTCGGGCTGCTTCAGGCGCAGGAACACCGGCTGCGGCTTGACCGGCTTGCCGTCGTTGTCGCGCAGCAGCGCCGAGATGCGCACGGTCTCGCCGGGGCGGTACAGGTCACGCCCGGACCAGGCAAACACGTCGAACCAGGCGTTGTCGCGCCCGGCCACGGCGAACTCGCTCAGGTCCAGCGCCGGCTGGTTGAACGGCAGCATCGAGGTGTCCGCACCACTGCTGGCGATCAGCACATGGCTGGCATCGAGGGTGTAGTTGAGCAGTGCGTTGCCGTTGCCGTCGGTGCTGCCCTTGAGCACCACCTCGCCCTTGCCATCAAGGATGCGCAGGTCGATCTTCTTCAGCGCCGCGCCACTCTGCAGCGAGGCGGTGTGCACGAACAGCTTGTCCTTGTAGGCGCGGGTATGCAGGCCGATGTCGCTGACGGTGAAGAAGGCGGTGTCGAACTCGCTGTCGAACGAGCCGCTGCGCTTCATCACCGCGAAGTACAGGCCCGGCGCCTGCAGTTCCTTGATCTCCTGGGTAGGCAGGTAGGTGAGCACGCGCTCGTTCTGCTTGCCGCCGAGCACGAAACGGTTGACGTACACCGGCTCGGCCAGCTTGGACATCGGGGTCTTCTCGCCGTACTCGCTGTCCAGCTCCCAGCTGCCGCGACGTCCGCCGCGCTGGTACTGGCTGAAGAAGCTGGGCAGTTCCTTCTCGCGCACGCGCAGGAATTCCACGTCCACTTCCTGCACGTTCACCGACACCACCGGCAGGCCACGGCTGTCCTTGGCCGGCAGCACGCTGCCCTGCGAGGCGAAGCCGGCGACCGGCTTGAGCTCGCCGCTGAACACCTTCTGGCGCAGTTCCTTGCCGATCCGGCTGCCATCGGCGGCGAGCAGGTCGGGCGAGACGATCAGGTTGTATTCCTTGGCCGCCTCCACGAACGGGTAGCGCAGGGTCAGGCCGTCATCGGACAGCGTCCAGCTGCTGTCCTCGGTGCCCACCTTTTCGGCGAAACGGACCAGTTTGTCGAAGTCCTGGGTGCCCACCAACGGGCGCGAGAATTCCAGCGCCAGCGAGACGCCGTCGCCCTTCTGGTCGGGATAGGCCCGTACCAGGGTGAACTCGCTGACCTTCTCGGCCTTGGCCGCAATCGGCGCGCCGGAGGGCGTCGGCAGCTGGCCGCTGTCGTTGCGCTTGCAGCCCCCGATGCCGATGGCCAGGCCGGCGACCAGCGCCAGCCCAGCGATTCCTTTCCAGCTCCACTGCCCGATCCGACTGCGGCTAGCCATGACGTCGCTCCTTGAACAAGGCGGCCAGTATAGAGGCCGACCCACCCCGAGCGGCGCCGGAGCCCCACCCCGGCGACGGCAAGCCCGCAAGCACGGGTAGTGCCGAGCCATGCTCGGCAACCGCGCGCCAGCGCGGCAAACCCGTCCGAAGCCTTTCACCAACCAACCGATGCGGCCCCACCGAGATTGCAACCCGGGCAGGAGCCGCTGCCCGGCCTACGGAACGTTC
>NZ_DAMAGC010000162.1:0-7683 GCF_031995405.1 Stenotrophomonas sp. | reverse complement strand
GTTGTGGGCCGATGCCTGGGACGCGGTGCGCCTGCCGATCGAGGGCGCCTTCGCCGGGGAGTCCTCGCGCTTCGAAAACATGCCGGTGGCCATGGCCCGTGGCGGTGTCCCCGAAGACACCTGGTGGACCTTCTCCTTCTCGCCCATCTACCTGGATGACGGCAGCGTCGGCGGCGCGTTCTGCGTCACCAAGGAAGTCACCCGGACCATCGTCGCGCAGGAACGGCTCGCCCAGGAGAACCAGCGCCTGATCGCGCTGTTCGACAAGTCGCCGATGTTCATGGCGTTCCTGAGCGGTCCCGAGCACCGCATCGAGCTGGCCAACCCCGGTTACGAGCGCCTGGTTGGCCATCGTGACGTGCTCGGCAAGTGCATCCGCGATGCGCTGCCGGAGGTGGTGGAGCAGGGCTTCCTTCCGCTGCTGGACCAGGTGTACCGCACCGGCCAGCCGTATATCGGCAGCGAGGTCGTCTACGACGCGCCGCTGGCGACCGATCCGTCCAGCGGCCGACGCCAGCTGGACATCGTGTTCCAGCCGGTGCTCGGCGAGGACGGCACCACCGCGGGCGTGTTCGTGCAGGGCCTGGACATCACCCCGCACATGGAGCTGCAACGGTCGATGCGCGAGGTGGAAGCGCGCAACCGCCAGATCATCGACAGCGCCAGCGACTATGCCATCGTCGCCTCCGACCTGGACGGCCGGGTGACGCTGTGGAATGCCGGCGCCGAGCACATCTTCGGCTGGACCGAGGCGGAGATGCTCGGCCGCAGCGTCGAGGTCATCTACACACCCGAGGACATCCAGGCCGGGCGCCTGGAGCACAACCAGCAGATCGCCATCGGCGGCGGCGGTGTCAGCGGCGAGCGCTGGCTGCAGCGCAAATCCGGTGCGCGCTTCTGGGCGAACGGAGCGATGACCGTGCTGCGCGATGAAAACGGCGCGGCACTGGGCTTCGTCAAGGTACTGGGCGATCGCAGCGAACAGCAGCGCGCCGGCATGGCGCTGGCGCACAGCGAGCGGCGCCTCGGTGCGCTGGTCAGCGCTTCCTCGCAATCGCTGTATGCCATGTCGGCGGACTGGCGCGAGATGCGGCCGATCCTGGGTGCCGGTGCCTCGGCCGAACGTCTGCCCGCCATCACCGGCTGGCGCGAGGAGCGGGTGCATCCGGAGGATCGCGCTGCGTTGGAGGCGGCCATCGCGCTGGCCATGCGCGAGCGCCAGCCACTGTGGCTGGAACGTCGCGCCCTGCTGCCCGACGGCAGCGTGCGCTGGGTACTGATGCGCGCGGTGCCGCTGCTGGATGACGCCGGTGAGGTTGCCGAGTGGTTCGGCACCGCCTCGGACGTCACCGAGCGGCGCCAGGCCGAAGAGCAGTTGCGCCAGCTCACCCTTACCCTGGAAGAGCGCGTGCAGGCGCGCAGCGCCGAGCTGCAGGTCGCCGAAGAACGCCTGCGCCAGAGCCAGAAGATGGAAGCGGTGGGGCAGCTCACCGGTGGCCTGGCGCACGATTTCAACAACCTGCTGACCGCCATTTCGGTCGGTCTGGAATTGCTCGAGCTGCGCATCGAACAGGGCCGTTTCGACGATATCGGGCGGTATCTGGAGATGGCGCAATCCAGCGCAGCGCGTGCCACCGCATTGACCCAGCGCCTGCTGGCGTTCTCGCGTCGGCAGACGCTGGCACCCACCCCGGTGGTGGCCGAAGACATGGTGAACGGGATGCTCGACATCCTGTCGCGCACGCTCGGGCCGTCGATTTCCATCACCACCGATCTACAGACCGCGCCGTGGCCGGTGCTGGTGGATGCGCCGCAGCTGGAAAACGCACTGCTCAACCTGTGCATCAATGCGCGTGACGCGATGCCCGAGGGCGGCCCACTGGCGATCAGTACCGCCAACGTCGCGCTCGATGACGACGCGGCGGCACAGCTGGATGTCCCACCGGGCGATTACGTGTGCCTGGCCGTACAGGATGCCGGCAGCGGCATGGAGCCGGCGGTGATCGCCAAGGCATTCGAGCCGTTCTTCACCACCAAGCCGATCGGGCAGGGCACCGGCCTGGGGTTGTCGATGATCTATGGCTTCACCCGCCAGTCCGGCGGTCAGGTGTGGATCGATTCGGAACCGGGCCACGGCACTACCGTGCACCTCTACCTGCCGCGCTTTACCGGCGAGCCCGATGAGGGTCCGGCGCAGACGGCCGCCGAGCCCGGCGCGGACGCGCGCGTGGCCAACGTCGGCACCGTGCTGGTGGTGGAAGACGAAGATGCAGTGCGCGCGCTGGTCACCGACGTGCTGGCCGGTTCGGGCTACCGCGTGCTGCAGGCACCGGAAGGCGGAAGCGCGATTGCCACCCTGCAATCCAGTGAAGCCATCGACCTGCTGGTGACCGACGTGGGCTTGACCGGCGCGCTCAATGGCCGCCAGGTCGCCGATGCCGGACGCCAGGTGCGCCCGGGGCTGCCGGTGTTGTTCATCACCGGCTACGCCGCCTCCGCCGCGGTGGGGGCGGGGCAATTGGAGGAAGGCATGGAAGTGCTGACCAAACCCTTCACTGCGGCCGAGCTGGAACGGCGGGCGCGGGCGCTGGTGTCAGCCGAGGGGGCTGTTTGAGCGTGGCGGCGGGCGCCGGATCAGCGCGCGCACCGAGCCAAGCAGCTGCTTGAGCGTGAACGGTTTCCGCAGCAGCTTCATGCCGCAGGAAAGGAAGTCGGGACGGCTGCCAGCCACGCCGGCATAGCCGGTGACCAACAGGATCGGCATGGTGGGGTGTAGCGTGTTGGCGATCTGCGCCAGATCGCGTCCGTCCATCCCGGGCAATCCCACATCGGAGAGCAGCAGGTCGAACGGGCCTTCGGTTTTCAGGCAGTGCAGCGCTGCCTCGGCATCGGCGGTGGGCAGCACCTCGAAACCTTCATCGCTGAGAATGTCTCTGGTCATCTCGCGGATCGCGGCATCGTCTTCAACCAGCAGCACGCGGCATCGTTCGTCGGAAGTGGGCAATGAAACCTCCAGCAGTGGTCGGGTAAAGCATCGGCCAGCGGATGCGGAGATCCAGAGTAGCGCTCCGACGCGTTAGTCTGCTGTGCATCACTCGCCAAGGTGCTGTCAGCAATCGGATTCCTGCAGATCTTTATCGCGCCCGCTCCCGTGTGCGGTATCAATCTGCACAACGCGCGGGCGTTTTCGATCCGCGTGGGGTGCCCGCTGCGGCTGGAATCGGCGCTCGGCAACACGCCGTCGGTGGGCCTCGGTATCGAGATGATGTCCTAAATGTAACTGCGAGTGTTACATTACGAGGCAGTCCTCCATCCAGGCCCACCATGTCCTTCTCCGATCCAGATGCGGTGGCGCGCTACGCCGATACGCTCATCCGCCAGGTCCCCGGCGTACAGGCGCTGCATCAAATGGCGCACGTGCTGCTCGCCGAACGGGTTCGGCCGGCCGGCCGGGTGCTCGTGCTTGGCGCAGGGGGCGGGATGGAACTGCGCGCCTTCGCCGAGGCCAGTCACGGGTGGCACTTCACCGGCGTGGACCCGTCCGCGGAAATGCTCGCGCTGGCCACGAACACGCTGGGGAGCCTGTCTTCGCGCGTTGAACTGATCCAGGGCTACTTCGAGGATGCCCCCGCCGTCGCGTTCGATGGCGCCACCTGTCTGTTGACGCTGCATTTTCTGTCACGCGAAGAACGCCTGCGCACGCTGCGCGAGCTGCGCCGTCGCCTGGCGCCGGGGGCACCGCTGGTGGTCGCGCACCACAGCGTGCCCCGTGATCCGGACGAAAAGCGCGCATGGTTCCATCGCTGGGCCGCGTTCGTTACCGCCCGCGGCATCGCCGGGGAGAGTGCCGAAGCACGCGCCGAAGCGATCGCCAGCAGGCTGCCCACGCTCGCCCCGGACGAAGAAGTAGCGCTGCTGGAGCAGGCCGGTTTCGAGCGGCCCGCGCTGTTCTATGCCGCGCTGTCGTTCCGCGGCTGGGTCGCCTATGCGGGACAGGCTCAGCCGGGATAGGCGGGGAAGCGCTCGTCGGGGTGGTGCTTCTTCCACTCGGTGTGGGCGACGGTGCCTTCCCAGGCGATGAACGCCTTGGGCGGACGCCCGCGTCCTGTCCAGGTCTCGCCGCTGTAGGGCAGCCAGAAGCGCGGCGGCAGGTCTTCCCGTGGGGGTTTGCTGGCCTTGGCTGGCCTGGGCGAGGCGGTCGGCGCAGGCGAGGACGCTGCGCCGACAATCGCGCGGAGCCTGGCTTGCTGCTCCGGGCTGAAGTCTTCGTAGCAGGTCTTGAGCAGCAGCGTCACGCGGTCATACGCTTCCCGGGTCGCGGCACGCAGCAGCGCCGGATCGTCCACGCTGGATCGCGCCAGCAGGGTCTCCAGGGCAGCAGAGGTACGTGACGCGGCGGCGGTGCCGGGGGACTTGCGCGGCATGGGGTTCCGGGGTGAAGAGTTGGCGAGTGGGGCACGATAGCAAATGCACGTGTACACATCGCCAATTCCCGTGTCAGCGGTGTCCGCGCGGCGTCCCAACGGTCGGCCTGGCCGGCGCAGGGCGTGGCAGATGCCGCAACACTGCCTTGTCCACTTTCGCGGCCACACCGACGCTGCGCCCGGCGAGGTTGGCCACCTGGTACTGCACCGCCACGCCCAGCACCTGGGTCGCCTCGGACAGGTTCAGCGCGTAGGCCTGCCGCAGCCACTGCAGCATGCCCGAGGTTGCCAGCCGCAGCGCGTCGTCGCTGGAGCCGCCCTGGCCGAGCGTCATGATCTGGGTGGGGGATTCGACGCGCGGAGTGGCGATCGCCTGTTGTTTCACCAGCTCCACCTTCACCACCACGTCCAGCGATGTCTCCAGCGCCCACTGCGTGGTTTCGCCATCGCCTTGCAACGCGTGCCCGTCGCCCAGGTACAACAACGCGCCGGGCTGCTGCACCTGCAGGTAGACGGTGTTGCCTTCGACGACGGCATTGAAGTCCATGTTGCCGCCAAAATCGCCGGTATCACCGGTGGAAAACGCGGGGTAACCAAAGCCTGGGGCGACCGCGAGGCCGCCCAGCATCGGCTTGACCGCAATCTCCAAGTCTTTCAGCGCGCCGGTCGCACCCGCCGGGCGGGCGACACCCTTCGCGCGATCCAGCGACCAACGCACCGGCTTGCCCAGGGCGGCGCTTTCGACCGCGACACGCGGCGTTTTCAGGCGTCCCACCAGGCCATCCAGGCTGTCGGCGTAGTCGCGGTTGAGCCTCAGCGAGGTCAGCGTGATCGCCAGGGTGTCGCCCGGTTCCGCACCGGCCACGAAGAACGGGCCGACCTGCGGATTGCCGAACAGCGCACGGGTAACGCCGTTCTCATCGACCCCGCCGGAGTCCAGCGTCCGGGTCTGCACCGAATCGCCCGGCTGGATCACCAGGACCGGCGCACGGTCCGCGCTGAAGGTGTTGGAATAGTCCGTTGGCGTGAACACATGCAGCTGCGGGGTGGTGGAGGCGGGCGTTGGCACGCGCCACGCCTTGAAGGTGTGGAGGGCACGCACGGTGCGATGGTTGGTGTCGGGCTGGTCGCTCTGGCCCTGCATGCGGTCGCCTTCGATGCGTCCGGTGAAGTGGTACACCTGCCCATCGCTGTCGGTCGCGGTGAACTGCAGGGTGTCGCCGACCCGCGTTCCTTCGATCCGATCCGCGTCCAGCGTGCCCTGGACGCGCTCGCCGTGGGCGTCCAGTTGCAGGCTCTGATGGTTGTTGTTGCCCCACAGGTCGGTGGTCACGATCCAGTGTTCGGCGGCAGATGCGGTGAGCGGCTGGGCTGCCAGCAACAAGGGAAACAACCTGGAGGGCTTGAACACGGTGCGTGGCATCCACAGGGCCCGCAAGGGCGTATGCCGCAGCCTATGCGCTCGGATCGCCGCGCCCACAGTGTCGAAGGTAACCTGACGCGTCGACCGGATGACCTCCAGCCCGGCGATGCGCGCCACGGCACCGCACGCGAGGGCCGCGCACGGCCAGCCAAGGCAGCGCCCGGCTACCTTCGCGAACACGGCCCGTGTTAGTTTTCGCCGACGACGTCTCCAAGGGGTGCAGGATGCGCAGCGGATACAGGGAAGCATGGGCCTCGTGGCCGCCTTCATGGCGATGCAGGCAGTGGCCGCGCGTGAACGCCTTGCAGTTTGGTGAGGGCGACAGCGATGCATAGTCCGAGGCTGCAGCGACGGCTTGGGTGGCTTGCCACGTTCATCCTGCTGCTGTGCTGCACCGTGCCGGCGCTGGCCCAGACCGCCCGCAAGCCATCGCCGTACGAATACCGCCCAGGCAGCGACACCGCACCGGCACAGCCAGCGACGGGGCCGGACTATCTGTCGCGCATCGACAGCCGCGCGCAGTTCATGCAGCTGGCCCGCGTCTACAACGCCGGCACCGCGCTGGAGATGCCGCATCTGATTTTCGTGATCGACCGGCAGAATGCGGGCCGCGTCTACTACATCAATACACCGCGTTATGCGCTGCACGAGCAGTTCGTGCGCCGCCAACGGCTGCTGCCTTCCATGGGCAAAGCCACGCTCAATGCGCAGTACCGTGACCCGCAGCGACGCTTCCTGTTCGGCACGGTGAGCTGGCAGCGCGACCTGCCGGGCTACACCTACGAATTCTGGGAGGGCGACACGCTCACCGCGCCGCTGCTGCAGCAGGCCGACACGGTGCTGCGGGCCTCGTTCCGTGACCCGATCCGGTTCAAGACCAATTCCACCCGGCACGAGCAGCTGGCCCGCGCCATGGCATTGCCCTTCGTCAGCCAGGAGGCGCTGCTGCGTGAGCAGCGTTTCCTGCCGCTGAACACCGGCCGTGCCGAAGGGCGGCTGCGGATCGTGCGCTCGGAGGCACAGCTGCGCACGCTGTCGCCGCGCGACATCCCGGTACTGGACGAGGTGCCCATTGCGTTGGCACCGGTCGCGGGCCTGGTGACCCAGCGTCCGTCCACACTGCTGTCCCACGTCAACCTGCTGGCCAAGGGGTGGGGCATTCCCAACGTCTATGTACGCGATGCCCAGAATGCGCTGCGCGACTACGACGGGCGCTGGGTGGCGCTGGAGGTCAGCAACAACGACTACCGGGTAACGCCACTGAACCGCCCGGCGAGGACGCCTTCGCCGGCGACACGCTCGCCGACGCGCAACCTGCCACGTCCGGACCTGACAGTGGTCGCGCTGACACCCTTGGCGACCCTGCGTGCGCGCGACAGCAGCCATTGCGGGGTAAAGGCGGCCAACCTGGGCACGCTGAAAGCGGCGCTGCCGCCTGCCGCACGCGTCCCGGACGGGTTCTGCATCCCGTTTGCGCACTATCAGGCGATGCTGCAACGCCTGCACATTCCGCAGCGGTTGCAGGCGCTGCAGCGCCGTCCGGGCTTCGCTACCGATCCCAACCTCCGCCGTGACGCGCTGGCGGCGCTGCGTGCGGAGATCACCAATGCCGCGCCCGATCCGGCGTTCGTCCGTTCCCTGGACGCCCAGTGGCAGGGCCAGCTCAAGGGCGCCGGGGTGTTCGTGCGCAGCTCGTCCAATTCCGAGGATCTGCCCGGCTTCAGTGGGGCGGGCCTGTACACCACCGTGCCCAACGTGACCCGTGGCGACGCCGTGGCCAAGGCCGTGCAGACGGTATGGGCGTCGGTGTACAACTTCGAGGCGTATGAGGCGCGC
>NZ_DAMAGC010000161.1:0-7820 GCF_031995405.1 Stenotrophomonas sp. | reverse complement strand
GGCAGGGCGATCACCAGGATCTTCAGGATGATCCAGAGCAGCGCACCGATGTCGCCCAGTGACAGCAGCCACTGGTGCAGCGGGTCGACCGCGTTCAACAGCAATTCGTTCATGCAGCCACCACCGTTACGCGTGCGGCACCCAGCGGTGCGGTTGCACCGTGGCCCGATTCAATCCAGACCGAGCCCGCGGCGACGCGGGTGTCGACCACCACCGGCAGGGTGGCACGGCCGGCATCGGTGCCGACCTTGGCCATCTGCCCTTCCACCAACTGCAGGCGGGCGGCATCGTCGGCATTGAGCACGATGCGCGGGGCGTTGTTGAGCGGATGCGACTGCAGTGCCTGGGCGCGACGGACCACCGAATCGGTGCGGTAGATCGCGGCGGTGGAGGTCACTTCCAGGCCCTCGCCCGTCACCGGCGTGGCCGCCGAGGACGAAACGGTGACACTGACCGGGGCCAGGCTGGCGCGCAGGCCGGCCAGGTCGGTGAACTCGAAACCGGCCAGCGCCAGCTCGCCACCCAATGCACGCAGCACACGCCAGCCTTCACGCGCCTCGCCCGGCAGCTTGCCGCCGGCACGGGCCGACTGCTCGCGACCATCGAGGTTGGTCAGGGTGGCATCGACTTCCGGCAGTGCGCCGATCGGCAGGATCACGTCGGCGACATCGCGGGTGGAGGCACAGGCGAACTGGCTGAAGGCCACCACCTGGGCACCGGCCAGCGCCTTGCGGGCAGCGGCGGCGTCGGCGAAGTCCAGGCCCGGCTCGATGCCGTAGATGGCATAGGCCTTGCGCGGCTGGGCCAGCATGGCACTGACGTCCTTGCCGGCCGGCAGCACGCCGGCGCGGGTCAGGCCCACGGCATTGGCGCCCTGCGGGATGCGGCACAGCCTGGCGCCGGTAGCGGCGGCGAAATCACGCGCAGCGGCGCGGATCGCGGCAGCCTGCGGGTGGTTTTCGGCGATCGCACCGACGATCAGCACAGCGTTGCTGGCGCCCGTGACCGCATCGCGCAGGTCGGCGTTGCCGAGCGCGTCGATGAAGGCGGACGGGGCGACGATCTGCTTGCTGGCCAGCTTGAACGCGAAATCGAAGTCCACCGGATTGACGGCGTGGATCTTCGCGTTGCGCGTGGTCTGCGCCTTGCGCAGGCGGGCGTGCAGCAGCGGCAGTTCGTGGCGGATGTTGCTGCCGAGCACGACGATGCTGTCGGCGCCTTCGATCTCGGCCAGCGGCAGGCCGAATACTTCGGCGGTGGCGGCGTCGGAGAAGTCGCGGTTGTTGATGCGGTGATCGATGTTGCTGGTACCCAGGCCGGCGGCGAGACGGGCCAGCAGCGCGCCCTCCTCGTTGGAGGCCGACGGGTGCACCAGCACGCCGAGGTCATCGCCCTGGTGGGCGCTCAGGATGTCCTTGGCGGCGGCCAGGCCTTCGGCCCAGCTCACTTCCTTCCACTCGCCATTGACCTTGCGCAGCGGCTTGACCGCACGGTCTTCGCTGTACAGGCCCTGGTGCGAATAGCGGTCGCGATCGGACAGCCAGCATTCGTTGACGGCCTCGTTGTCGCGCGGCACCGCGCGCAGCACTTCGCCGCGACGCACGTGCAGGAACAGGTTCGAGCCCATCGCGTCGTGGTAACCCAGCGACTCGCGTGCGGTCAGTTCCCACGGACGGGCGCGGAACTGGAACACCTTGTTGGTCAGCGCGCCGACCGGGCAGACGTCGACGACGTTGCCGGACAGCTCGGTGGTCAGCGGCTTGCCGTCGTAGGTGCCGATCTGCAGGTTTTCACCGCGGTACATGCCACCCAGCTCGTAGGTACCGGCGACGTCGGCGGTGAAGCGGACGCAGCGGGTGCACTGGATGCAGCGGGTCATTTCGGTGGCGACCAGCGGACCGATGTCCTCGTCGGGCACCACGCGCTTGCGCTCGTTGAAGCGGCTGACCGAACGGCCATAACCCAGCGAGACGTCCTGCAGTTCGCACTCGCCGCCCTGATCGCAGATCGGGCAGTCCAGCGGGTGGTTGATCAGCAGGAATTCCATCACCGAGCGCTGGAACTTCAGCGCCTTTTCACTGCGGGTGGCGACCTTCATGCCATCCATGACCGGCGTGGCGCAGGCCGGCGCCGGCTTGGGCGACTTTTCCACGTCGACCAGGCACATGCGGCAGTTGGCGGCGATCGGCAGCTTCTCGTGGTAGCAGAAGCGCGGAATCGGGATGCCGGCCTTGTCGGCGGCCTGGATGATCATCGAGCCCTTGGGCACGACCAGCGACTGGCCGTCGATTTCGACGGTCACGTGGTCCGGTGGCACGCTCGGGTTCACGGGTTGCGCGCTCATGCGGCGGCTGCCTCCACCTTCTTGCCGTCAACCATCGAATGACCGTTGACGATGTAATACTCGAATTCGTCCCAGAACTGGCGCAGGAAGCCCTGGATGGGCCATGCCGCCGCTTCACCGAACGCGCAGATGGTGTGGCCTTCGATCTGGCCGGCCACCGTCTTCAACTGATGCAGGTCTTCCATCGTGGCCTTGCCGGCGACGATGCGCTCGAGCACGCGGTGCATCCAGCCGGTGCCTTCACGGCACGGGGTGCACTGCCCACAGGATTCCTTGTGGAAGAACTGGCTGATGCGGCAGGCGAACTTGACGCAGCAGACGCTGTCGTCGAGCACCACGATGGCACCCGAGCCCAGGCCGGTGCCCAGGGCACGCAGGGTGTCGTAGTCCATCTGCAGGCCCTTGAGCTCTTCAGCCTTCAGCACCGGCATCGAGACGCCGCCCGGGACCGCGCCCTTGAGGGTGCGGCCCGGCTTCAGACCACCGGCCATTTCCAGCAGGTCGTCGAAGGTGGTGCCCAGCGGCACCTCGAAGTTGCCGCCCTTCTGCACGCAGCCGGAAACCGAGAAGATCTTCGGGCCGCCGTTCTTGGTCAGGCTCAGGCCAGCAAACCATTCCGGGCCGTTGCGGATGATCGCCGGCACCGAGGCATAGGTCTCGGTGTTGTTGATCGTCGACGGCTTGCCGTACAGGCCGAAATTGGCCGGGAACGGCGGCTTGTAGCGCGGCTGGCCCTTCTTGCCTTCCAGCGATTCCATCAGCGCGGTTTCTTCGCCGCAGATGTAGGCGCCGGCGCCCAGCGCGCCGTAGATGTCGATGTCCACGCCGCTGCCGAGGATGTTCTTGCCCAGCCAGCCATTGGCGTACGCGTCGGCCAGGGCCTGCTCGAAGTTCTCGAACGGCTCGTGGTGGAACTCACCACGCAGGTAGTTGTAGCCCACGGTCGAGCCGGTGGCGTAGCAGGCGATCGCCATGCCTTCCACGACCGAATGCGGGTTGTAACGCAGGATGTCGCGGTCCTTGCAGGTCCCCGGCTCGGATTCATCCGAGTTGCAGAGGATGTACTTCTGCATGCTGCCCTTGGGCATGAAGGACCACTTCAGGCCGGTCGGGAAGCCGGCGCCACCGCGGCCGCGCAGGTTGGACTGCTTGACCATCTCGATGACCTGCTCCGGCGAGATCTTCTCTTCGAGGATCTTGCGCAGCGCGGCGTAACCACCGGTCTTGAGGTAGCTCTCATACGACCACGGAGTGTCGTAATGCAGGGTGGTGTAGACCACCTGGTGCGGCAGCGGTGCGGGACCGACCGGACCACTGGGTGCGTGATGATGTGCCATGTCTTACTCCAACCCGTCCAGCAGCTCGTCGACTTTCTCGACGGTCAGGCGCTCGTGGTAATGGCCGTTGATGACCATCATCGGCGCACCGGCGCAACCGGCCAGGCATTCTTCTTCGCGCTTGAGGTAGATGCGGCCGTCGGCGGTGGACTGACCGGTCTTGCAGCCGAGCTTCTTTTCGGCGTGCGCGACCAGGTCTTCGGCGCCGTTCAACCAGCAGCTGATGTTGGTGCAGAAGGCAACGTTGTGGCGACCGACCTTCTCCAGCTCGAACATCGAGTAGAAGCTGGCCACTTCGTAGGCCCACACCGGCGGCAGGTCCAGGTACTTGGCAACGCCGGCGATCAACTCGTCGGTCAGCCAGCCTGCGTTCTGTTCCTGTGCGGCGTGCAGGCCCTGCAGGACAGCCGAGCGCTTGCGATCCGGCGGGAACTTGGCCAGCCAGTGATCGATGTGCGCACGGGTCTTGTCGTTCAAGACCACCATCGGGTCGACGTCGCGCGCCGCCTCGAAATTACCTGTCGCCTTCATCGGCCGACCTCAGCGAATACGAAATCGTTAAAAACCAGAACCTGCAGCGCCGGCAGCAGCCGGCGGGTGTCAGGCATCGTGCAAGCGGATGCGATCACCGGTCCACCTCGCCGAACACCAGATCGTAGGTACCGATCATGGCGACCACGTCGGCGAGCATGTGCCCGCGCACGATCGAGTCGATCGAGGACAGATGGGCAAAGCCCGGCGCGCGCAGGTGCACGCGGAACGGCTTGTTGGCACCATCGGACATCAGGTAGCAGCCGAACTCGCCCTTGGGCGCTTCGACGGCGGCGTAAGTTTCGCCGGCCGGCACGCAGTAGCCTTCACTGAACAGCTTGAAGTGATGGATCAGCGCTTCCATGTCGTCCTTCATGTCTTCGCGGCTGGGCGGCGCGACCTTGAAGTTCTTGACCATGACCGGGCCGGGGTTGGCCTTGAGCCAGGTGACGCACTGCTTGATGATGCGGTTGGACTCGCGCATCTCGGCCACGCGGACCAGGTAACGGTCGTAGCAGTCGCCTTCCTTGCCGAGCGGGATGTCGAAATCGACCGCATCGTACTTGGCATACGGCTGCTTCTTGCGCAGATCCCAGGCAACGCCCGAGCCACGCAGCATCACGCCGGTCATGCCCCAGGCATGCGCCAGTTCGGGGGTGACCACGCCGATACCGACGGTACGCTGCTTCCAGATGCGGTTGTCGGTGAGCAGGGTTTCGTACTCGTCGACACGCTTGGGGAACTCGACGGTGAAGTTCTCCAGGAAATCGAGCAGCGAACCTTCGCGCGAGGCGTTGAGGTTCTTCAGGGCATTGCCCTTGTGCCAGCGCGATTCCTTGTACTTGGGCATGCGGTCCGGGAGGTCGCGGTAGACGCCGCCCGGACGGTAGTACGCGGCGTGCATGCGCGCGCCGGAGACCGCTTCATAGCAGTCCATCAGCTCTTCGCGCTCGCGGAAGGCGTACAGCATGACCGCCATCGCGCCCAGATCGAGCGCGTTGGAGCCCAGCCACATCAGGTGGTTCAGGATGCGGGTGATTTCGTCGAACATGGTGCGGATGTACTGCGCACGCTCGGGCGCTTCGATTCCCATCAGGGTCTCGATCGCGCGCACGTAGGCGTGCTCGTTGCACATCATCGACACGTAATCCAGGCGATCCATGTAACCGATCGACTGGTTGAACGGCTTGGACTCGGCCAGCTTTTCGGTACCACGGTGCAGCAGGCCCACGTGGGGGTCGGCACGCATGATGGTTTCGCCGTCCATCTCCAGGATCAGGCGCAGCACACCGTGCGCGGCCGGATGCTGGGGACCGAAGTTCATGGTGTAGTTGCGGATCTCCTGGCGCAGTTCGGCCGGGTTGCTCGCAAAGGCCTGGTGGGCCTGGGTGAATTCGCTCACTTGCTTGCCTCCGACTGCGCGGATTCACCGGCAGCGGTCTGGAAACGGGCATCGTCACGGATCACGCGCGGCACGCCGACACGCGGTTCGACCGAGGTGACCGGTTCGTAGATGACGCGCTGCTTTTCTTCGTCGTAGCGCACTTCGACGTTGCCGATCAGCGGGAAATCCTTGCGGAACGGATGGCCGACGAAGCCGTAGTCGGTCAGGATCCGGCGCAGGTCCGGGTGGCCTTCGAAGATCACGCCGAACAGGTCGAACGCTTCGCGCTCGAACCAGTTCAGGCCGGGCCACACGTTGGTCAGCGAGGCGACCACCGGCAGTTCCTCGTTCGGCGCAAAGCAACGGATGCGCATGGTGAGGTTGTGCTGGTAGGAGCGCAGCTGGGCGACCACGGCGAAACGCTGCAGCGGGATCGGCTGCGGCTGGGCGCCATCGCTGGTTTCGCGGGTGGGGAACTCACCCCAGGCGAAACGACCGACGGACTTGCCCTCGACGCCACGGCTGAAGCCCTGGGACGACACATCGGCCGTGTCCCATTCGTCGCTGCCGTAGCCGAGGTAGTCCAGGCCGCACAGATCGACGGCCTGCTCGAAACCGAATTCGTCGCGCAGCGCCACAGCGGTGGCATGCCAGTCAGCGGCGGGCACTTCCAGCGTCACTTCGCCGCGGGGTTCGACCACGAAGACCTGCGCACCTGCGAAACGTGCGGAAAGTCGGTCGATGAAGGAAGGTGCTTGCTCTGCCATGGGGGCTTGGCGTGCTCTTGTCAGGAGGGATGTCAGCGGGCGATGGTCTGCGTACGCCAGATCTTCTTCTGCAATTGCAGGATCCCGTACACCAGCGCTTCGGCGGTAGGTGGGCAACCGGGAACATAAATGTCCACCGGCACCACGCGGTCACAGCCACGCACTACTGCATACGAGTAGTGGTAGTAGCCGCCACCGTTGGCGCAGCTGCCCATCGAGATGACCCACTTCGGGTCCGGCATCTGGTCATAGACCTTGCGCAGCGCCGGGGCCATCTTGTTGACCAGGGTGCCGGCCACGATCATCACGTCGGACTGACGCGGCGACGGGCGGAACACCACACCGTAGCGGTCAAGATCCAGGCGCGCGGCGCCGGCATGCATCATTTCCACGGCGCAGCAGGCCAGACCGAAGGTCATCGGCCACATCGAGCCGGTGCGCGCCCAGTTGAGCAGCGCATCGACACTGGTGGTCAGGTAACCCTTTTCCAGCAGCGGGTTGTCGCCTTCGGGGCGCAGGATGTCATCGACCCGCCCTTCCGGGACCGGGTTGTTCATCAGGCCGTCGAGCGTCTGAATCACTCCCATTCCAGCGCTCCCTTCTTCCAGACGTAAATGAAACCGAGGAAAAGCATGCCCACGAACAGGCCCATCGTGACCAGCGAACGTGCGCCCAGCTCCATGAAGACCTGGGTCCACGGCACGATGAAGATGATTTCCAAGTCAAATACGATGAACTGGATCGCGATCAGGTAGTAGCGCACATCGAACTTCATGCGCGCGTCCTCGAAAGCCTCGAAGCCGCATTCGTACGGCGAGAGCTTTTTCAGATCAGGACGTCGTGGACCGAGGAATCGGCCAACCAGCATCAGCGAAACGCCGATACCGGTGGCAACGATCAGAAACAGCAGAGACGGCAAATATTCGGCCAGCACAGCGATTCTCTCTTGCCTCTGCCGCTGCGCCTGCAGGCGCTTTGGCATGGGGGAGTGGACGGATACCGCTACCTGGCGCTTTGCGCGCCAGACGAACCCGCTTACAAACAAATGGTGCCCAAGAGGGGACTCGAACCCCTACGACTCTCGTCGCTACCACCTCAAGGTAGTGCGTCTACCAATTCCGCCACCTGGGCTTACGTTTGCATTGACGGGATTCCCTATCGGATCCCCTCAATGCGCCGCATATTGTAACCGTCTTCAGCGAGTCTGGGAGCCTTCCGAAGGCTTTTCTTCACCAGATTTCGGCGTTTCCGCCTGAGCCGGCACAGTAGCCTGCGGAACCGGCTGCTGCACAGCGGTTTCCGGGGCCTTGGGCACGGCCGGCAGTTCACCCGCCGGGGCGGCCGGGGTCGTTGCGACCGGGGCCGACATCAGACCGAGATCCTGGCCGCTGGTCGGACGCGAGCCATGGCTGGCGTACCAGGCCATGAAGAGGCTGATGCCGAAGAACACCACGGCC
>NZ_DAMAGC010000160.1:0-7821 GCF_031995405.1 Stenotrophomonas sp. | reverse complement strand
GCCCAGGCCAACCAGGTGCCGCAGAACGTGCTCAGCCTGCTGCGCTGATCCACGCGTCCACGCCGCCGGCCAAGGCCGGCGGCGCGGGCAACCCCGAAAAGACAGCCAACTGTCGCGCAGGAACGGGCCATGGCCATGGGCCGGACTCTCTCCCGGTCGCCACATCCACCGTGGCCATGGCCCGCCCCTGCGGCCCAACCGTTATCAGCGCTGTTTGTTTGACTGAACTTCCCGGGTGGCTTCGTCTCCCCCCGCTTTTCAGTAGCCTGAGCCCTCCTCTACATTGGAGGAGGGTTTTTTACAGACCCCGGCCGGACCTGCATTGCGTCCCGCCCTTATGCCCCTGCAACGCGCGTGCCATTTCTCCGCGCCACGCCATTGGCACAACTCCTGCATCAACGTGGTTCTAAAGACCTGGCGGCTACGGCCGCTACCTTCGTTGACAGCACGGCCACGCGGCACCACCGCGGCGGCACACAGACAGGAGATACAACGTGGCTGACTTTGGTTACGGCGGCATCGGTTCCGGACTGGATATTTCCGGCATGGTCGCCAGCCTGGTGGCGGCAGACCGCAAACCTTCGGACAACGCACTCAACCTGCAGCAGTCCAAAGCCAAGATGCAGCTGTCGGCGGTGGGCACGGTCAAGTCCGCGTTCGACCTGCTGAGCACCTCGCTGAAGGCGCTGAAGGCCTCCACCGCCTTCGACGCCCGCCTGGTCAGTGCGACCAAGGAAGGCACCGACGATATCTTGACGGTCAGCAGCACCAATTCGGCCGCCACCGGCAACCATGTCATCAACGTCGAACAGCTGGCCACGGCGAACAAGTGGATTGCTGACACCGCGGTGTCCAAGACCAAGACCTTCGGCGTCGGCACCCTGTCGCTGGAGGTGGGCGTCGGCGACAAAAAGAAGACGCTGGAGATCCAGGTCGAAGCCGATGACACCCTGTCCTCGATCCGCACCAAGATCGAAAAGGCCGGCCGCAGCCTGGGTGTACAGTCGACCCTGATCGCCTCCGGCGACAACCAGTACCTGTCGTTGTCGCAGGAGAAGTCCGGCACCGCCAATGCGATCAAGCTCAGCGCCGGCACCGGCAATGCCGACCTGACCGCCCTGGCCAACAGCCTCACCGAGCGCACGCCGGCCGCCGATGCCAAGCTCACCATCGACGGGGTGGAAGTGGTCTCCAGCGAGAACACCGTCACCGACGTGGTTCCCGGCTTGACCCTGAACCTGAAGAAGACAGGCAAGAGCACCGTCACGGTCAGCACCGACGTGGCGGCCGCACGCAAGGTGATGCAGGACTTCGTCACCGCCTACAACGGCGCGATCAGCGCGATCAGCACCGCCACCAAGTACGACATCGAAAACAAGGAGCCCTCCTCGCTGACCGGCGATGCGCAGATGCGCGGCGCCTCCAGCCAGCTGCGCTCGATGATGGGCGGCGTGCTCAAGGACCTGGCCGCGGTCGGCCTGGACCCGAAGACACTGGGCCTGCAGACCCGCGCGTATCCCAATGCCGATGGCAGCCTGGTCCTGGACGCCACCAAGTTCGAGGCGGCGCTGGTCAACCAGGCCGGTGCGGTGCGGCAGGCGCTGACCGGTGACGACGGCGCTGCCACCAAGCTGTTCAACATGGTCGATGGCTACGTCAGCACCACGGTGGGCAAGGAAGGCGCCTTCGTGTCGCGCACCAAGAGCATCAACGCCACGCTGACCGACATCGACAAGCGCCGCAAGGCGCTGGACGTGCGCATGGCCGGCGTGGAGGAACGCTACAAAAAGCAGTTCCTGGCACTGGATGCGTTGATGGGCAAGCTGAGCCAGACCACCTCCTCGCTCACCTCCCAGCTCAGTCAGTTGGCCGGTTGATCGACACGGCGGCCTGCTCAAGTAAAGCGCGCACGCTGCCGATACTGGTACCAACGCAGCAGCCAACGCAGGCTCCACCCCGGTGCCGCAAACCCCGCAAGGCACGCGGCCCCGCACGAAGGAGACATGATTGATGTACGGTTCAAACCGTCAATTCACCGAGCAGTACCGCAAAGTCGGCGTGCAGAGCTCGATCATCGACGCCGACCCGCACAAGCTGGTGGCGTTGCTGCTGGCCGGTGCGCTGGAACGCGTGCGGCTGGCCCAGGCCTGCCTGGAACGTGGCGATCAGGCGCGCAAGGGCAAGGCGATCGGCGAGGTGTGCGCGATCGTCGGCCACCTCAACGGCTCGCTCGACCATGAGGCCGGTGGCGAGATCGCCGGCAATCTGTCGGCCCTGTACGATTACGTCATGCAGCGCCTGACCGAAGCCAACCTGCACAACGACCCGGAGGCCCTGCGCGAGTCGCTGGAGCTGCTGGGCGAGATCGATGCGGCGTGGAATGCGATCCCGCGCGACCAGCGCGCGCCCGCGCAGGCCGCCGTGTAATGGCCGCCGCGCCCACCCTGGCCGACCTCAACACCACGCTGGACACGCTGGAAGCCGCGTTGCTGGACGGTGACCACGCACGTGCGGGCACCTGCCTGGACACCCTGCACGCCGACCAGACCCAGCTGCTGGCCCAGCCCGGCGGCCTGGATGACGTGGCCGGCCTGCGCGCACTGGAAAGCCGCCAGCAGCGCGTGATGGTCATGATCATGAGCCAGCGCGACGAGGCCGCCGGCCACGTGCGCAAGGGGGCTGCCGCCAACCGCGCCGCGCATGCCTACCTCACCGCGGAATCCCTGTCATGAGCGAGCCGCGTCCCAGCGCGATCCATCATCCGGCCGAAAGCGAGCTGTTCGATGAAACGCTGAGCTGCGAGGTCGCCCTGCCGGCCGAGTTCCGCCTGGGCAGTGCGGTGGTGCGTCCGGGCAGCGCCGAGACCCTGCTGCGCAGCGTCGCCCTGGTAGAGGATTCGCGTGGCGATGACGGCCACGACGAGCGCGGTGAAGCCACCGCGCAACTGCAGCGCCTGGAGGCCAAGCTGGACCTGACCATGGTGCTGCTGGGCCGGCTGGTCCGGCAGAGCACGCAGGACCTGGACCTGCGTCCGCTGCGCTGGTCACGGCGCGGCATCCGCCTGGAACAGGGCATGCGTACCGGCGCGACCGCCGGCAGCCTGGGCGTGATCCGGCTGCAGCCCTGCGACTGGCTGCCCGACCATATCGACCTGCCGGTATCGGTCTTGGCCGAAGCGGCCACCGGCGCGGGCGCGCATTTCCTCTGGCTGCGTTTCGAGCCGATGAGCGATGCGCTGGAGATGGCGCTGGAGCGGCATCTGTTCCGCCTGCATCGCCGCCAGATCGCGCAGGCACGGCTGGCCGACCGCCGTCCGCTCGACCCCTGAGCGAGGTTTTGACCGGTTGCCGGCCAGCGGCCGGCCCTACCGTGACGCAATCGGCTTGGCGGTAGGCCGCCACTCCGTTAAGGTGGTCACCCCGCCTTAACATCTGCCGAAGCCTGCCTGTGCGCGTTCTCATTGTCGACGATCACACCCTGGTCCGCGCCGGCCTCAGCCGCCTGCTCCAGGGCTTTGCCGACGTGGAGGTCGCCGCCGAAGCCAGCAATGCCGAACAGGCGCTGCAGTTGGCCATCCAGCACAGCCCGGACGTGATCCTGATGGATCTGTCGCTGCCCGGCCGCACCGGCCTGGAAGCGTTGAGCGACATCCTGCTGCGCGCCCCCGGCACCCGGGTGGTGATGATGACCATGCATGACGACGCGGTGCACGTGCGCGATGCGCTGGATCGTGGCGCGGTGGGCTTCGTGGTCAAGGACGCCGCCCCGCAGGAGCTGGAGCTGGCCCTGCGCGCCGCCCACGCCGGCCAGGTGTTCCTGAGCCCGCAGATCTCGGCCAAGATGCTGGCGCCGATGCTGGGCAAGGAAAAACCGGTGGGCGTGGCGGCGCTGTCGCCGCGCCAGCGCGAGATCCTGCGCCAGATCGGCCGCGGCGAGAGCAACAAGGAGATCGCCGCGGACCTGGGCATCAGCGTCAAGACGGTGGAGACCCACCGCGCGCGCATGATGGAGTCGCTCGGCTGCCGCCGCGCCAATGATCTGCTGCTGCTCGCCGCCCGCCACCAGCACGAGCTGGAGTGACGCGGCGGTTGGGCGGCGTCGGTTCCCCGACACGCCTGACGCCTTCAGGCGTCTCCCCGACGGGAATTTGAACAGGGCGCAGCCACCTAGGCCACGGAAACACAAGGCTTCGCGCAGCAGGCAGCGTCAAAATTCCGGGTCGATGTAGGGGTTTTCCTGACGAAGCGTCAGGAAACCAACGACAGCACTCAGGAACCCCCTGATTACGGTGTCGTGGGATCACAAGCAAGATGCGTTCCATAGCGCCGGGGAGTCGGCGCAACGGGGAAAACGCATGAAGCCGACGATGTCGACCCAACTGGGTCAGCAGCTCCACCTGACGCCGCAACTGCTGCAGTCCATCCGACTGCTGCAGCTGGACGGCATGCAGCTGGAGCTGGAAATCCGCCGCGCACTGGAGACCAATCCGCTGCTGGAACTGGAAGAGGCGCCCGACGCCCCGGCCAGCGACACCGCCGAGACCACCACCGTGCAGGAAGTGGCCGCCTTCGACGAGCTGCCGGAAAGCGCGATGTGGGACGTGCCCGGCGCCAGCTGGCAGGACGGCGACGACGACCGCATGCAGCGCATCGCCGCCGACGAATCCAGCGACCCGCAGCTGCGTGCCCTGCAGCGCCTGTCGCTGGAACTGGATGCACGCGAACTGGCGGTGGCCAGCTTCTGGCTGGAGCATTGCGACGACGCCGGCTACCTCGACGCGCCGTTGGCCCAGTTGCAACTGCTGGCCAGCGCCCGCTGCGACGTGGATGCCGCCGGGGTCGAAGCGGTGCGCCAGCAGATCCTGCACGGCGAGCCGGCCGGCCTGGCCGCACGCGACCTGCACGAATGCCTGAGCGTGCAGCTGCGCGCCCTGCCCGGCCGCGTGCCGGCCCGCCACCTGGCCCAGCGCGTGCTGGACCAGGGCCTGGCCAGCCTGGCCGCGCACGACTACGTCGGCCTGGCCCGCGAGCTGGACGCCGAAGTGGCCGACATCCATGAAGCGGTGCGGCTGATCCTGTCGCTGCAGCCGCGCCCGGGCGACAGCCTGCGCCCGGACGACACCGGCGTGGTCATCCCCGACGTGATCGCCTGGCACGCCGACAACCAGTGGCGCGTGGCGCTCAACCCGGCCACCAGCCGTCGCCTGAGCATCAACCCGGGCTACGAACACGCACTGGCCGATGCCGGCGAGGCCGCCCAGCCGCTGCGCGACATGCTGCAGGAAGCGCGCTGGCTGACCCGTGGCCTGTCGATGCGCTACGACACCCTGCTGCGCACCACCCGGGTGATCATCGAACGCCAGGCCGGTTTTTTGACCCGTGGCGAAGAAGCGATGGCACCGCTGACCCTGAAGGAAGTGGCCGATGCGATCGGCATGCACGAGTCCACCGTCTCGCGCATCACCACCGGCAAGTACCTGCAGACCCCGCGCGGCACCCTGGAGCTGAAGCACTTCTTCGCCGTGCGCCTGGAAGGCGCCAGCGTCTCCGGGCAGGCGGTCAAGGCCATGGTGCGCCGCCTGATCGATGCCGAACCGGCGGGTCGCCCGCTGGCCGATGAAGCCATCGCCGGCCTGCTGTCGCGCCAGGGCGTCAACATCGCGCGCCGCACCGTTGCAAAATACCGCGAGCAACTGGACATCGCTCCGGCCCGCGAACGCCGTCGGATCAATGCCCGCACCCCGCAACTGGCCCGGGTGGGCTGAAGGAAATGGAAGACATGAACAAGCTCACCGTCCTGCTGGTCGATGACCACGAGGGCTTCATCAACGCCGCCATGCGCCACTTCCGCAAGGTCGACTGGCTGGACGTGATCGGCAGCGCCGCCAATGGGCTGGAAGCCATCGAGCGCTCCGAGTCGCTGCGTCCGCAGGTGGTGCTGATGGACCTGGCCATGCCGGAGATGGGCGGCCTGCAGGCCACCCGCCTGATCAAGTCGCAGGACGACGCGCCCTACATCGTCATCGCCAGCCACTTCGACGATGTCGAACACCGCGAGCACGCCCTGCGCGCCGGCGCCGACAACTTCGTCAGCAAGCTGTCCTACATCCAGGAGGTCATGCCGATCCTGGAAGGCCTGAAGGGGAATGGATCATGAGTGAGTCGCGCATCCTGGTACTGGACAACGATGCCGTGCGCGCAGAGCGCACCGTCGCCCTGCTCGAATTCATGGACTTCAACCCGCGCTGGGTGGCCGACGCGGCCGACATCGATACCGCCCGCCACCGCCCCAACGACTGGGTGGCGGTGATCATCGGCAGCCTGGACCCGGGCGCGCGCAGCGATGCGCTGTTCGCCTGGGCCGGCAAGGGCGCGCTGCCGCCGCCGGTGATGCTGATCGACGGTGATGCTGCCGCGTTCGCCCAGCAGCACGGCCTGCACGAAGCCAATGTGTGGCCGCTGGAGGCACCGCTGCGCCACGCGCAGATGGAAGCGCTGCTGCGCCGCGCCAGCCTCAAGCGCCTGGATGCCGAGCACCAGGCCGGTGCCGTGCAGGAACAGGGTCCGACCGGTGACGGTGCGGCGGTCAGCGCGCTGCGCCTGATGATCGAACAGGTGGCCGCGTTCGACACCACCGTGCTGGTGCTGGGCGAATCGGGTACCGGCAAGGAAGTGGTGTCGCGCTCGATCCACCAGCGCTCGCCGCGTCGGGATGGTCCGTTCGTGGCGATCAACTGCGGTGCGATCCCGGCCGAGCTGCTGGAGAGCGAACTGTTCGGTCACGAAAAGGGTGCCTTCACCGGTGCGCTCAGCGCCCGCAAGGGCCGCTTTGAAATGGCTGAAGGCGGCACGCTGCTGCTGGATGAAATCGGGGACATGAGCCTGCCGATGCAGGTCAAGCTGCTGCGCGTGCTGCAGGAGCGCAGCTTCGAGCGCGTCGGCGGCAACCAGACCATCCGCTGCAACGTGCGGGTGATCGCCGCGACCCACCGCGACCTGGAATCGCGCATCGCCGACGGCAAGTTCCGCGAAGATCTGTTCTACCGTCTCAACGTGTTCCCGATCGACGTTCCGGCGCTGCGCGAGCGCAGCGAGGACCTGCCCGCGCTGGTGACCACCATCGCCGCGCAGCTGGCACGCACCGGTCGCGGCGAAGTGCGGTTCACCGCCGAAGCCCTGCAGGCGCTGGCCAGCTACGAATGGCCGGGCAACGTGCGCGAACTGACCAATCTGGTCGAGCGCCTGGCGGTGCTGCATCCGGGCGGCAACGTGCGCGTGCAGGACCTGCCGGCACGCTACCGCGGGGACTTCACCGCCGCCGCTCCGGTGGTCGTGGCAGCGCCGGCACCGGTTGCCGACGAGCGCCTGGACCTGCGCAGCTTCTCCTTCCACACCCCGGCCCCGGGCACGGCCGCACCGCTGGAAAACGGCATCGGTCCGGTCACCCGCGCCGTCGGCCTGCCCGATGCCGGGCTGGACCTGCGCAACCACATGGCCAACATCGAGCTGACCCTGATCAACGAGGCCCTCGAGCGCACCCAGGGCGTGGTCGCCCACGCCGCCCAACTGCTCGGCCTGCGCCGCACCACCCTGGTGGAGAAGCTGCGCAAGTACGGCATCGAACGCGACCAGGCCGAACTGGCCGGTTGATCGCCGCACAGCACCCAAAAAACCCGGGCCTGGCCCGGGTTTTTTTTGCTCTTCTCCCATCCGCGCGACACACACCAAGCGTGCGCTGCGCATTTCCAGGCGCGGCTGCCGGTGGGTCGGGCGCTGGGGCCCCATGCCCTTTCCGGCGAATGTCCCCCGGCGTCGGCCTGCG
>NZ_DAMAGC010000159.1:0-7877 GCF_031995405.1 Stenotrophomonas sp. | reverse complement strand
CGGAAGAAGCCGGTCGCCGGGGCCGCGTTCCGGTGCATCAGCGCGAACAGCTTGTCGCGCCAGATCGGCATGCCGCGATTGGCCGTGGCCACGATCGTCTCGCGGCTGGCGAAGAAGGTCGTGTCCATCGGGTCGAAGTAGATCCCGCCGTGGTCGCACGAGCGCATCAGCGCCAGCGGCACGTCCGGGGTCTCCATGAAGCCGAAGCGCACGTAGATCCGGTAGAACTCATCGCCCACCGACTCGATCTTCAGGCGCTGGCCCTCCGGCGCATACGGCACCGGCAGCGTCACCACGTGCAGGAACACGTTGCGCTCATGCAGCACCTTGTTGTGCTTGAGGTTGTGCATCAGCGCGTGCGGGGCCACGGTGGGGTCGGCGGTCAGGAACACCGCCGTGCCGGGCACGCGCACCGGCGGGGCCAGCATCAGCCCGGGCAGGAAGGTATCGATGCGGATACCGTCCTTGCGGATCTCATCGCGCAGCAGCTCGCGGCCACGCCGCCAGGTGCGCATCATGGTGAACAGCACGATGCCCAGCACCACCGGGAACCACGCGCCCTGCAGCAGTTTGGCGCCGTTGGCGATCACAAAGCCCAGGTCGATGATGAAGAAGATCACGCACAGCGGGATGATCCAGTACCGCGAGGTCGGCCACAGCGCGCGCGCCACCAGCGCCAGCAGCAGGGTATCGATGAGCATGGTCGCCGACACCGAAATACCGTAGGCCACCGCCAGGTTGGACGAGCTGCGGAAGGCCAGCACCAGCCCGATCACCATCACCGCGATGCCCCAGTTGATGCCCGGGATGTAGATCTGGCCGATGGTGTCGTGCGAGGTGTGGGTGATGCGCATGCGCGGGATGTAGCCCAGCTGCATGGCCTGGCGCGACACCGAGAATGCCCCGGTGATCACCGACTGCGAGGCGATCACCGCGGCCATGGTGGCCAGGATGATCATCGGGTACAGCGCCCAGTCCGGCACCGCCTCGAAGAACGGGTTCTTGACCGCTTCGGGGTTGTTGAGCACCAGCGCGCCCTGCCCCAGGTAGTTCAGCACCAGGCACGGCAGCACGAAGAAGTACCAGGCGTGGCGGATCGGCTTGGCGCCGAAGTGGCCCATGTCCGCATACAGCGCCTCGCCACCGGTGACCGCCAGCACCACCGCGCCGAGGATGAAGATGCCGTGCCAGCCATGCTCCATGAAGAAGCGCAGCGCCCACATCGGATTGAACGCCTTGAGCACCTCGGGCGCATCGACGATGTTCCAGATGCCGATGGCGGCCAGCGAAATGAACCAGATCGAGGTGATCGGCCCGAACAGCTTGCCGATCTTCTCGGTGCCAAAACGCTGTACGGCGAACACCGCCAGCAGCACCACCACGGTGATCGGCACGATGAAGGCATGCAGGCCCGGCGCGGCCACCTCCAGGCCCTCGACCGCACCCAGCACCGAAATGGCCGGGGTGATCACCCCGTCGCCGAAGAACAGCGAGGCGCCGAAGATGCCCAGGATGCCCACCACGTAGGCCGAGCGCGAACCGTTGCGCAGGGTGCGCTGGGTCAGCGCCATCAAGGCCATGATGCCGCCTTCGCCCTCGTTGTCGGCGCGCATGATGATAGTGACGTACTTGAGCGTGACCACGATGTTCAGCGCCCAGAACGCCAGCGACAGCACGCCCAGCACGGTGTCGTGGTCGCTGTTGAGGCCGTAATGCGGGGAGAACGCTTCCTTCAGCGTATACAACGGGCTGGTGCCGATGTCGCCGAACACCACGCCGATGGCGCCGATGATCAGCGCCATGCCGCCGGCCGCCGGCGCGTGGCCGTGCGCGGCGTGGCCGCTGTCGTGCTGGGTGGGAGAGGTGGACATGAGGCTCCGGGCGGACGCGGTCGGTATCAGGGAAGAGGCAGCGTGCGCGTCAGCGCAGCGCGGCCTGCAGGGCCTTGCGGATGACGGTGGCGACATCGTCGCCGTCGGTGTTGGCATCGCGCGCCATGCGCGCCGCCTCGGCCGGCTTGTAACCCAGCTGCTGCAGGGCCACGGTCGCCTCGGACACCGGGTCGGTGGCCGGCGCGGCACCGGCGATCGGCGCCCCGCCGCCGCCGAAGTTGGCCGCGCGGTCGCGCAGTTCCAGCACCATGCGCTCGGCGGTCTTCTTGCCGATGCCGGGAATGCGGGTCAGCGCGGTGATGTCACCGGCCTGCAGCATGCGCGCGAACTCGTCCACGCTGACCCCGGACAGCACCGCCAGCGCGATCTTGGCGCCGATCCCGCTGACCTTCTGCACATCCCGGAACAGGCGGCGCTCGCCCTCGCGCAGGAAGCCGTACAGCGCAACGCTGTCTTCCTTCTGCGTGTAATGGGTGAACAGGGTGACCTCGCGGCCCAGCTCGGGCAGGTCGTAGAAGGTGCTCATCGGCGCCTCCAGCTCGTAGCCGACGCCGTTGACGTCGATGAGCAGCCACGGCGGCGCCTTGTAGGCCACGATCCCGCGCAGACGACCAATCATGCAGTTTTCCTCATTTCCGGCTCCAGGCCATGCGGGCATTGACGCCCAGGCGCTGCGCCGTGGCCCGGACGTGGGCGTGGGTGATGGCCACGGCCAACGCATCGGCAGCGTCGGCCTGCAGCTTGGTTTTCAGGTTGAGCATAAGCCCGACCATGTGTTGGACCTGTTGCTTCTCCGCACCGCCCCGGCCGACCACGGCCAGCTTGATTTCGGTGGCCGCGTATTCGCTGACCGGCAGGTCGCGCATGACCACGGCCGAGATCGCCGCGCCGCGCGCCTGGCCCAGCTTCAAGGCCGAATCCGGGTTGCGGGCCATGAACACCTTTTCGATGGCGACCTCGTCCGGGCGGTATTCCTCCACCAGGGCGGTCAGCCCGACCACCAGCAGCTTCATCCGCTGCGGGAAGTCGTCCGCGCCCAGCAGCACCAGCGGCAGGTGGTGCACGTGCACCACCTTGCCGGCGGCGTCCACATCAATGATGCCCACCCCGGTGCGCTGCGAACCGGGGTCGATGCCGAGGATGCGGGTCATGCGGCACGCACACGACCGCCCGCGGCCCGGAACGGACAGCTGCGGCGGCGATAACAGGGAACGGCGGGAGTCATCATGGTCCGCATTGTCCGCTCACCGGTCGCGCAAAGCGACCGGTGAAGCGCACGCTCAGGCGTAGGCGTCCGCGCCGAGATCGGCGTTGGAGAACACGTCCTGTACGTCGTCCAGGTCTTCGAGCATGTCCAGCAGCTTCTTGACCTGCAGGGCGGTGTCGCCCTCGACCGCGATGTCGTTGTCGGCGCGGAAGGTGAGCTCGGCGTGGTCGGGCTTCAAACCGCCCGCTTCCATCGCATCCTTCACCGCGTGATAGGCGTCGGCGGCGGTCAGCACGTCGATCGCGCCGTCTTCGGGATAGACCACGATGTCGTCCGCGCCGGCCTCGATGGCCGCCTCGGTGACGGCCTCTTCATTGGCCCCGGCAGCGAAATGCAGCACGCCGACCCGCTTGAACATGAAGGACACCGAGCCTTCGGTCCCCATGTTGCCACCGCACTTGCTGAACGCATGGCGGACATCGGCCACGGTGCGGACACGGTTGTCGGTCAGGCAGTCCACGATCACGGCCACGCCACCGGGGGCATAGCCCTCGTAGCGGATCTCTTCGTATTCCACGCCTTCCAGTTCACCGGTGGCCTTCTTGATGGCGCGTTCGATCACGTCCTTGGACATATTCGAGGCCAGGCCCTTGTCCATCGCCACGCGCAGCCGCGGGTTGTTGTTGGGGTCGCCTCCACCGCCGCGCGCGGCAACGCCGATCTCGCGGATGATCTTGGTGAAAATCTTGCCGCGCTTCGCGTCAGACGCGTTTTTGCGGTTCTCGATGGAGGGGCCTCTACCCATGGGTATTTCCGTGCTTGCGTGAGGAACAGGGCGCGGATTCTACCTGATCGCCCCCCGCGACCGTGTTAGTCGCGGTGCCGACCGCCGCCAGGGCTCAGGCGGCGTGGGCGGCCCGGTCGGGGCAGAAGTGGCCATCGCGCAGGAACGCGGCGGTCTGGCGCGCCGCTTCGGGGGAAAACACCAGCCCGCTGTGGCTGGCCGGGACCACGCAGTGGTCGGCCAGGCCCGGCAGCTGGGTCTCATCCAGCGCCACGGTGCCGTCGGACGCCTCGCCGATCGCGCCCAGCAGGCTGCCCAGCCCGTGCGGGACCGACCCCGCGATCAGCCCGACCCGGGCCCTGCCCTCCCAGGCCGGCAGGCCATCGAGCAGCAAGTCGCTGCTGCGGCCCAGCGCCAGCGACCAGCCGTGCTCGGCCAGCGAGCGGGCGGTGCCGCTGCCGCGCAGCGGCGAGCCCAGGCAGACCACCCGAGAGACCGGCAGGTCCGGTTGCTGGCGCAGCGCCTCCAGGGCGACCAGGCCGCCCAGGCTGTGCCCGACCAGCGAGACCGGGCCGCTGTCCTTCAGCCGCTGCAGCAGTTGTGGAACGGCCACATCCGGGCCGCCGAACACGCTGGCGTAGCCGAAGGTATCCACGGAGAAGCCACGGGCACGCAACCGCCAGGCCAGCGGACCTACCCAGGCGCGTGCATTCCAGATGCCGTGCAGCAGTAAAACAGGGGGATTCATGCACTCAGCCTAGCCGTTCCGACGTGGGACCTGCGGGGGGAAACAAGGCCATTAGACGAATGGACCGCGCAACGGCGGGTGAAGCCGTTGCGGTCCATGCGGATCGGGGCTGGAAGGGATGAAACTCAGCGCGCCGGGGTCGGGGCACGTTTCAGGATGAATTCCAGGTCGCGCACGCTGCCAACCGGGAACTCATAGGTACCCACCTTGCTGAACCCGTAGCGGGCGTAGAAGCGCTGCGCGCCGAAGTTCTCCGACCACACGCCCAGCCACAGCGTGCGCGGGCCGTCGTGTTCAAGCCATTCCAGCGCCGTTTCCAGCAACCGGCTGCCCCAACCGCAGCTCTGTTCGTCCTTGATCAGGTACAGGCGCTTCAGCTCGCCGTCGCCGGGCTGCACGTCCGCATGCGGCAGGCCGCACGGGCCGGCGGCGGCATGGCCGACGGCCACCCCGTCCCGTTCCAGCAGCCACACCGCATAGTCCGGGTGGCCCAGGATGACGCGCTGGCGATCGACCGCATAGGCTTCCTCGAGGAAGCCCTGCAGGTCCTGCGCCGGGTAGAGATGGCCGAAGGTTTCCACGAAGGTACGCGTAGCCAGCACCGACAGGGTCGGGGCGTCTTCGACGGTGGCACGACGGATGGCGTACATGGCGGGCTCCGGGGCAGGCCTCAGGCCTGGGTTCCGTGGGGGGCGTCTTCTTCCTCGTCGCCCTCCTCTTCTTCCTCGTCCTCGTACTCTTCCTCGTCTTCCTCGTCGCCTTCTTCCTCGTCCTCTTCGTCCTCGTCGAGGTCGTCTTCCTCGTCTTCCTCGTAGTCTTCCACGCCGAAGTCTTCGCCATCCCAGCGGCCTTCGCCGTCCTGGACGAAGGTCAGCGCCATGGCCGCGGGGTTGGTCCCCACGCGCACCAGCCAGCCACCGAACACGCGGGCGCGCTCGGTCACCAGGGTGGCGTCGGCGCCTTCATTGCCCAGCTTTTCCCACTCCAGCGAAAACGCGAACTCGCTCATTGCCTGGCTCTCCTGGTGAAAGGTACGGATCAGTTCTTGCGCGGACGGACCTGGACGTGCACTTCGGCCAGCTGCTCGTCCGGGATCGGCGACGGGGCGCCGGTCATCAGGCACTGCGCGCCGGTGGTCTTGGGGAACGGGATGACGTCGCGGATCGACTCGGTGCCGGCCATCAGCGCGGCGATGCGGTCGATGCCGAAGGCGATGCCACCGTGCGGCGGCGCGCCGAAACGCAGGGCGTCGAGCAGGAAGCCGAACTTGCCCTCGGCCTCTTCAGCACCGATACCGAGCAGTTCGAACACCGCGCTCTGCATGTCCGAGCGGTGGATACGGATCGAACCGCCGCCGATCTCGTTGCCGTTGAGCACCATGTCATAGCCGCGCGACACGGCGGTCCTGGCATTGGCGCGCAGGTCGGCGATGTCGTCCACCGCCGGGGCGGTGAAGGGGTGATGCAGGGCGACGTAGCGCTGGGCTTCCTCGTCGTATTCGAACATCGGGAAGTCGGTGACCCACAGCGGCGCCCAGCCGGCGGCGACCAGGTTGAAGTCCTTGCCGGCCTTCAGGCGCAGCGCGCCCATGAAATCGGACACCTTGTTGTAGCCACCGGCACCGAAGAACACGATGTCGCCGTTGCCGGCGCCGACGTGGGCGACCAGTGCGGCGAAAGCGTCTTCGCTGAAGAACTTGGCGATCGGCGAGCTGACTTCGCCGTTGTCGGCGATCTTGATGTAGGCCAGGCCCTTGGCGCCGTATTTGGCGGCGTGCGCGGCGTACTCGTCGATCTGCTTGCGGCTCAGCGTAGCGCCGCCCGGGATGCGCAGCGCCGCGACACGGCCGTCGGCATCGTTGGCCGCAGCGGTGAACACCGGGAATTCACTGGTCTTGACCAGCTCGGCCACGTCCACCAGCTCCAGCGCGATGCGCAGGTCCGGCTTGTCCGACCCATAGCGACGCATCGCCTCGGCCCAGGTCATGCGCGGGAAGCTGGCGGCCAGCTCCACGTCGACCACTTCCTTGAAGATGGCGCGGATCATGCTTTCCACGAAGTCCTGCACGTCCTGCTCGCGGACGAAGGCGAACTCCATGTCCAGCTGGGTGAATTCCAGCTGGCGGTCGGCACGCAGGGCTTCGTCGCGGAAGCAGCGCGCGATCTGGTAATAGCGGTCGAAGCCGGCCACCATCAGGATCTGCTTGAACAGCTGCGGGCTCTGCGGCAGGGCGTAGAACTCGCCCGGGTGCATGCGCGCCGGCACCAGGAAGTCGCGCGCGCCTTCCGGGGTGGCCTTGGTCAGGATCGGGGTCTCGATGTCCTGGAAGCCGGTGGCGTCCAGATGGCGGCGCAGCGCCTGCACCAGCTTGATGCGGGTGCGCTGCATGCGCTGCATTTCCGGGCGGCGCAGATCCAGGTAGCGGTACTTCAGGCGGGTCTCTTCGCCGGGGTTCTCGTGGGCGTGGAACGGCAGCGGCTCGGCCTTGTTGAGGACGGTGATGGCCGTGGCGATCACTTCGACCTTGCCGGTGCGGATCTTGTCGTTGACCGCATGGCGCGCGCGCACCACGCCTTCCACCTGCAGCACGTCCTCGTAGCCCAGGCTGGCGGCCACGGCGAACACCGCCGCGTTATCGACTTCCACCGTCACCTGCACGATGCCTTCATGATCACGCAGATCGATGAAGCACACGCCGCCCTGGTTGCGGGCAACGTCGGTCCAGCCGGCGAGGGTAACGGTTTGGCCAATCAGGGTCTCATCGACCAGGCCACAGAAGTGGGTACGCATGGGGGTAAAGCTCCGCAGGAGAATGCCGGCACTACGTTGCGCCGGACAGCCCTTTATTCTGCGGCGTAGGCTGCGCCGGGGCAAATCGGCTTTCGTCGGCACCCTCCCGGCCTTGTCCGGCGGCCCGTCCGGCGGGCATCACGCGCCCTGAACCTGCCTCGTTCCTATAGTCCGCGCACCAACGACCGCAAGGGGATGTCGCCATGAACCGTCGTCTTACCATTGTCTGCCTGGCCCTGGCACTGGGCTGCAGCGCCCCGGCCGCACAGGCCCAGATGGGTACCCGCGCCTACGCGCCGGAGAACCTGTCGCAGCTGTCCTCCAGCGACCGCTCGCGGGTGATCACCCAGGAATACGCCGACCAGACCAATGGCCGTCGCATCCCCGACGACCAGCTGCGGTTCTACCTGGCCCAGGTCAACTCCGGCTGGAGCTTCTCGCGCATCAAGCAGGACA
>NZ_DAMAGC010000158.1:490-8041 GCF_031995405.1 Stenotrophomonas sp. | reverse complement strand
CTTGACAGCCCACCAAGACAGAAGCCGCCTGGTCCGCCAGGCGGCTTTTTTCTTGTCTGACGGTCGCGCCAAGCCAGCTGGAGGACAGCCCCCTTGAGTCAAGGGGGCGCGGCGAAGCCGCGGGGTTCCGGGTGCTGATGAGAGGGGCCCGCGTGTTGCGCAGACGGTAGTGCCGAGCCATGCTCGGCAAGCAGCCAACGTCTCCGCTGGACCGATCCGGTGCGGGCTGCCGCCCGCGATCCACCGGGCGCTGGCGCAGCGCCTGCTGGATGCGACGGCCGCCCGGCCGCACGTGGGCACGCTCCGCGGCGCATGGGTCACGCGCGCCAATCCCGGCTCAACCACGCCCTGCGGCTTTTTCTTTGCGCCCAGCCCTGCAACAATGAGCTGCTGAGCGGTATCGCTCGCGAAAGTGGCGGAATTGGTAGACGCCCTGGATTTAGGTTCCAGTGCCGCAAGGCGTGGGGGTTCGAGTCCCCCCTTTCGCACCAGTCATTCCGGCCCCCGGGTCGGCACCCTGACGATGGGCACGTCCCGGATCCCGGGAGACGGCCGCATGCTGTCCGGGCAGGCCTTCACGGCCGCCCCGGCCCTGCGCTGGCGGCGCTGGCCGATATCGGCGAAACTACAGGGCTGCGGCGGGCATGCGCGTCAACGACCCCGCGTTCAAAACCCGTTCCATCCATCACATCGTGCCGGGGGCGTTGCCGCCGGTGGCAGGAGTCAACATGCAAGCTTCGATCGAATCCACTGGCAATCTGGAACGCCGCCTGACCTTCTCGCTGCCGGAAGACCGCCTGCAGACCCACATCAGTGGCCGTCTGGGCGAAATCGCCCGCACCGCGCGCATCAAGGGCTTCCGCCCGGGCAAGATCCCGGCCAAGGTGATCGAACAGCGTTTCGGCCAGCAGGTCCGCAGCGAAGCCGTCGACGGCCTGCTGCGCGAGACCTTCGATGCCGCGCTGCGCGAGCATGAGCTGCGCATTGCCGGTACCCCGCGCATCGACAAGGGCGAGGAAGGCGAGTTCTCCTTCGTGGCCACCGTAGAGTTGATTCCGGACTTCGGCGATGTCGACGTCAGCAAGCTGACCGTGGTCCGCCACACCGCCGACATCAACGATGCCGATATCGACCAGATGATCACCAACCTGCGCGAACAGCGTCGCAGCTGGAGCCCGGTCACCCGTGGCGCGCAGGACGGCGACCTGGTCGCGCTGGAAACCTTCTCCCAGGCCGGCGATGAGCGCCTGCCGGCCGAAGGCACCGAAAAGGGCAGCGTGATCGTGGGCCAGGGCATGATGTTCGAGCAGATCGAACAGGGCCTGATCGGCCTGGCCAAGGGCGAAGAAAAGACCCTGGACGTCGAGTTCCCGGCCGATTGGCGCGTCCCGGCGCTGGCCGGCAAGCAGGTCAAGGTCACCGTCAAGGCGGTGGACGTGTCCGCCCCGGTGCTGCCGGACGTGGATGCCGAGTTCATCAAGAGCTTCGGCGTCAAGGGTGGCGACGAGGAGCAGTTCCGCAAGGACATCCGTGCCAACCTGGAGCGCGAGCTGAAGGGCGCGCTGATGAACCGCCTGCGCCGTGAAGTGGGCGAGCAGCTGATCGCCGCCTACGCCTCGGTCGAAATGCCGCCGCGCCTGGTCGAGAACGAGGCCCGTGCGATGCTGGCCCAGCAGGTCGAGCAGATCCGTCGCAGCGGCCGCAACCCGGGCGACGTCCCGGCCGACGCCCATGAAGGCTTCAAGGACGCCGCTGCCAAGCGCGTGCTGGTCGGCCTGCTGGTCGGCGAAGTGGCCCGCAAGAACGACCTGCGCCTGGATCCCAAGCGCCTGAACGAAACCATGCGCCTGATTGCCTCCACCTATGAAGAGCCGGAGCAGGTCATTGAGATGTACCGTAATGACCCCCAGCTGATGAGTGGGCTGCAGAATCGTGTGATGGAAGAGCAGGTGATCGACTGGATCGCCGAGCGCGCCCAGCACACTGAAGAACAGCTGTCGTTCCAGGACGCGATCCGCCAGTAAGCGGCCCGCGTTTTACGCCCCGCGCCCCGGCGCGGGGTCGTTCCCCCCAAAATAGGTGCCTCACTAATGGACAACCGAACCACAGCCCTGAACATGGTTCCGATGGTGGTCGAACAGACCAGCCGCGGCGAGCGCGCCTATGACATCTATTCGCGCCTGTTGAAGGAGCGTCTGATCTTCCTCGTGGGCCCGATCGACGATCACATGGCCAACGTGGTGGTGGCGCAGCTGCTGTTCCTGGAAGCGGACAACCCGGAAAAGGACATCAGCATCTACATCAACTCGCCCGGTGGCGTAGTCACCGCCGGCATGGCGATCTACGACACCATGCAGTACATCAAGCCGGACGTGAGCACCATCTGCGTCGGCCAGGCCGCCTCGATGGGCGCGCTGCTGCTGGCATCCGGCGCGGCGGGCAAGCGTTATGCGCTGCCCAACTCGCGGGTGATGATCCACCAGCCGCTGGGCGGCTTCCAGGGCCAGGCCTCGGACATCGACATCCATGCCCGTGAAATCCTGACCCTGCGTTCGCGCCTGAACGAGGTGCTGGCCAAGCACACCGGCCAGTCGCTGGAGACTATCGCGCGCGATACCGAGCGCGACAACTTCAAGAGCGCGGCCGATGCGGTGGCCTACGGTCTGGTCGACCAGGTGCTCGAGCGCCGTCCGGAAGAGTCGATCACCCCGGCGTGATGATGCAGCCAGGCCGGCAAACCGGCTTGTTTCCGCGGGGTCGGGTGGGACTGGTGTCCCCCTGACCCTGTGCTATTCTCGAATCGAACCCCCGTTCAGCGGGTGGGGTAACTGGGTAAGCGAAGCATGAGCGAAGACCGCCAAGGTCGTTCCACGGACACCGGCAAGATCCTCTACTGTTCTTTCTGCGGGAAGAGCCAGCATGAGGTGCGCAAGCTGATTGCGGGCCCGAGCGTGTTCATCTGCGATGAGTGCGTGGAGCTGTGCAACGACATCATCCGTGAAGAACTCGAGGAAAAGGCGCAGTCGGCGCGCAGTTCGCTGCCCAAGCCGCGCGAGATCCTCGAGGTACTCGACCAGTACGTGATTGGCCAGAACCGGGCCAAGCGCACGCTGGCCGTGGCTGTGTACAACCACTACAAGCGCATCGAGAGCCGCCAGAAGAACGACGAAGTCGAACTGGCGAAGTCGAACATCCTGCTGGTCGGTCCGACCGGTTCGGGCAAGACGCTGCTGGCCGAAACCCTGGCCCGCCTGCTCAACGTGCCGTTCACCATGGCCGACGCCACCACGCTGACCGAAGCCGGTTACGTGGGCGAGGACGTGGAAAACATCATCCAGAAGCTGCTGCAGAAGTGCGACTACGACGTCGAGAAGGCACAGCAGGGCATCGTCTACATCGATGAAATCGACAAGATCTCGCGCAAGAGCGAGAACCCGTCGATCACCCGTGACGTGTCCGGCGAAGGCGTGCAGCAGGCGTTGTTGAAGCTGATCGAAGGCACCGTGGCCAGCGTGCCGCCGCAGGGCGGGCGCAAGCATCCGCAGCAGGAATTCCTGCAGGTGGACACCAAGAACATCCTGTTCATCTGCGGCGGCGCGTTCGCCGGGCTGGACAAGGTGATCCAGGCGCGCTCCAACGACGCCGGCGGCATCGGCTTCGGCGCCAAGGTGAAGAGTTCCGAGCGCAAGCAGGAAGTGGGCAAGATCCTGGCCGAAGTCGAGCCGGAAGATCTGATCAAGTTCGGCCTGATCCCGGAATTCGTCGGCCGCCTGCCGGTCGTGGCAACGCTGGAAGAGCTGGACGAAGCGGCGCTGGTCAGGATCCTGACCGAGCCGAAGAACGCCATCACCAAGCAGTTCAAGAAGCTGTTCGAGATGGAGCATGTCGAGCTGGAGTTCCGTCCGGACGCCCTGGCGGCGATCGCCCGCAAGGCGCTCAAGCGCAAGACCGGCGCCCGTGGCCTGCGCACCATCGTCGAATCGGTGTTGCTGGACACCATGTACGACCTGCCCTCGGCCGAGAACGTGAGCAAGGTAGTGGTGGATGAATCGGTGATCGAGCACAAGTCCGAGCCGTACCTGATCTACCAGACCCCACCGGCCCCTGAACAGAAGGCTGCGGGTGCTGAATAATCGGTTCAAGCATTTGAATTGAAAGAAGTTTATTAGAACAGCTTGCATCTAGAAGCCGATGGCCCCATAACGAGGCCATCGGCTTTTTTTGTATCCGGGCGAGGCCGCCCGGAGGCCATCCCCACTGTTCCACTGGAGCCCACATGGCCCGTTCCCCTACTGAGACTCTCGACCTGCCGGTACTGCCGCTGCGTGACGTGGTGGTGTTCCCGCACATGGTCATTCCGCTGTTTGTCGGCCGCGACAAGTCCATGCACGCGCTGGAACAGGCGATGGCGGCGGACAAGCGCATCCTGCTGCTGGCGCAGAAGTCGGCCGAGACCGATGACCCGACCGCCGCCGACCTCTACCAGGTCGGCACGCTGGCCCAGGTGCTGCAGCTGCTGAAGCTGCCCGACGGCACCATCAAGGTGCTGGTCGAAGGCCTGTCGCGGGTCAACGTCACCGAAGTCACCGAGCGCGAGACCGCACTGCATGGCATCGCCACCGAAATCGAATCGGACGAATCGCGTGAGCCGCGCGAGATCGAGGCGATCGCCCGTTCGCTGATGTCGCTGTTCGAGCAGTACGTCAAGACCAACCGCAAGCTGCCGCCGGAGCTGCTGCAGACGCTGGCCGGCATCGATGAGCCCGCGCGCCTGGCCGACACCATCGCCGCGCACATCAGCGTGCGCCTGGCCGACAAGCAGCGCCTGCTGGAGACGCTGCAGATCGGCGACCGCCTGGAAATGCTGGTCGGCCTGGTCGATGGCGAGATCGATGTGCAGCAGATGGAAAAGCGCATCCGCGGCCGCGTGAAGTCGCAGATGGAAAAAAGCCAGCGCGAGTACTACCTCAACGAGCAGATGAAGGCCATCCAGAAGGAACTGGGCGACCTGGACGATGCACCGGGCGAGCTGGACGAACTGGCGCGCAAGATCGCCGAGGCGGGCATGCCCAAGCCGGTGGAGGCCAAGGCCAAGGCCGAGCTCAACAAGCTCAAGCAGATGTCGCCGATGTCGGCCGAAGCTGCCGTCGTGCGCAACTACCTGGACTGGCTGCTGGGCGTGCCGTGGAAGAAGCGCACCAAGGTGCGCAAGGACCTGAAGGCCGCGCAGGACACGCTGGACGCCGATCATTTCGGCCTGGACAAGGTCAAGGACCGCATCCTGGAATACCTGGCGGTGCAGTCGCGCGTGAAGCAGATGAAGGGCCCGATCCTGTGCCTGGTCGGTCCGCCCGGCGTCGGCAAGACCTCGCTCGGCCAGTCGATCGCCAAGGCGACCAACCGCAAGTTCGTGCGCATGAGCCTGGGCGGCGTGCGCGACGAGGCCGAGATCCGTGGCCATCGTCGTACCTACGTCGGCTCGATGCCGGGCCGCATCGTGCAGAACCTCAACAAGGTCGGCAGCAAGAACGCGCTGTTCGTGCTGGACGAGATCGACAAGATGTCGATGGACTTCCGTGGCGACCCGTCGTCGGCGCTGCTGGAAGTGCTCGACCCCGAGCAGAACAACGCGTTCAACGACCACTACCTCGAAGTGGACCTGGACCTGTCCGAAGTGATGTTCGTGGCGACCTCCAATTCGCTCAACATTCCCGGGCCGCTGCTGGACCGCATGGAAGTGATCCGCATCCCCGGCTACACCGAGGACGAGAAGCTCAACATCGCCATGCGGTACCTGGTGCCCAAGCAGCTCAAGGCCAATGGCCTCAAGCCGGAGGAACTGGAAATCGAGGCCGACGCCATCCAGGACATCGTGCGCTATTACACGCGCGAATCCGGCGTGCGCAACCTCGAGCGCGAAGTGGCCAAGATCTGCCGCAAGGTGGTCAAGGACATCGCGCTCGCCGGCCCCGTCGCGGCGGTCAAGCCGGCCAAGGCCGGCAAGAAGGCCGGTGCCAGGAAGAAGGCACTGGTGGTGGTCAACGGCAAGAACCTGGACAAGTACCTGGGGGTGCGTCGCGTCGATTTCGGCCGTGCCGAGGAGCAGAACGAGATCGGCCTGGTCACCGGCCTGGCCTGGACCGAAGTCGGTGGCGATCTGCTGCAGATCGAATCGACCCTGGTGCCGGGCAAGGGCCAGCTGATCCTGACCGGCCAGCTGGGCAACGTGATGAAGGAATCGGCGTCGGCGGCGCTGTCCGTGGTGCGTTCGCGCGCCGAGCGGCTGGGCATCGACAACGAGTTCCTGCAGAAGCACGACGTGCACGTGCACGTGCCCGATGGCGCCACGCCCAAGGACGGCCCCAGCGCGGGTATCGCGATGGTGACCTCGCTGGTGTCCACGTTGACCAAGGTGCCGATCCGTGCCGAAGTGGCGATGACCGGTGAAATCACCCTGCGTGGCCGGGTGACCGCCATCGGCGGGCTCAAGGAGAAGCTGCTGGCCGCGCTGCGGGGTGGCATCACCACGGTGATCATCCCGGAAGAGAACCGCAAGGATCTGGCCGATATCCCGGCCAACGTCACCCGCGATCTGAAGATCATTCCGGTGAAGTGGATCGAAGAGGTGCTGGAGCTGGCGCTGGAGGCGCCGCTGACGCCCAAGAAGGCCAAGAAGGATGGGGCGCGCGTCACAGTGCGCAGCAAGGGCAAGACAGCTTCCACGGCGCGCGTCAAGCACTGACGCGCCATCTGGAAATCGCCGAAACCCGCGTCGTTATTGGCTTTTCAGCTTGCGCGGGTAGGGGTGCGCTGGTATAAAAGCACCACTCGCGAGTCAGCACTCACTGACGTCGGCGAATCGAGAACTTCACTGGCGTCCGGCCGCAATGTGGGTCGGATGCTTCACTGTCGAATATGCGGAATCCCCGCCAAAGGAGCTGTACAGAATGAACAAGACCGAATTGATCGATGCCGTTGCCGAAGCCGCCGACCTGACCAAGGCCGAATCCAACCGCGCCGTCGACGCCGTCATCGCTTCCATCACCAAGGCCCTGAAGGGCGGCGATGCAGTGACGCTGGTGGGCTTCGGTACGTTCCAGGTTCGCGCACGTGCTGCCCGCACCGGCCGCAACCCGAAGACCGGCGACACCATCAAGATCGCTGCATCGAACAATCCGTCGTTCAAGGCTGGCAAAGCCCTGAAGGATGCCGTAAACTAAGCGGCTTGCTGGGGTGCTTAGCTCAGCGGTAGAGCGTCTCCTTTACACGGAGAGGGTCGGGGGTTCGAAACCCTCAGCACCCACCACAGCACCGCCAGTAGAAGTTTGAAATGTGGAGCGGTAGTTCAGCTGGTTAGAATGCTGGCCTGTCACGCCGGAGGTCGCGGGTTCGAGTCCCGTCCGCTCCGCCAGTTTCGACGAGGCCCCTGAGCAATCGGGGGCCTTAGTTTTCTCGGCGATCGACGTCGTCGAGAAGGGTAGTAAAAGGTTTAGTGCGGAGCGGTAGTTCAGCTGGTTAGAATGCTGGCCTGTCACGCCGGAGGTCGCGGGT
>NZ_DAMAGC010000158.1:0-390 GCF_031995405.1 Stenotrophomonas sp. | reverse complement strand
TCGAGTCCCGTCCGCTCCGCCAATCTTTGAAGAGCCCCTGGTGAAAGCCAGGGGCTTTTTTTTTGGTTTTCTCCCGGTGAACCAGCGCGTCCTGTTCCAACATCGCAGTCAATGATGCACGGTGATACGCGGGTCGGATGGTCCGGGCGCTGCGTGGGATCAGGGGGGGCTTCGTTCTTGTACGCCGCGAGCGTCAGGGCCCCGTAGCGGCCGGTAGGCCCCTGGCGTAGTGTCCCCCGGCCTGGCGGCCTCCTCCTTGATTTTGCCCAGGAGCCTACCGGCCGCTACGGTGCTCGCTTGCGGAGACGCGCGGGGAAATCTGGCTTCTGACTTTGGTCGGTGGGTCGGGCGCTGGGTCCCCATGCCCTTGGAGGCGAAATAAAGGAGGAG
>NZ_DAMAGC010000157.1:0-8048 GCF_031995405.1 Stenotrophomonas sp. | reverse complement strand
CGATGACCCCGCCACCGCCGCCGGAGGATGCCGGCACCCCGCCGCCGCCGCTGCCGCCGCCGCCGTCGCCGGACGTGCCGGAGAACCCGGACCCGCTGGCGCCCGAGCCCGCGCCGCCGCCGCCGCCGCCCGAGCCGGCCCCGGTCGCGCCTGCGCAGGCCGATGCGCCGCCGCCGGTGCCGACCACGCCCGCCGCAGTGCCCGGCCCGCTGGCTGTGCCGCCGACCCCCGGCGCGGTGCCCGCGCAGGGCGACATCATTCCGCTGTACCGCCTGGAAGCGGCTGCCTACTCGGTGGTGCCGCCGCTGCTGCGCGAGACCAGCCTGCTCAGCCTGGGCACCTTCCACGAGCGCCAGGGCGACCAGCGTCTGCTGGCCGGGCAGGGTGGGTTCCGTTCGGCCTGGGCGCGGCTGATCGGCCAGAGCCACGAGCAGCATTGGGAGGGCGATGCCAAGCCCAGCTTCGATGGCGACATCCAGGGCGTGCAGGCGGGTATCGACCTGTACGCCAGCGCCGATGATCGGTATCGCGACCAGTTCGGCGTGTTCGTCGGCCGCACCCGTGCGCAGGGCAACGTCAACGGCTTTGCGATCGGCTGGGACAACGTGGCGGTTGGCCGCACGCGCCTGGACGACAAGCATGTGGGCCTGTACTGGACGCGTGTCGGCAGTGCCGGTGGTTACCTCGACGCCGTGGTGATGCAGAGCCGCTACGACGGCGACGCGCAGTCCGCGCGTGGGCTGGGGGTGGACCTGCGCGGCGATGGCACCACCGCCTCGCTGGAAGTGGGCAAGCCACTGCTGCGGTTCGGCCAGTCCGCCTGGTGGCTGGAACCGCAGGCGCAGGTGATCTGGCAGCGCAGTTCCCTCGATGACACCGCCGACCTGGTCTCCACCGTCCGCTATGACAGCGACAACGCCTGGACCGGTCGGGTCGGCCTGCGCGTGGCGGCCGATTACGACCTGGCCGGCAATGGCTGGCAGCCCTATTTCAAGCTCAACTACTGGCAGACCTTCGGCGGACAGGACCGCATCGATTTCGGCAGCAACCCGCTCAGCAACGAGCAGGGCTCGCGGGCGTTGGAGGTAGGCGTGGGCGTGGTCGCGCGCTTCAACGCCAACGTCAGCGCGTTCGCGGTGGCCGATTACACACGCGATCTGGAAAGCAGCGTGCAGAAGGAGCGCAAGAGCATCGAGGGTAATATCGGGCTGCGGTTTGACTGGTGAGCGCAGCGGAGCGTGTTACAGGAACTCGGCGCTGATTTTCGGGAGGTCGGTCGGGGTAATGCCCCGATCGACGGCGAAGATGGTCGCTGCCTGATCCGGCGTGCCGACGCGGTGTCCGCGCGCACGCACATGCAGGTCGAACAACGTGTGCAGGCGGGTCTTGGGCAGCGATGACATCGCACGCAGCATCAGCGATACGCCAGCAAGGTTGTTGGCAACGTTGACGGCAAATCGCGGCGTGCTGGTGAGTCCGATGTCCAGCCACAGTGCCTGACGTTCCACCAGGTCGAAGGCGATCGGCAGGCAGAAGGTGGTATCCGAGGCCAGGTCGAACCGATCCACCACGGTGGCGGGTTCGTAGATTTCGCCTGAATCCGGTGCGGTGCGCGCCATCCAGCCGGCGAAGCACTCGGGCAGATCGCAGTATGCCTGGCCGCTGAAGCTGCTCAGGCACATCACGATCCAGCGGATGCCGCGCTCCCGGCAGCGCTGGATATCGATGTCGATGAACTCGCTCGCACCCTTGGGCGCATCGACGATGTCGCCGCTGTGATGGGCGCCGAAGGTGGCCAGGTTGTAATAGGCCAACGTATCGATGTACTGCACGTCCTCGCCGTAGATGGCGGCCGACAGATCGATATCCACGCGGGATTTCCCATTGCGCCACCAGCAGAACATGCGCAGGGTGTTGGCGTCCGGCAGGGGCACCCGGCTGCCGCGCACCAGCGTGCGCAATGCCTTGGATGCCGAGCGTTGCGAGAACGGCACCAGGTAGCGCGACAGGGCCGGGTCGATGTAACTGGCGCCCAGCGGCGGCAACGCGGCGAAGCGGGCGAGCAACGCCTGTTCGCAGCACAGCGCCAGCGCCGCGCAGAGATCGGCATCGAGTGGGGCAAGGTGATCGGCGATCGCGTACAGCTTGCCGACCTGCCCCTTGGGCAGGAACACGCGCAGACCACGGGGTGCCGCGCGGTGCTGGAAGTGGGTCATCACCTGCAGCAGCACCGGGGTGGACACCGAGGCCGCCACCTGTGCGAACGTGTCCACCACGTCCTGTACGTTGTGGCTGCGCCGGGCGAGCACGTCCAGTCGCCGTGCCAGTTCACCCGGCCGTGTGCGCAGGACCGCCAGCGCGGTGCCGACATCGTCTTCGGCCAAGGCGCATTCCACCTGCGCATTGAAACCACGCAGGCGCTGACCGGCGCGCAGCCGGGCGAAGTCGGCGGCGGTGCCCGGGAACCGGGCGGCATGTTCGCCAGGGTGCAGGCGCTCGGCCAGGCGCACCCAGCGCGGCGTCCAGCGCTGCAGGTCTTCCAGGCGGTCGGGCATTTTCTCCAACCAGCTGAGCAATACCCGGCGCAAGGGACGCCGGTAGCGCCCGAAGCGGGTGGGCGCGGCCAGCGAAACGTCGCCGTCGTCCAAGGCTACGGCGATGCGCAGCACATCGGTGGCGGTGCGCACATGGCGGCCCAGGGCGCGGACGCGCGGATCGGCCATGCCTTCATCGGCAAGCAGCGCGGCCACGACCACGGCCAGGTTCTCTTTACAGGGAAGGTTCTCGGGCAGCAGCGACAGCGCGCGCTCGCGATGTTGCGCCACGTACCAGCGCACATCGGCGCTGTCTTCCGGCGAGTACGGCGTACGCGCGGCGGCAAGCGCCACGAACAACGCATCCACCTCGTCCTGTGTGCCCAGCTCGAGCACGCGCCAGTTGGGCACGTCCTGCCGGGGCGGTCGCGGCGTGGCCTCGCCCACGCGATCGAGCTGGCCGCGATAGTGCAGATACGCGTTCCAGTACCGTTCGGCATCGCTGGCGCGCATCATCTGTGCCGGGAAGTCCGGGTACAGCGGCGCATAACTCCGATGCGCGCCCAGCATTGCGCGCAATGCGCGGATCAGGCGCTTGTAGAACGCCTCCACCTCGGGCAGCGACAGCGTGGTCACTCGCTCGCACAGCGAGGGCGACATCTGGAAGCCGAGGGCTTCCAGGTTTTTCTGCAGCGTGGCGACCACCTCAAGCGGCTGGCGCTCGCGTCCCGCGCTGAGGATGACCTTGGATCTGCGCCGCAACAGCATCGGGTTCATGGCTTACCGGGGGATGCGTGGCGGCAGGAAAAGAGGTGGGGCGGAAAGCGAAGGCACTAGTTCGAAGTTTAGAAGGAAGCACCCTCATAGCCGCCCCGTCGCAAGCTTACCCAGTAAACGCGGTGCGTTTCAATGTGCCTGACCTCGGCTCGACGGGCCGCGCCGCGTTGGCGGTCGAGCGTGGTCGGGCACGGGTGCGGGGACGCGGTTCGGTGTAATCACACGCAGTAGTGGCGGGCATGGCCGCTGGATATCGGCCACACGCTGGCGTGCGTCTGCGCCGCGATCGGGACACGCCCGCCAGCGATGGCAACGGCAGCGGGTGCGGTTGCCGCGTCCCGACGAGGCGGAAATCAACCGCAACGGCTGCGGTCCGCTCAAAAGGATCAGCGCGCCGCGCCGATCGCCTGCGTACGCGCACTCGCCAACGCCTCACCCACCGCCGGGCCCTTCAGGTGGGTCAGGTCCAGGTCGCGCGCCTGTATGGCCAGGGCGGCCTGGTGCAACCGGTTGAGCGTTGCACCCTGAGGATAGTCACTGTCCTCGAAGCCGAGCCGGCCGCGCTTGTCCGCCTCGCAGCACAGCGCGATCTGCGCGATGCGCTCGGGACGGCGGAAACCGTCGCAGCGGCTGAGCAGTTTCAACACGGTGGCATCGCGCAGTTCGTCGATGCGGTGCACGTTGAGATGATCGCGGCAGACCGCTTCGGCCAGCTGGCGATGGTCCACCGGCACTTTCAGCCGGTCGCACAGCGCGGCCAGCGGCACCAGGCCACGCGCTTCATGCTGCAGATGGCGCGGCCATTCCTCCGGCGGGGTCAGGCCCTTGCCGAGGTCGTGGGTGAGCGCGGCGAAGCCGATCAGGTCATCGCCGGGCGCGAGGCGGGCGGCCATGTCGCTGACCATTTCCTGGTGCACGCCGGTGTCCACCTCGGGATGGAACTCGGCCCGTTGCGGGACGCCGTACAGCGCGTCCAGCTCGGGCAGGATCGCGCGCAACGCGCCGGCGTCGTGCAGCGTGCGCAGGAAGGCCGAAGGCTGGGCGCAGGTGAGCGCGCGGCGCAGTTCCTGCCAGACACGTTCGGGGACCAGCGCGTCCAGCTCACCGCTGTCGGCGATCTGGCGCATCAGGTCCATGGTTTCCGGGGCGACGCTGAAGCCGAGCGGGGCGAAGCGGGCCATGAAGCGTGCCGCACGCAGTACGCGCAGCGGATCTTCGACGAACGCCGGGCCGACATGGCGCAGCACGCGCTGTTCGATATCGCGCACGCCGCCATACGGGTCCACCAGCGCACCGGTGGCTTCATCGCAGGCGATGGCGTTGATGGTGAAATCGCGGCGCAGCAGGTCGTCTTCGAGCGTCACCGACGGATCGGCATCGACCACGAAGCCGCGATAGCCACGGCCGGACTTGCGCTCGGTGCGCGCCAGCGCGTACTCCTCGCCGGTATCGGGATGCAGGAACACCGGGAAATCGCGGCCGACCGCCTTGTAGCCCAGTGCTTCCATCTGCGCCTGTGAGGCGCCGACCACGACCCAGTCGCGGTCACCGGGGTCGCGTTGCAGAATGCGGTCGCGTACCGCGCCGCCCACCAGATAAATCTTCATGCGGCCATGATGCCGCAGTCGGGCAGCCCGGTGCCAATCGACCACCGGCAGTGCCGGCCGCTGGCCGGCTGCTGGAAATATCAGGCCATCGGGGCAGCCCGGTGCCAATCGACCATCGGTAGTGCCGGCCGCTGGCCGGCTGCTGCAAATTCAGGCAATCCGGGGAGCCGGCCAGCGGCCGGCACTACCCCGGCGCGCTTCTCAGTCGCCGCCCTTGTCGGCGTTGGCCGCGCAGGCGAAGTTCTTGCGCTTGGCCTGCAGGCGGCCGTTCATGCGGTCGCTCACCGGCAGTGCGTTGCCGTTCAAGCGCCAGTCGTAGATCACGCTGAAGGCCAGGATGCGCGCGACGTACTCGCGGGTTTCCTTGTAGCTGATGGTCTCGATCCAGATGTCCGGATCGAACCCCGGGCGCTGGGTCTGCCAGCGTGCGGTCGGGGTCGGGCCGGCGTTGTAGGCGGCGATGGTGACGTAGGGCAGGCCCTCGTACTTGTTCATCAGCTGGCGCAGGTAGGCGGTGCCGATGGCGATGTTGGTGTCCGGGTCGTACAGGCTGGCCGCGCCGCCGTAGTTGGCCAGCCCGATCGACTTGGCCACGCTGGCGCCGGTGGCCGGCAGCACCTGCATCAGGCCCATGGCGTTGGCCGGCGAGCGTGCCTTGGGATTGAAGATGCTCTCGGCGCGGATCTCGGCCGCCACCCAGGCCGGGTCGATCGCATTGCGTGCCGATTCGCGGCGAATCGCATCATCGTGGTGCAGCGGGAAGCGCAGCGAATACAGGCGCTGCTCGTCCGGGGTCTTGCCGAGCGAGAACACCGCGCGGTCGAACCAGCCGTTGTCGCGCGCCACTTCCACCGCGATGCGTCGCTGGGTGGTGTCGTAGCGGCTCAGCGCATCGTTCCATTCGGCCACGGCCCAGCCGGCGCGCTCGATCTTGAACAGTTCCATCGCGCGGATGATCGCCGGATCGCGCGCGACCGCCGCCTGCGCCTGCGCGCTGTCGTTGGGTTCCCACGGGCACAGCGTGTAGGTGGACTGGCCGAGCTGGTCGGCGGCGAGGAAGCCGTGGAAGGTAGCCGCGCGGGCCGCGTCGCGGTACAGCGGCTGGGCCTCGCCGCGCTTGCCGGCCTTCTCCAGCATGCGCGCCTCGAAATAGCGCCAGCGCGAATCGCTGCGCTGGGTCGGGCCCATCTTGCGGATCGCCGCCAGCGCTTGCGGCCAGTCGCCGCGCGACATCGCCTCGCGCGCACGCCATTCGTGCAGGCGCTCGTCATAAGCAGAATCGGGCACGGCATTCAGGCGTCGCGCGGATTCGGGACCGTAGGAGGCCACCGTCCACAGCGCCACCTGGTACAGCACCTGGGCCTGCTGGCCGGCACTGAGCTGCAGCGCCGTGGCGTACTGCGGCAGTTGCTGCTCGGTCGCGCCCGGATCGGCCTTGGCCAGCTTGGCCAGGCCATCGGTGGCGATGCGCCGGCTGCGTTCGTTGCGCGGCCAGTTCAGCGCGCTGGCGTTGGGTTTGTCGACGAAGGCGGCATAGGTGTTGGCCAGGGCCAGGTCGGCGGCGGGCAGGCCGCGCGCGGCGCTGCGCATCACCGCCGGCTGCTGTTCGTCCGCGGCGGCGTCGATCCGCGCCCAGCGCAGTTCGGCACTCAGGCCGCCCTTGGCATCGAGGACCGCGAACACCGCATCGCAGGCATCGGGCAACGACTTGCCGGTGCTGCGCCAGATCGCCTGGGCCTCGCTGGTCCACTGCGCGTCGGCCTTGCCGGTGGCCTGGCGTGCATTGAGCTGGGCGCAGCGCAGGCCGACATTGTCGGTCGGGGCCCAGTTGGCCAGCAGGGTCGGCCAGTCCTGGCGGCGCGCCACGGCCGGCAACCACACGCTGCGGAAGCTGCTGGCCACGGCCTGGCCGCTGTAGCGCTTGAGGAAGTCCTGTGCCTGCGCGCTGCTGACAGTGTCGATGTTGCGGCGCAGATTGGCGTATTCCAGCCAGCCGTACAGCGGATGCTTGTTCAGTGCCGCCGCCTGGGCGGGATCGAACTGACCGCGCTCGGCGTTGTCGATGGCGGCCTTGACCTGCGCGCGCTGCGCGTCGAGGTTCTGGGCATCGGCCACCGGGCTGAGCCCCGAGCAGGCCAGCAGGGTCGATGCACTGAGGAAATACAGGGGGAGTCGAGTCATGGCGAAAGCATAACGGCGCGGGGTGAAAGGCGGTGAGGGCAAGCCGACTCGATCATGAACGAACCCCGAGCGCGGGCGCTGCGTGCGCCGTGGCGCGGGTAGTCTCGGCCTTGGGGCAACCGGCCCCCACGCAAGGAGCAGACCATGGCATTCCGTGCAGCAGGGAACTCTGGACCACTGGCCGAGATCAACGTTACCCCGTTGGTCGATGTGATGCTGGTGCTGTTGATCATCTTCATCGTGACCGCACCGATGATCTCGATGCCGATCCCGGTCGACCTCCCGCAGAAGACCACGTCGGTGGTTCCTCCGCTGGACCCGCCTCCGCCGATCGAACTGCGCGTGGACGCCGCCAACCAGGTCACCTGGAACGGGCAGGCCATGCCGGTAGCGGCCTTGCAGGCGCGCATGCAGGAACAGGCGCAGTCCCACGCCGGCAACCTGCCCGAACTGCGCATCGCCACCGATCCAGGGACCGAGTACGAGGTGATGGCCAAGATCCTGGCGGCGGCCAACAACGCGCACCTGCAGCGCATCGCCTTCGTGCACTAGCCCGGTTCTGCATTGCAGTGCACCACCGACGCCCCTGTCCGCAGGGGCGTCATGCGTTGTGGCGCCTGCATCTTGCCTGTTCGGATTTGTCTGAGTGGTGTGAAAAAGTGTTGGTCGTCACTTCTTCACATTTACCGTTTGTTTACAAAGGAGACGTTGCCGCTGTTCAGGGGGACTCGGCAGCCCAGCCCAACATTCCTTTGGAGAGAGAGCGAATGAACGACCTGCACCACCGCCCGTTGGCGGTCGCTGTATCGCTGTGCCTGTTGTTGGCTGCGCCGGTCCTCGCCGGCGCCCAGGATGCCCCACGTACCACGACCGAGCTGGACCGCGTCGAGGTGACCGGTACCCGCATCAAACGGGCCGAAGTGGAAGGGCAAGTCCCGATCCAGACCCT
>NZ_DAMAGC010000156.1:0-8200 GCF_031995405.1 Stenotrophomonas sp. | reverse complement strand
ACCCCCTGTTGGAGCGCACCGATGAACACCGACAAGCCCGTCTCCGGCAATACCGAGGACGATCAACAGAAGGCGTTTACGCCGGACAAGACGCGCAACGATGCCGCCCGCTGGAAGGACAAGGACATGCCCGACCAGGGCAAGGGCAAAGGCGAAGTGAGTCCGGACGACTACGAAAAGCCACCGACGCCGCGCTGAAGCATTCAGCCGCCGGGCTGAGGCGCGTGGCCCGGCGCCGGCGGCTCTTCAACCGGCGCGTCCGCCGGCGGAGGGTCGCCCTCGGGGGGCACCTCATTGGGTGGATCCTGCGCCGGCGGGTCCGGGGTTACCGGTGCTTCCACCGGCGTTGGGGCCGGAAGCGGCTCCTGCGGCGAGCCGGGCACGGTTTGGCCGATGGGCAGTTCGGGCGCGTTGCTGTGCATGGTCGGATCTCCTTGGGTTGGCTACCAGCATCGCCCCGCCGATGTAAACGCGTGGCGACAGTTGCGCGGCAGCAGCTGACATGCAATTGACGCGCCGCTGTCAGTTGACGCGCCGCCACACTCAGCCCTCGTCCGACCAGAACTGCATCAGCAGCGCCAGGCCGTCGTTATCGCTACGGTCGGTTGCTATCTGCGGCAGCATCCTCGACTCCCAGCGGCTGCGCTCGATGCGCTGCAGGATCGAGGCCTCGGTATGGCGGCAGGCCATCGACCACTTCGAAAAATAACGTTCTGCCACCTCGCCGCGCATCAACACCCGGATGCCGGAGTGCCGACGTGAGCGCTGGACACGCAGAAAAGCCGCAGACACCGCTGCCTCGCTGCCTTCCATGTACTGCAGAAAGCGTTCGCCATCGAACAGGAGCACGCCGGTGACCCCGGCGACCTGGTTGAGGGCCATGGCGTCGACCAGGATGCTGTCGAGGTAGGCGTTGTCGAGCTTGCCGGCGGCATGGCTGACGTACACGAGGGCATGAAGGGGGGGATTAGGCATCGGCTGCATTCTAGGCGAGCCGGAATCAAGGGCGCGAGAACGGCGCGACGCGTGCCGCACCCGACGCTATGCTGTGCGCCTCTCGACGACAAGGACGGTGTGGATGCGCACGTGGATCAGGACGTCATGGCCGGGGTTGGCCGCTGCCATCGGCCTGGCGATGAGCATGCCCGCGGTGGCCGTGGACCGTGTGGCCGATGAAGGCGTGCGCCAGGTGCCCCGCTTTGCCCTGCCGGTTTCGCCCTACCTCAGCCCGGAGGCGCAGGCCAGCGTGCGCAGCGCCGTCATCCATGGCGACCCCACCGCGAAACTGGACAACGCGGCCGTGCTTGCGCAGCTGGACGAGATCCGCAAGGGCGCCGATCAGTGGGCGTATGGCGAGATCGCCGCGCTGCGCCAGCGCTACCCGGTCGAGCTGCACAACGAAACCTGGAATGGCGTGCCGGTGGTCCGCGTGCAGCCCCGCAGTGCGCCAACCGATCCGACCGCGCAACGCCTGCTGATCGAACTGCACGGCGGCGCCTTCGTGTTCGGGCGCGCCGACAGTCTTGGCCTGCTCGAAGCGATCCCGGTGGCCGCGATGACTGGCGCGACGGTCATCGCGGTGGAGTATCGACAAGGTCCGGAGCACAAATTCCCCGCGGCCAGCGAAGATGTCGCCGCGGTCTACCGCGCCGCGCTCGCGCGCATGCCGGCCAGGCATATCGGCATTTTCGGCTGCTCCGCCGGCGGCGTCCTCACCGGCGAATCACTGGCGTGGTTCGACAAGGAGAAGCTCCCGATGCCGGGCGCGGCCGGCCTGTTCTGCGCTGGCGGCGATGCGCGCTATGGCGGTGATTCCCGTTACGTGATGGCCGCGATCAACGACGCGCTGCTACCGCACGCCGATGGGTCGCTGCCCATCATGGAAGACCTGTACTACGGCGACGTCGACTTCCGCGATCCACTGGTGTCGCCGGTCTTCTCCGAGTCCCTGCTTGCGCGTTTCCCGCCCACGTTGTTCATCACGGCCACCCGCGCCGCGGAACTGAGCAACGTGTCCTACATGCACGGGCGGCTGGTCGACCTGGGACGCGAGTCCGATCTGCACGTGTGGGAGGGGCTGGGGCATGCCTTCCACCTGGATGCCAGACTTCCGGAAAGCCAGCAGGCCTATCGAGTGATGGCCCGGTTCTTCACCCGGCACCTGGACGCGACACCGCCGGTTCCGTGACAGGGCGCATGCCGATACCGCCGACGCCAGCGGCGACCCAGCCATTGCGGCGCGTATCGCGCGCCTGCACGCGGCTCGAGCCCGGGATGGCCCACAAACCGGCCGCGTTGCGATCGACATTCCAATCCGCGCCTTCCAGGGTGGCGGCTACCGCGTGCGGCCGACGCGAAGCACGATGGATGGCGTCGGCCACCGCTTCCATCTCGCCATTGAACCAACGATAGCCGTTGACGCAGATCTCCCGAGGCTGGTCGCCCGGCGCGGGAAAACCGGGAAGAAGCTCGCGCAACGCCGCACGTGCATCGTCCAGCGTCTGGGTGCGAAAACCGGGTTCGTCGGCCCAACGCTCTATTCGGGACAGCCATGACGTCTGCATGCAAGTTCTCCTGGTGAAAATCCACCATGGCCCTGCCCAGGTTACCGGGACGAGAATTCGCGCCGCGTCAGATGAACGGTTGTGTCTTTGCACATGGACCTCACCGTACGTGCACGCACACACCCTGCGGCGACAGGAGGCCCGGCAGACGACGGAAAACAGCGTCCGCCCGACACCCCTGCGGGTGTCCCCAAAGCGACAGATGTCCAGACCGGCCTCACACGAACCCGCGCTCAAGTAACGAACGCGGGCCTAGGGTGGTGCATCCATCCAGACAAGGCACGTCCCATGGCCTTCCACGCCGCCGCAGCGCCGCCAGCCTGCATCCGTGTCCGCCTCAGGTTCCTGCCGCGCCGGCCGATACTTCCTGGTGCCCCCGGCACCCACGGATCTCGCGCCCCATGACATGTACCGGCATCTTCGAGCTGATTGAAGTCCACGGGCCAGGCACGGCACCTGGCGCAGGCGGAGCGGCCATTACCGCCGTGGCCGCCGCCTGCGTTGCATGCAAACGTCACTTCACCGCCATCGCCCGCCACGGCCTGCAGATCATCCCGGGGGGCATCGCCATTACCTGCCCCGGCTGCAAGACACGCCAGGCGATCAGCAATGCACGCTTCGACGGGCTTCTGCTTCCCGTGGCCTAGTAAACGCCCGCTGCGCCTCACATGCAGCGTGCTAACAAGCACAGGACTAGGATCCCACCTACGTGGAAAGACCTTTCGTGTGCACTGCCGCCGGGCGCTTTGCCGGTTGGGGCAAGGCATGACTTCCGCGCCATTTCGTCGGGGGGCAGGATCGTGCCGGATACAGGTCTGTTCTACCTGCTGGCTGTCGTGGGCATGCCCGCGGGCTCCACGCAGACGACGGTCAACGCCATCCTCAGCGTGCGAGCGGAGTGCCTGACCTGTCATTACACGATGGAGATAACCGCGCCCTGGCTGGTCAACATCCCCGGCGGCGGCGCCGTGCTGGACTGCCCGGCGTGTCGAACCCGGCAGGCGATATCAGGCGCGCGCTTTGCCGCGTTCATCGAGCGCTTTCCTGGCGGCGTGACATCACCGTGCCTCCATCCATCCGACCACGCACCTCGAGTGCACTGACCTGCACGCGGCATCGGGAAAGCCCCAAGCCGCTGCAGACAGTCTCCGTTCAGCACCCTTTCCTTTAACATACCGACCGGTCGGTATCTTTAAGGTTGTTCGCAATGACCCCTCTCATCACGGCGTATCTGTTCCTGACCGGTGCCATCGTCTCCGAGGTCACCGGCACGTTGCTGCTGCAGAAGACAGCGCAGTTCACCCGGCTCGTCCCCACCATCGGGATGGCGCTCTGCTACGGGCTCTCCTTCTACCTGCTGAGCCATGCGCTGAAGACCCTGCCGCTCGGCATCGCCTACGCCATCTGGGGCGGACTTGGCATCGTCCTCACCCTGATCATCAGCGTCACCGTGTTCAAGCAGACCCTGGACTGGCAAGCCATTGCAGGCGTGGCGATGATCGTGGGCGGGGTGGTCATGATCAACGCGTTCTCCAAGGCGGCGGCGCACTGATGGACGCACTCAAACGGCGCAAGCAGCCCGCGCTGGTTCGCGTGGCCCTGCTGGACGCGGTGGCGCAGGAAGCAGCGCAGCGTGGCCTGGGCGGCGTGACCGTGCTCGGCGTGGCCGAGCGTGCCGGGGTCAGCAAGGGCGCCCTCTTCCACCACTTCGCCAATCGCCAGCAGCTGCTGGAAGCGGCCTATGCCGACTGCCTGCTGCGCTTCGGTGACGAACTCGACGCTATCCTCGCGCGCGACACGCTGGCCCATGGCAGGTTCACACGCGCCTATGTCACCGCCACATTCGATGCGATGCAGACGGAAGACCGCAGTTGGGTGAAGTTTTCGCTGACCGCGCTGGTGGAACCGGCATTTGCCGACCTCTGGCGGAACTGGCTTGCGGCGCGCCTGGAGGCATTTCCCGCCGAACGCGCCGATCCCCACCTCCGCGCCGCGCGCCTGGCGGCGGACGGATTCTGGCTGCAGATGCTGGGCTGTTGGCAGGAGGACAGCGATGCGGGGAAACGGCAGGTGCTGTTGCAGTGCATTTTGGAGCTTACGAAAGGCGAAGGGTCGACGCGGTGATGCTGGTGACCGGCCCGATGCTCGTTTCATACAATTGGAAGTCCCGAACAAAGGAGACGACGATGCCGGGAACTAGCAGCGTTGCCACTGCGGCGCTCATTGATGAGGCAGAGCGGGAGCTGGGCGTTGTGTTTCCAGTTGAACTCAGGGCCGTCTGGCTCACGCACAACGGCACCGAGCTACCGGGTGGGTGGCGATTTTTCCCGGTATTTGATCCCGGCAACCCGCGGAAGACGGCCGGATCGGTCACGTATGAGAACCTGCGCGGTGCGTGGGGAATTCACCTTCGATCACTTGATCTTGTGGCGCTCGCGTCGAATGGAACTGGCAACCATCTGGTGATGCGGGTTGTGGACGGCGTCGCGATACGAGACATCCTCCACTGGAACCACGAAACCGAAAAGCTGACCCGCTGGAAGCCTGGCATCGATGCCGTAATGCGCTCCGCCCGAACGTCGGCGGAAAGGCTCGCTGCCATTCGCGCCACGCTCATGAAGGACACTTCGCGCGCTCGGCTTCCTGCCAGATAGATTCGCAGAAGCAGACCGACTGTGACCACTGTGACCAGACAGCATGGATATGCCGAAAACAGTCGAGTAGACGCTATGCGCCGAATGGCCCAAGCCATTGATTATGGTGACCCCGGCCCGATTCGAACGGGCGACCTTCCCCTTAGGAGGGGGACGCTCTATCCAGCTGAGCTACGAGGCCATATGCCGCACCGGAGATGCGGGTGCAGCCGTGAAGGATACCCACATTCAGCGACGGGACCAAGGCCACCGCCGCATCGCGTGGGTGGGCCGGGTCAGCGGATATCCAGTTCCGGGAAGCCCTTGACCAGTTCGTCCAGCGCCTTCATCTGCACCAGGAACGGTTCCAGCGCGGCCAGCGGCAGTGCGCTGGGACCGTCGCAACGGGCGTGGTCCGGGTCGCGGTGGGCTTCCAGGAACAGGCCGGCCAGGCCGAGCGCCATGCCCGAGCGGGCCAGTTCGGCCACCTGGCGACGGCGACCACCGGAGGCGTCGCTGCCGGCGTCGCGGCGCTGCAGGCTGTGGGTGACATCGAAGATCACTGGCAGGCCGCCGGTGGATTCGGTCATCTCGCGGAAGCCCAGCATGTCCACGACCAGGTTGTCGTAACCGAACTGCGCACCGCGCTCGCACAGGATGATCTTCTCGTTGCCCGCTTCGCGGATCTTGGCCGCGATGTGCTTCATCTGCGTGGGGCTGAGGAACTGCGGCTTCTTGACGTTGACGGTGCGGCCGGTGCGCGCGATCGCCTCGACCAGGTCGGTCTGGCGGGCCAGGAATGCCGGAAGCTGCAGCACATCGACGACTTCGGCCACCGGAGCAGCCTGTGCCACTTCATGCACGTCGGTGATCACCGGCACGCCGAAACGACGCTTGACCTCTTCGAAGATGCGCAGGCCTTCGTCCAGGCCGACGCCTCGGTAGGAGGCGATCGAGGAACGATTGGCCTTGTCGAAGGAGGCCTTGAACACGTACGGGATGCCGAGCTTGGCGGTCACCGTGCTGAAGTGTTCGGCCGCGTGCAGGGTCGAGTCGAGGTCTTCGAGCACGTTGAGGCCGCCAAACAGCACGAACGGCAGACGATTGCCGACAACCACACCTTCCGCAACGGTAACGTTCATTCAGATTCCTGGGGGCGAACAATGGGCGACATTCTATCCGGTTGCAGGGGAAGCGCAGCCGGGCATGGCCCGGCTCTACCTGTTTAGGGCGACCGCGTATGCGCCGGCTGCAGCCGGGCATCGCCTGCGGCGACCGGGTAGAATCGGCGTTCTGCATGCCGCCCCCCACCCTGCCAGCGGCTGCGCCCTTTTTTGATACGCAACAGGAGTTTGCATGTCCTCTGAGCTGCTCAAGGCCCTTGGCCTGGACGCGACCAACGCTGGCACCTATCTGGGCAACGGCGAGTGGTCCACCGCCACCAGCGCCGGGGTGATCACCCCGATCAACCCGACCACCGGTGAAGCGATCGCCACCGTGCACGCCACCACCGACGCCGATTACGAAACCATCATCGCGCGCGCCCAGGAAGCCTTCAAAGTGTGGCGCACCACCCCGGCCCCGCGCCGTGGCGAAGCCGTGCGCCTGTGCGGCGAAGCGCTGCGCGCCAACAAGGATGCACTGGGCTCGCTGGTCGCCCTGGAAATGGGCAAGAGCAAGCCCGAGGGCGACGGTGAAGTGCAGGAGATGATCGACATCGCCGACTTCGCCGTGGGCCAGAGCCGCATGCTGTACGGCTACACCATGCATTCCGAGCGTCCGGGCCACCGCATGTACGAGCAGTACCAGCCGCTGGGCCTGGTCGGCATCATCAGTGCGTTCAACTTCCCGGTGGCGGTGTGGGCGTGGAATTCGTTCCTGGCCACGATCTGCGGCGATATCTGCCTGTGGAAGCCGTCCAACAAGACCCCGCTGACCGCCATCGCCTCGATGCGCATCTGCAATGAAGCGCTGCGCGACGGCGGCTTCCCGGACCTGTTCTTCCTCATCAACGATGCCGGCACCGAGCTGTCGCAGAAGATGGTGGCCGACAAGCGCGTGCCGCTGATCAGCTTCACCGGCTCGACCCAGGTCGGCCGCCAGGTCGCCGAGAAGGTCGCCCATCGCCTGGGCCGTTGCCTGCTGGAACTGGGCGGCAACAACGCCATCATCCTCGACGAAACCGCCGACCTGAAGCTGGCCATCCCGGGCATCGTGTTCGGGGCAGTCGGCACCGCCGGCCAGCGCTGCACCACCACGCGCCGGCTGATCGTGCACGAATCCATCCATGACGACGTGCTGGCCACGCTGATCAAGGCGTACAAGCAGGTGGAAGGCAAGATCGGCGATCCGACCGACCCGGCCAACCTGATGGGCCCGCTCAACAGCGACGGCGCCGTGCAGCAGTTCCTTGCGTCGATCGAGAAGGCCAAGGCCAGCGGCGGCACCGTGGAAACCGGCGGCACCCGCATCGATCGCGCCGGCAACTTCGTGCTGCCGGCCATCGTCACCGGGCTGAAGAACAGCGACGAAGTGGTGCAGCACGAAACCTTCGCGCCGATCCTGTACGTGATGAAGTACAGCACGCTGGATGAAGCCATCGAGATGCAGAACGGCGTGCCGCAGGGCCTGTCCTCGTCGATCTTCACCACCAACCTGAAGACCGCCGAGCGCTTCCTGTCGGCGGCCGGTTCGGACTGCGGCATCGCCAACGTCAACATCGGCACCTCCGGTGCGGAAATCGGCGGCGCGTTCGGTGGCGAGAAGGATACCGGCGGTGGCCGCGAGTCCGGTTCGGATGCGTGGAAGGTGTACATGCGTCGCCAGACCAACACCATCAACTACTCCGACTCGCTGCCGCTGGCCCAGGGCATCAAGTTCGACCTGTGATGGCCGGCGCGTCCGATTCCGCTGCCGGCCCACCCCTGGATTTTTCCGGGCGGCGGGTATTGATTGCCGGTGGCAGCAAGGGCATCGGGCGTGCGATGGCGCTGGCGTTCGCTT